>JBAVXA010000164.1:0-18016 GCA_049698095.1 Burkholderiales bacterium
CGGTGATTAGAATGGCGAGGCCGGGGAAGGTGACGACCCACCACGCCCGCTCGATATAATCGCGCGCCGAGGCGAGCATGGTGCCCCACTCGGGCGTCGGCGGCTGCGCGCCGAGGCCGAGAAAACCTAGCGCGGCGGCGTCGAGAATCGCCGATGAAAAACCCAGCGTCGCCTGTACGATCAGCGGCGCCATGCAATTGGGCAACACCGTAATGAACATCTGGCGAAACAGACCCGCCCCGGCGATGCGCGACGCCGTCACATACTCCTTGTTCATTTCTGCCAGCGCCGCGGCGCGCGCAAGGCGGGTGTAATGTGGCAGGCTGACAATCGCAATGGCGTACATGGTGTTGGTGAGGCCGGGCCCGAGAATGGCAACGATCGCCACGGCCAGCAACAGGCTAGGCAGCGCCAGCATAATATCGGCCAGACGCATGATGGCGGCATCGACCATGCCGCTGAAAAAAGCGGCGAACAGGCCGAACAGGATGCCGAAAAGCATCGACAGCGATACGGCAACCACGCCGATAAACAGCGACAGCCGCGCGCCAAAAATCAAACGCGAGAAAATATCGCGCCCGATGTCATCGGTACCCAGTAAGAACTTCGCGTTACCGCCGGACCACGCCGGCGGTGTCAGTAACGCATCGCGAAACTGCTCAATCGGATTATGCGGCGCAATGACGTTGGCAAAAATAGCGCAGAACAGTACCAGCGCCATGACGCACAACCCCGCCAGAGCACCCTTGTTGCGCCTGAAATCGCGCCAGAATTCCGCCATTGGCGACGGTGGCGATGCTAGCTCTAACTTATTGTTTACGCTGGTTAATTCCATATCAATGCGAAGAGCGTATACGCGGATTGATCACGCCGTACAATACGTCGACGAGCAGATTGACGACAATGATCAACGATGCGATCAACAAAATTCCGCCTTGCACGACTTGATAATCGCGGCGGCTAATCGATTCGATTAGCCACTTGCCGATGCCGGGCCAGGAAAAAATCGTCTCGGTAAGAATCGCGCCGGACAGCAGCGTGCCGATCTGCAGACCGATTACCGTCACAACCGGGATCAGGGCATTGCGTAGCGCGTGCACGAAAATCAGTTTCGCGCGCGACACGCCTTTGGCGCGCGCGGCGCGAATATAGTCTTCGCGCAAAACCTCGAGCATGGAGGAGCGCGTCATGCGCGCGATGACCGCCAGCGGAACCGTCGCGAGCACGATGGTCGGCAGAATCAAATGCGACAGCGCCGATTTGAATGCGCCCGCTTCGCCGGAAAGCAAAGAGTCAATCAACAGGAAGCCGGTGCGCGGCGGCACGTCAAAGGCAAAGCCGATGCGGCCTGAAACCGGCGTCCATCCCAGCGTGACGGAAAATAACAATATGAGCAGCAGACCCCACCAGAAAATCGGCATCGAATAACCGGTCAGCGCCGCGCCCATCAGGCCGTGGTCGGCGAGCTTGCCGCGCCGCGTTGCGGCAATCACGCCAGCAGGCACGCCGACCAGCGTGGCGAGCAGAATGGCCAGCAGCGACAACTCCACCGTTGCGGGGAAACGGCTGAAAAATTCTTTCAGTACCGATTCGTTGGTAACGACCGAGGTGCCGAAATTTCCGCTGGCGACGTTCTTCAGGTAAGTAAGGTATTGCACCGGCAGGGACTTATCCAGCCCCAGTTTGACCTTGAGTTCTTCATGGCGCGCGGGGTCGATGCCGCGCTCGCCCATCATCGCCTCAACCGGATCGCCGGGGATAAGATGAATCAGCGAAAAAGCGATCAGCGTGACCCCCAGAAACGTGGGGATCATGATGCCGATGCGCTTAAGGAGAAAAGTAAAAATGACGATCTGCTCTTATCCTTTTATGTGAGCGCTATTTTAGCAGATTACCGCAGTATGACGGATTCCCCCGAATCCGCCTCCGCGTCAAATATCAAACCGGTCTCAGCGCTTGGTCACTGCCGCCCTGATTTGCTCCAACGCCGACGGATCATCCAGCGTAGTCAAGTCGCCGGGGTCCCGTCCTTCCGCCAATGCCTGAATGGAACGGCGCAGCAATTTGCCCGAGCGCGTCTTTGGCAGCAAGGTAACGAAGTGCACGCGTCCCGGCCGCGCGATCGCGCCCAGTTGTTTATCCACCGTCGCCATGACCTCCTTTTCCATTTGCGCGGCAAGCTCCGGCGTGGCAATTTTCGCACTGTCTTTCACCACGGCGAACGCCAGCGGCATCTGGCCCTTGAGTTGGTCGGCCACGCCAACCACTGCGCACTCGGCGATGTTGCTGTGTGCGCTGATCGCCTCCTCGATTTCGCGCGTACCAAGACGATGCCCTGCAACGTTGATAACGTCGTCGGTGCGGCCAAGAATAAAATGATAGCCGTCCTTGTCGCGAATCGCCCAATCGAACGACGAGTAAAGCTGGTTCTTGAAGCCGGAAAAATAGGTTTTCACAAAACGATCATCGTCGCCCCAAACAGTTGCCAGACAACCAGGCGGCAGCGGCGGCACGATGACGAGTACGCCCTTTTCGTCCGCGGCGGCTTCCTCGCCAGTGCCCTCATTGATTACCTTGACGTTAAAACCGGCAGTGGGAAAGCTCGGCGAGCCGAATTTGCGCGGAGTATTCTCCACGCCGAGCGAAGTCGCCAGCATGGGCCAGCCGGTTTCGGTCTGCCAGTAGTTATCGATAATTTCGACGCCTGTGAGCGCGTCGTCGAGCCAGCGTGCGGTCGGCTCGTCCAGCGGCTCGCCCGCCAGAAACAGCGAACGCAAACTGCTGATGTCATATTTTTTCAGGAATGCCTGATCCTGTTTTTTCAGCACGCGCGCGGCAGTTGGCGAACTGAACATCACTGCCACTTTGTTATCCTGCACGATTTTCCACCAGATGCCAGCATCCGGGCGAATCGGCAATCCTTCGAACATGATGGTGGTTGAGCCGTTGATCAGCGGCGCATAAACGATATACGAGTGCCCCACTACCCAGCCGATGTCCGAGGTGCAGAAGAACGTTTCACCCGGTTTGCAATCGAAAATCTGCCCCATCGATGCCGCCAGCGCAACCGCATAGCCGCCGGTGTCGCGCTGTACGCCCTTGGGTTTGCCGGTCGTGCCGGACGTGTAAAGGATATACGATGGCTCGGACGATTCGAGCCATGTCACCGGAACATCGGCATTCATGTGCTGCGCGCGCAGCGCGGCGTAATCGAGGTCACGGCCCGCGACCATTTTCAAATCCTTGTCGAGGCCACGATTGACGATGATGACCTTCGCTGGCGGAAATTCTGCCAGACGCACCGCCTCATCTACGAGATTTTTGTACATGATCGGTTTACCCGCGCGCATCCCTGCGTCGCTGGTAATCATGACTTTCGGCTTGGCATCGTCGATACGTGTAGCGCAACTCGCGGCGGCAAATCCGCCGAATACGACGGAATGAATCGCGCCGATGCGCGCGCAGGCCAGCATGGCGAATATGCCTTCGGCGATCATCGGCATATACACCAGCACGCGGTCGCCCTTGCCCACGCCCTGCGCCTGCAACACGGCCGCCATGCGATTCACCTCGGCGTGTAACTCCCTGTAGGTATAGGTCTTCTCTTCGTCCGTTTCGGTTGAAATAAAGATCAGTGCCTTCTGATCGCCACGTGCCGCGAGGTGCCGATCGATCGCGTTATAGCAAAGATTGGTTTGCCCGCCGACAAACCACTTGGCAAACGGCGGTCGCGAAAAATCCAGCACCTTTTCGAACGGTTTGTGCCAATGGATCAGTTTTGCCTGCTCGGCCCAGAATACATCGCGGTTATTGATGGAAGCATTGTGAAATTCTTTGTACGCTTTATATTGAGTCATATTGAATCCTTAATTTATTTAATATAATAAAATACATAAAATATTTTTCTATCAAGCGATTCGGAGCACGGTACGTCCGGTAACGCCGCCTTTCAAAATCGTCGCAAACGTTTCCGGCAATTGCTCGAAGTCAATCACATGCGCAATCGCCGTCGCGTGACGCAACTTCATATCGGTCGATAATCTGCGCCAGACTTCCAGCCGTGCCGCCATCGGGCACATGACGGAATCAATGCCGAGCAGATTCACGCCGCGCAAAATAAATGGCAGCACGGTCGTATTGATCTCAGTGCCGCCGGTCAAACCCGACACGGCAATACTTGCTCCGTAGTTCATGGTGCGCGTCAGCCACGCAGTTGTCGCACCGCCGACCGGGTCGACCGCGCCAGCCCACAGATTTTTTTCCATCGGCTTGGTGCCCATCTCCAAGGTATGGCGCGAAACGATATTTTTCGCACCGAGCTGTCGCAGGAATTCATGTCCGCTGTCTTTGCCGGTCACTGCAGTCACGTCGTAGCCCAGACCGGCGAGAATTTCCACCGCCACGCTGCCGACGCCGCCGGACGCGCCAGTGACGATCACTTTTCCGTTGCCAGGCTTCATGCCGTTGCGTTCGAGCTGCACCACGGATAACGCCGCGGTGAAGCCCGCAGTGCCGATGGTCATCGCTTCGAGCGGCGTCATTCCTGTCGGCATCGGCACCACCCAATCGGCCGGCACGCGCACCAGTTGCGCGTAGCCGCCGTCGTGCGCCACGCCGAGGTCGTAGCCGGTGACCAGCACTTTGTCGCCGACTTTGAATTTCGTATTGCTTGAAGTGAGCACGGTCCCAGCCACATCGATGCCGCCGTTGATGGGAAACTTGCGGCAGATTTTCCCTGCCCCGGTTGCGGCAAGGCCATCTTTGTAATTTACACTCGAATATTCCGCCTGGATGACGATTTCGCCTTGGTCCAATTCATCGATCGTCATGCGCGTCATGCGCGACGCAATTTTGCCGTCCTCGTTGAATATGCGGAATGCCTTGAAGTTTTCCATTTCGGTTCCTTTGTGTTAATGCATCAGACCAGATGGCCGGCGCCCAGATACTCTTTAGTCTGCATTTCCTGCAAACGACTGACGGTTCGCGCGAATTCGTCGCTACGCGTGCCTGAACGATAAAGCGCTTCCGGCGATACCGCCGCTGAACACATGAACTTTACCCGATGGTCGTACAAAATGTCGATAAGCCAGGTAAAGCGTCGCGCTTCGGACGCTTGCGTGGCGTCCATTTGCGGAATACCGGACAACAACAGCGTATGGTATTCCTGCGCGAGGGCAAGGTAATCCAGCTGCGAACGCAAGCCGGCGCAAAGCTCGGCAAAATCAAACCATATCACCCCCAGGCCGCGCTGGCGCACCGGGATTTTTCGCTGGTTGATTTCAACCGGTTTGTCATCACGGTTCGGGCTGAGCGCGGAAAAAGTCTCGCCAAGCGCATGCTCCGCGGCGGCGTCGAGCGGCGTATGGTAAGTATTGAGTTTTTCCAGCGTGCGCAGGCGATAATCCGTGCCGCCATCGACGTTCAGCATATCGAGATTTTTTCTCAGCAACGCGATGGTCGGCAAAAAACGCTCGCGCTGTAAACCGTCTTTGTACAATTCGTCCGGCGCGTAGTTGGAGGTGGCGACCAGTACCACGCCGCGTGCGAATAACCCGTCGAACAGCCGGCCGAGGATCATCGCGTCGGCAATATCGTTCACGTGAAATTCATCAAAGCACAACACTCGCGTCGCCTCTGCGATCTTTTCCGCAACGATCACCAGCGGGTCGGGCTCGGCCTTCAACGCGTTAAGCTGGACGTGCACCTCTTTCATGAATTGGTGAAAATGCACGCGGCGCTTTCGCCGATAAGGCAGCGTTGCAAAGAAGGCATCCATCAACAGACTTTTTCCACGGCCAACGCCACCGAACAGAAATAAGCCGCGCGGCGGCGGCTCGTTGTTGAGCCAGCCGATCAGCGGGCGATGGCGAACTGTTTTGAATTTCAGCAACTCATCATGGAGTCGTTGCAGCCGGTTGATGGCGACCTGTTGCGCGCCATCGTGCTGGAAGCCCGGTTTGGCAAACTGCTGCTGATACCATTCGGCGGGGCTTTTTGCTGACGCAGGTTGTGGTGGTTGCGACATGCTGCGCGCTCGTTCCTGATTACCTTAAATTTCTTTTTCTGCGTATAAATTAAACAATATCGAAACGAAAAAATGGTCTGACGTCGCGCCTCGGTTAATTATGAATTGGCCGTTTATCGACCTGCAGCGCGGCCTCGTGGAACGTCTCCGATAGCGAAGGGTGCGCATGCACAATGCGCGCGATGTCTTCCGCAGCGCCGGCGAATTCCATGGCAACAACGCCTTCGGTAATCATCTCGGACGCGAACGGGCCGATGATATGAACGCCGAGAATGCGGTCGGTTTTTGCGTCCGCCAGCATTTTGACAAAGCCGGCGGTCTCGCCCAGACCGCTGGCGCGACCATTTGCGGAAAACGGCGACACGCCGCTGCGGTATTCTGTGCCGTCGGCTTTGAGCTGCTGTTCTGTTTTTCCGACCCAGGCGATCTCGGGCGAGGTGTAAATGACCCAGGGAATCGTGTTGTAATCAAGATGCGGCTGCTGGCCGGCGATGCGCTCGGCCACGGCGACGCCCTCTTCCATCCCCTTGTGCGCCAGCATCGGTCCGCGCACAACGTCGCCTACTGCCCATACATTTGGCAGCGACGTCTTGCAGGACTCGTCCACTTCGACGAATCCACGCGCGTCGGTGGTTAAACCGATCGCATCGAGGCCGAGACCTGAGGTATTCGGTACGCGGCCGACTGCAACGATGAGCTTGTCTACTTCAAGCGTCTGTGCCGCGCCCGCGCTGTCGGCGTAAATCACGTTGAGCGAACTCTTGCCCTTTTTCACTTCGGCAATATTGACGCCTGTCTGGATTATCAGCCCTTGCTTTTTGGTAAATATGCGGAGTGCTTCCTTTGCCACCTGCTCGTCACAAGCGCCGAGGAACGTGGGCAGGGCTTCGAGAATCGTGACTTCCGCGCCAAGGCGCTTCCACACGCTGCCCATTTCAAGTCCAATGACGCCCGCGCCGATCACGCCGAGACGCTTGGGGACCTCGGCAATCGATAACGCGCCATCGTTGTCGAGGATATCGATATTATCGACTTTCGCGAATGGCAGGCTGCGCGGTACCGAGCCGGTGGCTATGATGACGTGTTTGGCGTCAACCATTTCTTTACTGGCGCCGTCGCTCACCTCGATTTGATACACGTCGCCGCCCTTCACGAACTTGCCATGCCCGTGCAGCGAGGTGACTTTGTTTTTCTTGAACAGGAAAGCGATACCACCGGTGTGTTGATCGACGATTTTGTCTTTGCGCTCGAGCATCACGGATGTATTGAACTCCACGCCTTTTGCGGTTATTCCGTGCGCGGCGAATTTGTGCAGGACGCGCTCGTAGTTTTCGGACGATTCCAATAATGCCTTGGAGGGAATGCAGCCGACGTTGAGGCAGGTGCCGCCCAGGCTGGCTTTACCGTTGCGTTTCCATTCGTCGATACAGGCTACCTTGAAACCAAGTTGCGCGGCGCGGATGGCGGCGACATACCCGCCGGGACCGCCGCCGATTACGACTACATCAAATGATTGAGTCATGTTATTTTCTTAGATAAATTCAAAAGCAGATCCTTCGCTATCACTCAGGATGACAGGATTTTTCATCCTTCATCCTTTCAGATATCCAACAATAAGCGCGCCGGATCTTCCAGCGCATCTTTCATCGCCAACAGTGCCAGCACCGCCTCGCGCCCATCGATAATGCGATGGTCGTACGACATGGCGAGATAGTTCATCGGGCGAATAACGATCTGGCCGTTTTCAACGACCGCACGGTCTTTTGTCGCGTGTACGCCGAGTATCGCAGATTGTGGTGGATTGATAATCGGCGTTGACAGCATCGAGCCGAACACGCCGCCGTTGGAAATGGAGAAGGTGCCGCCGGTCAATTCTTCCAACGTAATCTTGCCGATCTTGGCGCGCGCGCCGAAGTCGGCGATTTGCTTTTCGATTTCCGCGATGCTGAGTTGATCTGCATCGCGAATGATCGGCACCATCAAACCGCGGTCCGTGCCCACCGCAATGCCGATGTCGAAGTAACCATGATAAATAATGTCGGTGCCATCAACCGACGCGTTCACCACCGGATATTTTTTCAGCGCGGCGACCGCGGCCTTGACGAAAAAGCCCATGAAGCCGAGCTTCGCGCCATGCTCTTTTTCGAATTTGTCCTTATATTTACTACGCAATTCCATCACCGGAGCCATGTTCACTTCGTTGAACGTGGTGAGAATTGCGGCAGTCGATTGTGATTGCACCAGACGCTCGGCCACACGCTGGCGCAGGCGCGACATGGGCACGCGTTGCTCTGCGCGATCGCCCGCCGGCACGTTCACGGCGGGGGCGGCCGGTTTGACGGCAGGTGCTGCAGCGATGCTGACAACATCGGCTTTGGTAATGCGGCCGTCACGACCGGTGCCGCTGACTTCACTTGCAGCCACGCCTTGTTCGGTCATGATTTTTTTGGCTGCCGGGCTGGCGCCTTCCGCAACTGTTTTTGCAGCAGGGGCGGCAGGCGCAGCGGCGGGCGGCGCAGATTTTGCGGCGGCCGGTGTAACAGCGGCCGCTTTTCCGTCGGTGTCGATGGTGGCGATGATTTCATTCGACGTTACCAGTCCGCCGTCGGCCTTGGCAATCTTGCTTAACACGCCATCCGCCGGAGCCGGCAATTCCAGCACGACTTTATCGGTTTCGATATCAATTAGGTTTTCATCGCGCTTAACGAACTCGCCGACTTTTTTATGCCAGGACAACAGTGTGGCTTCGGCGACAGATTCCGATAATTGCGGCACTTTGACTTCAACTAGCATTTGCTTCTCCCTTGAGGAAAAATTATTGTAACCTATTGATTTTATTTAATTATTTAATTCTCAGCGCGGCATCGACCAACGCCTTCTGCTGCTCGTTGTGTTTTGCCAGATAGCCTACCGCCGGCGACGCCGAAGACGGTCGCAACGCGTAGGTAAGCTGTTGGTCATCGCGCATGTGGCGCAATAAATAATGTTGCACCCGATGCCACGCGCCTTGATTCGCCGGCTCTTCCTGCGCCCAGCAAATATCCGCCGCTTTGCTGTAATGCTTGATCTGCGCAGCGAATTCTTCGTGCGGAAATGGGTATAACTGCTCGACGCGAATGACCGCAATGTCCTTGATCTTGCGCGCGGTACGTTCCGCCACGATGTCGTAATAGACCTTGCCGCTGCATACCACCACGCGCTTCACTTTATTCGCCTCAATGGTTGCGTCTGTCTCGCTGATAATATTCTGAAACTGTCCCTTGGCCAGTTCATCGAGGCTGGAAACGGATTCTTTCCGGCGCAGCAGACTTTTCGGCATCATCACGACCAACGGGCGGCGCATCGGACGAACCATTTGCCGGCGCAGCATGTGGAATACCTGTGCAGGCGTCGACGGCACCACCACTTGCATATTGTGTTCCGCACAAAGCTGCAGGTAACGTTCCGGCCGCGCCGAAGAATGCTCCGGACCCTGTCCTTCATAGCCGTGCGGCAACAGCAGGGTCAGCCCGCACAGGCGTCCCCATTTCGCTTCGCCCGAGCTGATGAACTGGTCGATGACGACCTGCGCGCCGTTGGCAAAATCGCCGAACTGGCCCTCCCACAACACCAGATCGTTCGGCTCGGAACTGGCGTAGCCGTATTCGAAGCCCATCACTGCTTCTTCCGATAACAGCGAATCGATGACCAAAAACTGCGGCTGATTATCCTTGATGTTCTGCAACGGAATGTACACGCCGGCGTCCCAGCGCTCACGATTCTGGTCGTGAAATACAGCGTGGCGGTGCGAGAAAGTTCCGCGCCCGCAATCCTGGCCCGATAAACGCACGCCATAGCCTTCGTCGATTAACGACGCATAGGCGAGATTTTCCGCCATGCCCCAGTCGAGCGGTAAAGCCCCCTCGCCCATTTGCTTGCGCGCCGCGAGCATGCGCTCGACGGTTGAATGCAATTTAAAGCCAGGCGGCATGGTGGTCAGCTTGTCAGACAGACGCTTGAGTTCTTTCAACGGAACAGCGGTTTTTGCGGCGCGCGTCCACTCGACATTCTGGTACGGGCCCCAGTTGATCTGGAACGGCGGTGTTTGTCCGTGCAGGATCGACTTATCCGGATTCTGGCCGGCATCCATGGTGGCACGGTAGTCAGCCACGAGCTTGTCACCGTCCGCCGCGCCGATGACATTTTCTGCTGCGAGCTTGTCTGCATACAGCTTGCGTGTGCCGGGGTGTTGCGCAATTTTTTTATACATCAACGGCTGGGTAACCAGCGGTTCGTCCTGCTCATTGTGGCCGAGACGGCGGTAACACACCATGTCGATCACCACGTCTTTGCGGAACGTCATGCGGTAATCCAACGCGATCTGCGTCACCAGAATACAGGCTTCCGGATCGTCGCCATTGACATGAAACACCGGGGCTTCAATCGATTTCGCGATATCGGTGCAATAAATCGTCGAGCGCGTGTCGCGCGGGTCGGACGTGGTAAATCCGATTTGATTGTTGACCACGATATGCACGGTGCCACCGGTGCGATAGCCGCGCGTTTGCGACAGATTAAGTGTTTCCATAACCACGCCCTGCCCGGCAAACGCCGCGTCGCCGTGCAGCAGAATCGGCAACACCTGGCGCCCATCGAAATCCAGACGCCGCTTCTGTCGCGCGCGCACCGAACCTTCGACCACCGGATTGACGATTTCAAGGTGCGACGGGTTGAACGCAAGGGTCAGATGCAGGGCGCCGCCTTTGGTCTGCACGTCGCTGGAAAAGCCTTGATGGTATTTGACGTCGCCGGAAGAAAGCGTCGACGCATGCTTGCCTTCAAACTCTGAAAACAGGTCCTTGGGTAATTTGCCCAGGTTGTTCACCAGAACGTTCAGGCGCCCACGATGTGCCATACCGATCACGGCTTCCTTGACGCCTTGCGCGCCGGCGCGCTGGATGAGCTCGTCCATAATGGGAATCAGCGTATCGCCGCCCTCAAGCGAAAATCGCTTTTGCCCGACATAACGCGTATGCAGATATTTTTCCAGCGTTTCCGCGGCGGTCAAGCGTTCCAGCAGATGCTTCTTCTGCGCGGCGTTGAGTTCGACCTTGGAGCGTACGCTTTCAAAGCGCTGCTGGATCCAGCGCTTCTGTTCCTGGTCGGAAATATACATGTACTCGAGGCCAATCGTGCTGCAATACGTCGACTTGAGAATGTCGAGGATTTCGCGCAGCGTGGCCATTTTCGGCCCGAACAACGAGCCGGAATTGAAGGTCTTGTCGAGATCGGCTTCAGTCAATCCGTAGGTCGATAATTCCAACTCGGGAATGCGCGGAATTTCCTGCCGCTCGAGCGGGTCCAATCTGGCAACGCGGTTGCCGACAAATCGGTGCGCATTGATGAGCTGCAACACCGCCACTTGTTTTGCGCTGGTCTCGGCATCGACGGACGCGGCGGCGCGGCTTCCGTTTTTTGCCAGATGGGCAAACGACGCAATGATCGGCGAATGGGCGATATCGCGCGTGACCGCGCCGCTGGTTTTTTGCAGCTCGTCAAAATATTTGCGCCATTGCTCGCTGACCGAATCGGGCGAGGCGAGGTAATTTTCATACTGCTCTTCTATAAACGGCGCATTGGCGCCGTTAAGGTAAGACGTGCTTTGCCACTGTTTCATATGGTCGCTCCTTCACCCATGCGCCGATCAGCCACGCGCCGGCAGCGGTTTGACATCGCGCCGCGCTGAGCCGAGATAAAGCTGGCGCGGGCGGCCGATTTTCTGTTCTGGATCCGAAATCATTTCGTTCCATTGCGCAATCCACCCGATGGTACGGCCCATGGCAAAAATCGCAGTGAACATGCTGGTCGGTATGCCGAGGGCGCGCAATACAATACCGGAGTAGAAGTCGACGTTTGGATAAAGCTTCTTCTCGATGAAATAAGGATCTTCAAGGGCGACTTTTTCCAGCGACATCGCCAGCTTGAACAACTTGTCGTCCTGCAAACCCATCTCCTTCAACACTTCGTGGCAGGTATTGCGCATAACGTCCGCGCGCGGATCCATATTCTTATACACGCGATGGCCGAATCCCATCAGGCGGAAACCGGAATTCTTGTCCTTGGCTTTCGCAACAAATTCGGGGATGCGCGATTCATCGCCGATTTCGTCGAGCATTTTCAGCACCGCTTCGTTCGCCCCGCCGTGGGCCGGACCCCATAAAGCGGCGATGCCAGCCGCTATACACGCAAACGGGTTCGCACCCGAGGAGCCGGCTAGACGCACGGTCGAGGTCGAGGCATTCTGCTCGTGATCGGCATGCAGGGTAAGAATACGGTCGAACGCCCGCACCAGCACCGGACTCGGCCGGTACGGCTCGCATGGCGTGGCGAACATCATGTATAGAAAATTTTCCGCGTAGCTCATGTTGTTTTGCGGGTACATGAACGGCAAGCCCTGGTTGTAGCGATAGCACATCGCCGCAATCGTAGGCACTTTCGCGATCAAACGGATCGCCGAAACTTTGCGATGGTCGGCGTTGGTGATATCCAGCGAGTCGTGATAAAACGCCGACAGCGCGCCGACCACGCCCACCATCACCGCCATTGGATGCGCGTCGCGACGGAATCCCTTGAAAAAATTGGTGAGTTGATCGTGCACCATGGTGTGCTTGCGAATGGTGGAGTTGAAACGGTCGTATTCCGCCTTGGTCGGCAACTCGCCGTTCAGCAACAGATAACACACTTCGATAAAATCGGCGTGCTCGGCAAGCTGCTCGATCGGATAGCCGCGGTAGTACAGGAGACCGACATCGCCGTCGATGAAAGTTATTTTTGAATTGCACGCTGCAGTGGAGAGAAATCCGGGGTCGTAAGTAAACATACCGGTTTTCGCCAGGGTGCGAATATCGATTACGTCGGGACCCAACACGCCGCCGTAAATCGGCAAATCAACCGACTGCTTGCCCGCACCGTTTTCGTAGGTCAATGTGGCTTTGCCTTTTGCGTCCATTATATTCTCCGAAATGCTGGGATATTTTCCCGATATTATCAAAATGCTAAATTAATCATATAGTTAAAAAAACACTAAGCGGCGCGGATTTTTTCGAGTATGGGCAATAAGCCTGGCTGTTGCAATGGCGCCTTGCCCAGAATGACATCCAGCAAGTCATTATCCTGCAGCAGCAGTAATTGGTCGAGTTCAACAAGCTCCTGTTTGCTCAGTGCGGCCAGTTGTTTATCCAGAAAACGATTGAGCAGAATATCCAGCTCGAGCAAACCGCGCCGGCAATGCCAGCGCAGCCTGGCGTGGTCGCGGCTGCCAGCTTCAGACGGCACGCCGAACCAGCAGCTCTTTGATTTTTCCTATGGCCAGCGACGGGTTGAGGCCCTTCGGACAGACATCCACGCAATTCATGATGGTATGGCAACGAAACAGCCGATACGGATCCTCCAGGTCATCCAGCCGCTGGCTGGTCGCCTGGTCGCGCGTGTCGGCGATGAATCGATAGGCTTGCAATAGCCCGGCGGGACCGACAAATTTATCCGGGTTCCACCAGAACGACGGGCAGGACGTGGTGCAGCAGGCGCACAGGATGCATTCGTACAGGCCGTTCAACTCTTCCCGCTCTTCCGGCGATTGCAGGCGTTCCTTGTCGAGGGCGACTGGGGTATTGTTCTGCAAAAATGGCTTGACCGAATGGTATTGCTTGAAAAACTGCGTCATGTCCACAATCAGATCGCGTATCACCGGCAGGCCAGGCAACGGACGTAGCGTGACTGGCTGTTTGATGTCCGCCAGTTTGGTCACGCAGGCGAGGCCGTTCTTGCCGTTTATGTTCATCGCGTCCGAGCCGCAGATTCCCTCGCGGCAGGATCGGCGGATGCTGAAGGTATCGTCCTGTTCCTTCAACCGTATCAGCGCATCGAGCAACATGCGGTCGGTCGGCTCCAGTCTTACCTCGACGTCCTGCATGTAGGGCTTGGCGTCGGTGTCCGGGTTATAGCGATATATCTTGAACTTCATACTTTGTGGAGTCATGGATTGCATCCTAGAATGTGCGTTCTTTGGGCTCAAATGATTCTACTGAAAGCGGCTGCAAATGAACCGGCTTGTACTCGAGGCGATTGTCCTTTTTGTACCAGAGGCTATGTTTGAGCCAGACCTTGTCGTCGCGGCCGTTCGGAAAACCCGGGCGGTCGTGGCAATCGGCGCGGTCATGCGCGCCGCGTGTTTCCCTGCGCGCTTCCGCCGACACGATGGTCGCCAGCGCGACTTCGATCAAGTTGTCCAATTCGAGCGCCTCAATGCGCGCGGTATTGAAAACCTTGCTTTTGTCTTTGATCTGAGTTCGCGCCGCGCGCTCGGCGATGGCGCGCATTTTCGCGACACCGGATTCAAGCAGATCGGGAAAACGGAACACGCCGCAATGAGCCTGCAGGGTCTGGCGCATGTCGTCGCCGACCTGCGCAACGCTTTCCCCGCCGGTTTGCTTTTCCAGGCGTTCGAGTCGCGCCAGGCTGACGGCTGCCGCATTGACAGGCAGGTCCTTATGGCGCGGATTCGCTTTGAGAAATTCGACCATGCTGTCGCCGGCAGATTTTCCGAATACCAGCAGATCTGTCAGTGAATTGGTTCCAAGTCGGTTGGCGCCGTGTATCGATGCGCAGGCGCATTCGCCGGCGGCATAAAATCCTTTCACGTGCACCTCGGGGTTTCCATCCTTCGGCACCACCACTTCGCCTTTGTAATTGGTCGGAATGCCCCCCATCATGTAGTGGCAGGTTGGAATGACCGGAATCGGTT
Source organism: Burkholderiales bacterium (assembly GCA_049698095.1). GTDB lineage: Bacteria > Pseudomonadota > Gammaproteobacteria > Burkholderiales > JBEEJL01 > JBEEJL01. Next base: position 14,808 of record JBAVXA010000164.1, read on the forward strand.
CCTTGATCGGATCTACATTGGCGAATTTGATGGCGATTTCGCGGATGCCGGGTAAGCGCTTGTTAATGGTCTCCGGCCCAAGATGATCGAGTTTCAATAACAAGTGATCGGCATTTTTCCCCGCGCCGCGCCCTTCTTTGATTTCCGTCGCCATGGCGCGCGACACGACGTCTCGCGGCGCCAGATCTTTCAGGTTCGGCGCGTAACGCTCCATGAAACGCTCGCCGTCCTTGTTGAGCAGGATGCCGCCTTCGCCGCGCACCCCCTCCGTAATCAACACGCCGGCGCCGGCAACGCCGGTCGGGTGGAATTGCCAGAACTCCATGTCTTCCAGCGGAATGCCTGCGCGCGCCGCCATGCCGAGGCCGTCGCCGGTGTTGATAAACGCGTTGGTGCTGGCAGCGTAAATCCGCCCGGCGCCGCCGGTCGCAAACAGAACCACCTTGCTGTGGAAAATCGACACCTCGCCCGTTTCCATTTCCAGCGCAGTCACGCCCACTACGTCGCCGTCGTCATCGCGAATCAGATCCAGCGCCATCCACTCGACAAAAAATTGCGTGTTGGTCAGGACGTTACGCTGATATAAGGTATGCAGCATGGCGTGCCCGGTGCGGTCGGCGGCGGCGCAGGAACGCTGCACCGGCTTTTCGCCGAAGTTCGACGTGTGCCCGCCAAACGGGCGCTGATAAATCGTGCCATCCTCATTTCTGTCGAAAGGCATGCCGAAGTGCTCCAGTTCGCGCACGACTTCGGGCGCGGTGCGGCACATGAATTCGATCGCATCCTGGTCGCCGAGATAATCGCTGCCTTTGACCGTGTCATACATATGCCACATCCAGTTATCTTCGCCCATATTGGAAAGCGCCGCACCGACGCCGCCCTGCGCGGCAACCGTGTGCGAGCGAGTCGGAAAGACCTTGGACAATACGGCGGTCTTGAACCCGGCAGTGGAAAGCTGAATCGCGGCGCGCAGACCCGCACCACCCGCCCCAACGATAACTGCGTCATAAGTACGTTTTGCGACTGCCATCTATGCACCCCACAAAATTGAAACCGACCAGATGGCATATGCCACCAAGGCTAAAATGACCAGCACCTGCAAGCCCAGGCGTAATCCCGTTGGCTTGATATAGTCCATCAGAATATCGCGCACGCCGACCCAGGCGTGGTAGAAAATGCATAGAAAAAACATCATGGTGGCGACACGCATGATGTTGGTGGCAAACACGCCTTTCCATTTTGCAAAATCAAACGGCGCGCCGCTGAGCAGGACGCCGATAAAGAAAAACGTGTACAACACCATGATCACGGCGGTAACGCGCTGGGCAAGCCAGTCGCGCGAACCGTAATGCGCGCCTATAACCGTACGATTTACCATAATCTGATTCCTATCAAAAGGGTGAAAACCAGGCTCACCACCATCACGATTTTTGCCGAAAGCCGCGCTGTCGGCAGGTCAGTGCCTTTATGCAAATCGAGCAGCAAATGGCGAATGCCCGCGCAAAAATGATGCACGTAGGCCCAGGCAAAACCGAGTAGCAGAATTTTTGACAACGGATGCGCCATTTTGGCTTGCAGCGCAGAAAAACTTTCCACCGAAGCAAGACTGGTCGCCAGCGCAAATAGTAATAATGGTATAAAAACCAGAAATAGAATCGCGCCGCTAATTCGATGCAGAATCGACACCAGGCCGGGTACCGGCAGCCGGATTTTGCTTAAATCGAGGTGCTTCGGCCGCTTTTTGATGATTGTTGTCATATATAATATCCAATTAAATCAATGCGTTATTAATTATACTTAAACTTGATTCTATTAAAATATAGATCGGCCTGCTCAGCTCAATTCCGCGTGATAAGAGTAACCTTCAGTGTGGCACAGCCCTCTGCGCCATTCGACCGGCCGGTCACCGTAAGTGTAGGCGATACGGTCGACGCATAACAATGGCGTGCCGGTTTTTATGCCGAGATGCGCAGCAGTTTCCTTATCCGCCGCCACCGCGCTCAGCCGCTCTTCCGCACGGATCATGCGCAGACCGTATTGGCTTTCGTAAAAGCTGTAGAACGAACCTTTATAACTGGAGAGTTTCTCCTGAGTCATGCCTTTGAACAAGGCTGCCGGCAGGCAAATCTGGTCGAGAATCGTCGGCTTACCTGAATAACTCAAAATACGCTTAATGGAAAAAATCGGCGCGCCGGGGCGCAAATCGATAAGGCGCGCGACCTCGGCACTGACCTTGCCGCGACCGAACTCGACCACACGGCTATCCGGGTAAGGCGTATCGCCCTCGTTATTCATGACGCGCAAAAAACGGAAATGGGTGCGTTCTTCGGTGTGGGTGGCGACGAATGTCCCCTTGCCTTGGCGGCGCACCACGATATTTTCGCTGGCAAGCTCGTCGATCGCCTTGCGTACCGTCCCTTGGCTGACCTTATAGCGCGCAGCGAGCTCTATTTCGCTCGGAATGGCTTCGCCCGGGCTCCACTCGCCGGCGATCAGGCTCTGTGTGATCAGGATTTTGATCTGATCATACAGCGGCCGGAAACTGGGCGGTATTGATTGGTGTTTTTGCATGGTTCAGGGTTGGATTTTATCACGTCAAATGCGCAAGTCCAGCATTTTATATCTTATATAAGATATAAGTCTTGTTGACAGCAATGGACGCTGGGGCTAGAATTTCGTTCTCATACACCGCATATTTTTCCGGGGGCCTCAATGACAACTCCATCCTCGCCGGGCGCGAAATTCCGCGCCGCGGTCGCCGCAGAAAAACCGCTTCAGGTAGTCGGCGCGATCAATGCCTATACCGCACGCATGGCCGAGGCAACTGGATTCAAAGCGCTCTATATTTCCGGCGGCGGTGTCGCCGCTAACTCCCTCGGCATTCCCGATCTCGGCATCAGCACCATGGAAGACGTGCTGACCGACGCGCGGCGCATTACCGACGTGACTAACCTTCCGCTGCTGGTCGATATCGACACCGGCTGGGGCGGTGCATTCAATATCGCGCGCACCATCCGCACCTTCATAAAGTCCGGCGTCGCCGCCGTGCATATGGAAGACCAGGTCGGCACCAAACGTTGCGGCCATCGCCCGGGCAAGGAGGTGGTGAGCAAGGAAGAAATGGTCGACCGCGTCAAGGCCGCGGTGGACGCGCGAACCGACCCGCAATTCGTCATCATGGCACGCACCGATGCGCTGGCAGTCGAGGG
>JBAVXA010000165.1:0-1923 GCA_049698095.1 Burkholderiales bacterium
TGACAGTGCTGTAGGCTGGCGCTAACAAGCTCAGCAGATTTGCTTGTGAATTTATTTTGAAAGGCGCTGGGCTTATCAGCGCCAGCCTACGCGACTAATCTACCTCTTACGCGTGCGCGCGGCGCACCCTACTTCTAGATAGTTTTCACGCCATCCTTCGAGCCCAACAACACCACATCCGCCGGCCTCCGCGCGAATATGCCGTTGCACACTACGCCAGTGATCTGGTTTATGGCGGTTTCCAGCTCGACCGGGTTAAGGATTTTCAGGCCGTGAATATCTAATATCACGTTACCGTTATCGGTAATCACGCCCTCACGGTAACGCGGTTCGCCGCCGAGCTTTACCAATTGCCGCGCGACGTAGCTGCGCGCCATCGGGATGACTTCTACTGGCAGCGGAAAATTGCCCAGCACGCCGACCAGTTTCGATGCGTCGGCAATGCAGACAAATTTTTTACTTGCGGCGGCGACAATTTTTTCCCGCGTGAGCGCTGCGCCGCCGCCCTTGATCATGGCGCGGTGCTCGGTGACTTCGTCCGCCCCGTCGATGTACACATCGACTTCATACACGTTGTTCAGGTCGCGCACCGGAATGCCGGCCGCGCGCAGCAGCCTCGCGCTAGCCTCCGAACTGGACACCGCGCCCTGCACGCGGTTTTTTATCTTGGCCAGTTCGGCGATGAAAAAATTCACCGTCGAGCCCGTGCCCACGCCGACGAGGGAATTCTCCGTCACGTATTGTGTCGCCGCCTTGGCGACGGCTTGCTTGAGTTCGTCTTGTGTCATGCCAGTCTCCCGAATATGGCCGCTAGCATAACGGCTGGGCGCACTATGCACAACGCCGCAGTTCCCTTCTGCAAAGCGGCGTTTCCTGTTAATCTTTCGACTCGTCCTGCTTATTAAAAAATATAAAGATTCCCATGCACACCGATTATCTGGAAATGATCCTCAACGCGCGCGTATACGACGTAGCGATTGAAAGCCCCTTGCAAGATGCGCCGAAACTTTCGCAGCGATTGCAAAACCGCATGCTGCTCAAACGCGAGGACCTGCAGCCGGTTTTCTCATTCAAACTGCGCGGTGCATATAACAAAATGGCGCATCTTTCGAAAGAGCAGTTAAAGCGCGGCGTGATCTGCGCGTCGGCAGGCAACCACGCGCAAGGCGTCGCGCTGGGCGCGCAAAAACTCGGTTGCACGGCGACCATTGTGATGCCCGCGACCACGCCGGAAATCAAAGTGGCGGCCGTCGCGGCGCGGGGCGCGAAGGTCGTGCTGCACGGCGACTCGTACGATGAGGCTTTTGCACACTCACAAAAACTTCTTATAAAACATAAACTTACCTATATACACCCGTTCGACGATGCGTTGGTCATCGCGGGCCAAGGCACCATCGGCATGGAAATCCTGCGCCAGTTTAATGGCCCGATCGAAGCGATATTCGTCGCCATCGGGGGCGGCGGGTTGATGGCCGGCATTGCCGCCTATGTAAAACGCCTGCGCCCGGAAATCAAACTGATCGGCGTTGAGCCGGTCGATGCCGACGCCATGTATCGCTCGCTTAAAGCCGACAGGCGCGTGGTCCTGTCGCAAGTCGGATTATTCGCCGACGGCGTGGCGGTGAAACAGGTCGGCGAAGAAACATTCCGCATCTGCCGCGAATTGGTCGACGAGGTCGTTTTGGTCGATACCGAAGCGATTTGTGCGGCAATGAAAGATATGTACGACGACACGCGCTCGATCGTCGAGCCTGCCGGCGCACTCGGCATTGCCGGCGCGAAAGTGTATGCCGCGCGCGAGAAGCTCAAAAACAAAAACCTGGTGGCGATAGCCTGCGGCGCGAATATGAATTTCGACCGGCTGCGTTTCGTCGCCGAGCGTGCCGAATTGGGCGAACGGCGCGAGGCGATTCTCGCCGTCAC
>JBAVXA010000166.1:0-2017 GCA_049698095.1 Burkholderiales bacterium
TAGAAAAGGACGTGCCAGTTTGTCGCTGACAGTGTTTGCAGTTGCAGACAGCAGTCAACAACGGTTGAGATTTTGATGTGTAACGAACGGCACCGCACAAACACCCACCAACGATATTGCTCATACTTGTCTCCTCAGAATGAACATCATGGAAAAAAAGTAAATGTAGCCCGCGTGAAGCGTAGCGTAATCCGGGTTTCATTGTTGCGACGGAGATTTTCTCGGATTGCGCTACGCTTTACCTAGGCTACGCTTGCTGCAAGACATTTTGAACCTGTCTTAGTTTTTCGATAAGGTTACTTTCGGCCTTAGTTTCTATGTTTTGACCAACAGATGTGTGTACAACCGCAACTAATGTGTTGAGCAAATTTGATTTTGAATGAACGGATTCCATTTCGTAATTATCGAACCAATTTAGGGTTTTTAAATTCAAAGAATCGGGACTTGAATTAACAAATCCTGTTACGAAATTATCGAACCACGTCGGAGCAATATCAATTGCCACTTGAAAACTAGCGCTATTGCCGTGGGCTATTTCCTTAGGATACTGTGCAGTATATGGTCCACACACGGACTGAATGCAAAAACGTTTTGTTTTACCTTCGCCTATCGCCCAACCAACGGTCTGTATTGTTACAGGTCTTTCTGCCAAATTTGTTACATGTATTTCAATTAATTCTGTTGGTGGTGAACCATCGCCCATAAATTGCAGCCGCACACCGGCATGAATCTTTAGACGTACCCGATCAGCTCGTGATGCTAGTCGGAGCGAAACGACTACGGCTACAAATGTGGCAATACCCGCAAGCCATGTACCAATCGTATTCCATAGTTGAATTTGTTGATCTAAAGTCATAGTTTTACAAGCAAGCATAATAAAATTCAGGGGGATGCAAGCGTAGCTGTAATATACCTATAATCCAATAGTTATTCAAAACCACCTCATTTTATGACCGATCTCCTGTCCTCTCAAGACCACAAAGCCGAGCATGCGCCGTTGGCGGAGCGGATGCGGCCGCAGACTATTGACGAGGTGATTGGGCAGACGCATTTGCTGGGCGCGGGGAAGTCGTTGCGTTTGGCGTTTGCGTCGGGCAAGTTGCATTCGATGATTTTGTGGGGGCCGCCGGGGGTGGGCAAGACGACGTTGGCGCGGCTGACGGCGCAGGCGTTCAAGGCGGATTTTATTGCTATTTCGGCGGTGTTGTCCGGCGTGAAGGAAATTCGCGAGGCAATTGAGCAGGCGCGCTTGAACCAGACGCAGTTCAACCGCGACACGATTATGTTTGTCGATGAGGTGCATCGTTTCAATAAATCGCAACAGGATGCGTTTTTGCCGCATGTGGAATCGGGGCTGATTACTTTCATTGGCGCGACGACGGAGAATCCGTCGTTCGAGGTGAACGGCGCGTTGTTGTCGCGCGCGGCGGTGTATGTGTTGAAACCCTTGTCGGAAACGGAGTTGGGTGAGTTGTTTGATCGTGCGCTGGCTTCGGCATTGAAAGGCTTGACGTTCGAGCAGGGCGCGCGTGATCGATTGATCGGAGTGGCCGACGGCGATGCGCGGCGCTTGTTGAATTTGCTTGAGCAGATTCACACGGCGGCTAAAACCGCCAAAGTTAAACATGTCAGCGTGGAGTTTTCTGAAAACGCTTTGTCGGAGGCGACGCGTCGTTTCGATAAAGGCGGCGATGCGTTTTACGACCAGATTTCCGCTTTGCATAAATCGGTGCGCGGCTCTGACCCCGATGCAGCTTTGTATTGGATGGTGCGTATGCTCGATGGCGGCGCTGATCCGCGTTACGTCGCGCGGCGGGTGATCCGCATGGCGAGTGAAGACATCGGCCTCGCCGATCCGCGCGGTTTGCGCGTGGCGCTGGATGCGGCGGAAACCTATGAGCGCCTCGGCTCGCCCGAAGGCGAATTGGCCTTGGCGCATGCAGTGATTTATCTCGCCGTCGCCGCCAAGTCGAACGCGGCTTACGTCGCGTATAATGAAGCACGCGCCTTCATTAAA
>JBAVXA010000167.1:0-1903 GCA_049698095.1 Burkholderiales bacterium
TACACCGTCGCCATTTCCAAACCGATGATGCCGCCGCCGACGATGAGCAAGCGTTTCGGAATGTCGGCGAGGTCGAGCGCGTCGGTGGAATCCATCAAGCGTTTGTCGTCGTAGGGCAAGCCGGGGATTTTTGCCGCTTGCGAGCCTGCTGCGATAACTAATTGATTAAATTGAATTATTTTAGTGCTATCAGCGGTGATAACTTCGACGGTATAAGCCGATGTGAATTTCGCCATGCCTTGCACCACGGTCACTTTGCGTTGCCTGGCGAGGCCGCTTAAACCTTTGGTGAGTTTGCCGACCACATCATTTTTCCAGCCGCGAATTTTATCCAGCTCGATTTTCGGCGCGCCGAAAGTCACGCCGTGTTTGGTGATGTCGTCCGCGTCGGTGATGACTTTGGCGACATGCAATAAAGCTTTGGACGGAATGCAGCCGACGTTAAGGCACACGCCGCCGAGCGTGGCGTAGCGTTCAATCACCATCACTTGCTTGCCCAAATCCGCCGCGCGGAAGGCGGCGGTGTAGCCGCCCGGCCCGCCGCCTAATACCAGCACGTCGGTTTGCAGGTCGGATTTGATATTTGCCGGCGGCGGCACGGCAACGCTTGCGACTTTTTGTGCCGGAGCCAGAGCGGGCGAGGGAACAGTCGCTGCTTTTGCCGGTGCGGCAGAAGCTGCAGGCGGCGCGGCGCTCGTGCCCTCGGCTGCTGACTCCATGACAAGAATCAACGAACCTTGCGAGACTTTATCACCCGCTTTGAGTTTGATTTCTTTCACCACGCCCGCGTTCGGCGAGGGGATTTCCATCGTCGCTTTGTCGGATTCAAGGGTGATCAGCGAATCTTCTTTTTTCACCGTATCGCCGGGTTTGACCAACACTTCGATGACCGGAATATTTTCAAAGTCGCCGATGTCCGGCACTTTCACATCAATCAGATTTGCCATCACAGCACCAGCCTTCTGATGTCGCTTAACACCGACGTCATATAAGCAGTAAAGCGTGCCGCGCTCGCGCCGTCGATGACGCGATGATCGTAAGAGAGCGACAAGGGTAATACCAGCTTAGGCGCAAAAACTTTTCCGTCCCACATTGGTTTGATCGACGATTTGGATACGCCGAGGATAGCGACTTCCGGCGCGTTGATAATCGGCGTGAACGCCGTGCCGCCGATGCCGCCTAAACTGGAAATGGAAAAACAGCCGCCTTGCATATCCGCCGCTTTGAGTTTGCCTTCGCGCGCGAGGGCGGCGAGGGCGGAAGTCTCTTTGGCGATTTCGACGATGTTCTTTTTGTCTGCGTCTTTTAACACCGGCACGACCAAACCATTCGGCGTGTCAGCAGCGAAACCGATGTTGAAGTATTTTTTCATCACCAGATTATCGCCGTCGAGCGAGGAATTGAAATCGGGAAATTGTTTCAGCGCTGCGACCGAGGCTTTGATCAGATAGGCGAGGATGGTGACTTTCGCGCCTTGCTTCATGGTCTCTTCGTTGGTCGATTTGCGGAAGGCTTCCAGCTCGGTGATGTCGGCTTCGTCGAATTGCGTGACATGGGGAATCATCACCCAATTGCGCGCGAGATTGGCGCCGGAGAGTTTTTTGATGCGTGATAAGGGCACCGATTCTATCGTGCCGAATTTAGCGAAATCGACTTTCGGCCAGGCGAGTAAATCGAGACCGACGCCGGAACCGGACGACGCTGCGCCGCGCGGTTTGGCGAGTTCGGCTTTGACGAATTGCTGCACGTCGATCTGCTGAATTCTATTTTTCGGGCCCGTGCCTTTGACTGCGCCGAGATTGACGCCGAGCTCGCGGGCGAAGCGACGCACAGACGGGCTGGCGTGCGCTTTAGCGAAGCTGGTTTCGTCGTTGGTGGCTGCTGGTGCGGGGGTTGGCGCGGC
>JBAVXA010000168.1:0-4029 GCA_049698095.1 Burkholderiales bacterium
TCACCGCTTGCACCGATGAATCAACGGTGCGCCCGTGGCCCGTTCCGAGAGATTTTTCCTTCAGGATCGGCGCATGGGCAATTCGCCCCGCGCTGTCCGCGCGGGATTCTGCAGCCTGCGTATTCGCCGTTGTGCCGGATGCAGAGTCGGATTGCGCTGTACTGGAAGCATCTGCCGCCTTTGATTCCCGCCGCATCGACGGACCTTCCGGGTAATCATAACTATATGAGCCCGAATAGGAGATCGGCGGCGCTTCGTTTTTGCGCCGGAATAATGCGACGCCGATGACGCCGACGTTATCGGGCCGTCCAGTGCGGGCAGCATATGAGTCTGGCAACGAGGTAAAATAAAACGACGCTACCTGATCGTTGGATTTGCGCCAGCCCATGATGTCGTAACCGTCACCGCTATAAAAAATGTAGCCTCGCTGATTCAACCCGGCAGTCTCGCCGCTGAGTACGTTGACGCCATCGACCGAGGTGACAGCAAGAAAATCCTGGCCCATCTGGTTGCGCACGCGAATCTGGTATTCGTTGCCCGGTTTACCGGCAACATAATATTTTCCATGGTGTTGATACACCGGTAGGACCTTATTCTCCGTGCGATCGTAAATGGAAATATCGGCATTAGAACCAACGGCATGCGCAGGCCGGACAGATCCTGCGGCAATGATGAATGCAATGAACAGAAATTTCTTCATGTCGTGCTCCCGTAATTGTTTAAAAATTGTCGCTACGGAAGCTGTAAACGGCAGAATTCTGGATTTGGGTTAAAACGCAGAAGGAAATTTGCTGCTTGATAAATAGCTCAATATAATCAAATAGTTATAATTATCAAGCATATCCATTTTTATACCTTTGCCGGGCGTTTGTCCCTGTTACTGTGCCTTCGTTGCGGCGGCTCGAGCATGGCGTGAATGGCGGGCAGCATGAGTTTGACCGCACGTCTGCCTTCTTCAATCGCAATAGAGGCTCGGTGATAATCCATCAGGCCGAGATGTCCCAGTTTAGGCGTGAGCAGGATGTCGGCCGGCTCGCCAGCGAGGCGCGCGCGCGTGATACGAACCTGCATAATGTTGATACTGGTTTCCACCACGCTGACAAATGACGGCATGTCCATTTTGCTTTCCAGCGGAGGGCTCTTCAGCATGCCGGTTCCGGCCAGCACCCAATTTTTCATTTTGTTGGTTAGGGCGCTGGAAATCTCAAATCCTTCCGGTTTCTTGTTTAAACTCTCGGTCGGATCTTCCGCGGCTCTGAGGTGACTGCCGATGGTATCCGAATTCAGATCAACCGCTATCACGACATCCGCCCCCATGGCGCGCGCCAGCGATACCGGCACCGGATTGACCAAGCCGCCGTCGACCAACCATACATCATCACGCAGCACAGGGCTGAATAAGCCGGGAAACGCGATCGATGCGCGTACTGCTTCCAGCAAATCGCCGTCGCGCAGCCATATTTCGCGCCCGGTCTCCAGTTCCGTCGCAACTGCGCCAAATGGGATAGGTAGTTTAACAATGGGTTTGTGTTCCAGATGGCTGCGAAAAAAGTCGATCAGCTTATTACCGCGGATAATCCCTCCGCTGAAACTCAGGTCGAGCATGCTGACCATATGGCGCCAGGTCAGGCGGGTTACCCATTCTTCCAGCCAGTCCAGCTCGCTAGCCGTGTAGATCGCGCCGACCAAGGCGCCAGCCGACGTGCCACACACGACGTCCGGCCGAAAGCCTTCTTCCTCCAGCGCGCGGATAACGCCAATGTGAGACCAGCCGCGCGCCGACCCCCCGCCGAGCGCCAATCCAATTTTAGGTTTTCGTTTGCTCACTTGCAGTGACTCGAATTTCAACGGTACACGCGCAAAAGGACCGAATTGGCGTTCCGCGCGCGACAACGAACCGTCGGCCGCCGCGCGCAAAACAACCCAACGAAAATTACTGATTTACATCCAGCAATTCAACATCAAACATCAGAGTCGCATTTGGAGGAATCACGCCACCTGCGCCGCGCGCACCGTAGCCCATTTCCGGAGGAATAATCAGTGTACGCTTGCCGCCGGTTTTCATTCCGACTACGCCCTGATCCCAACCTTTAATGACCTGGCCGCCGCCAAGCGAAAATACGAAAGGCTCGCTGCGATCGACAGAGCTATCGAATTTTGCGCCCTTGTTTTCGGGCTTGCCCGGCTCATACAACCAACCGGTGTAATGCACGCGCACCAACTTGCCTGAGACCGCTTCCTTGCCTTTGCCGACGACATTGTCTTTTTTTACCAACTCTGTAATCGCTTTCGCGCTTTCGGCAGCTGGCGCGACTTTATCCTGCGCGCAAACGCTGGCGGGCAATATTGCTATCGACAAGGCCAGACTGGATACCAGAACGGGGAACAATTTCATAAAAACTCCTTAGATGAAAAAAACCTGCAGGTACATTCTAGGCGAGTCATCGCCACGCCTCAACCAAATTTAGATAGCGTATGATGCAATTTTTAACCGATTTCGCCTGCATTATGGCCAAACCCAACAAACGCATCACGGTCTTTTCCGACTACATTTGCCCGTTTTGCTACATTGGCGACCTTCGCCTCGCGAGGTTGGCCAAGGGCGTCCAGTTCGATATCGACTGGCGCTTTATTGAAATCCACCCGGATACGCCGGCGTCAGGCATGCCGTTATCAGACCTCGGCTACCCCCAGGAGCACTGGGATATGTTGATGACCAACCTGCAACGCATGGCGCGGCAGGAAAAAGTCGTCCTCGCGGATCGCCAATTCACGACCAACTCACATAAAGCTTTGCTGCTCGCAGAGGCGGCGCGACAATTGGAGCCCGCGGCATTCAGGAAATTACACAGCAGGTTATTCGAAGCGTATTTTGTCGAAGAAAAAAATATCGGCAATCAGGCGGTGCTGGAGAAACTGGCTGCCGAATCGGGAGTGAGTGAGCAAACTACCAAGGCCGCTTGGAGCGACCCGGCTTTCGAAAAAAAGTTACGTGAGAATCAAAATGCCGCGGCCATGCTAGAAATCACCGGCACGCCGACATTCGTCATTGACGAGCAGATGCTATCTGGCGCAGTGCCGACCGGCATGCTGGCGGAATTGCTGGTGGAATATGAAGGACCTACCTGACTGACCTGCCGCTGCAACACTATCTGTTCAGTTGGATCGCGGCACGGCCGCAGGCACTGAATTTCGTATTTTTTCAATTTCCGCAGGATCAGCCGTTCTGACTCCCGTCGCCGTGCGGTCCTTTCGTGGAATATTGCTCCCAGTGGTGTATTCTTTTTCTTCCGCAGCAACCACATTATCGCCTGTAGGGGTGGCACAGCCAGCGCTCACCAATAGGCATAATGCAGCGAAAATAACTTTCTTCATAACTTCTCCTTAATATGGTAGCTGAAGTTGACGACGGGCAATTATCGGCCCGGCGTTGGCGGACGTCAACCAAGGGACTTGCTGATCGGCGCGATTCAGCTTGCAAGGAGTCGTTCGAGTGACGAGAGCTCCGGGTTGTCCACCAACCTGAGGTCCTTGACGATGCGACCTTTGTCCAGCACGATGATACGGTCAGTGGATTGAATGGTCTCGGGCCGGTGGGCGACGATTATGCGCGTAACCAGGGTAGACCGGATTGCCGCATTGACCACTTTTTCCCTCTCGATATCGAGGTGGCTGGTAGCCTCATCAAGCAAAAAAACACCAGGTCTGTGGTCTAGCGCCCGCGCAATCATCGCCCTATCGCATCTATAGACACCGGATGTGAATATGTCAAGGTGGGGTATCGGCCGAAGTTGAGACAGGATGTAGCGGGAAGGTAGCGTATGACCTAATCCATGAACTACGGCGAGGGTCAAAGTAAGACGATTAATTACTGTTTGCGAGGCGCTTGGCTGACGACTCAGCTCAGGCAGACGCGGCGATTCGTCACTGACGCCTAGTCCCTAATTGCCTCGCGCAATGCCTTCCCGCCTTGGGTCAGCCCCACCCTGCCAGCCGCCTTTTGTGCGCAGAATGCCATGCAAGCCACTA
>JBAVXA010000169.1:0-34821 GCA_049698095.1 Burkholderiales bacterium
GCCCGCGATGGCCGGCGACGAAAATCCTGTCGTTTTGTTGCATTTCGTTACTCATGAAAATCGTATGCGGAAAAGCCGTGTTTTTTCACCAGTTCATCTAGCTCGGAAGATTTCAAATCTTCGCGCACCATTTCTGCCACCAGTTGATCAAATGTTATCTTCGGCTTCCAGCCGAGTTTCTGGTGTGCCTTGGTGGCATCACCCAGTAGTGTTTCGACTTCTGTCGGGCGGAAGTAGCGCGGGTCGACGGCGACGATGCATTTGCCCGTTGCATCAAACCCTTTTTCATCGATCCCCTTACCCTTCCAGCTAACGATGATGCCTAATTCTTTGGCTGCCGCGTTGACGAAATCGCGCACACTGTATTGCACGCCGGTGGCAATGACGAAGTCTTCCGCTTTGTCCTGCTGCAACATCAACCACTGCATTTCGACGTAGTCTTTCGCATGGCCCCAGTCGCGAAGGGAATCCATGTTTCCCAGATATAAACAATCCTGCAGGCCGAGCTTGATACGCGCAAGGGCACGGGTAATTTTGCGCGTCACGAAGGTTTCGCCGCGTGTTGGCGATTCATGGTTGAACAGGATGCCGTTGCAGGCGTACATGCCGTAGGCTTCCCGGTAATTAACCGTGATCCAGTAAGCATAAAGTTTCGCAACCGCATACGGCGAGCGTGGATAGAATGGCGTAGTCTCTTTTTGCGGTATTTCCTGCACCAGGCCATACAACTCGGACGTTGACGCCTGGTAGAACCGGGTTTTCTTTTCCAGCCCGAGAATCCGCATGGCTTCAAGGATGCGTAATGCGCCCAACGCATCGGAGTTGGCAGTGTATTCAGGCTCTTCAAACGACACCGCCACGTGGCTTTGCGCAGCGAGGTTGTAGATTTCGTCCGGCTGAACGTGCTGAATAATACGCACAAGGCTTGACGAGTCCGTCATATCGCCGTAATGCAAGATAAAATTGCGCGACGAAACGTGGGGGGCCTGATAGAGGTGATCGATACGGTCGGTGTTGAACAGCGACGTGCGGCGCTTGATGCCGTGAACGATATAACCCTTTTTCAGCAGGAATTCGGCAAGGTACGCTCCGTCCTGGCCTGTTACGCCGGTGATAAGGGCAATTTTCGGTTTAACGCCATTCATATCTTAAATCCAGGTTGATTGTTCGCGAAAAAATTTTCCAGCGCAATTGCGCCAGTTGTTTATTCAAGCGAAGTGGTTAGTGGGGGAAATACTACTGATAAAACAAATATAAGGAAATGCGAAGATACCCGCATCCTTACTACAGTATTATACCCAGAATCGGTCAGTCGGGCAGCAGATTATTTTAAAAAAATCTATAACAATCAAATAGTTATATTAATAAAAAAGATACGTGCACAGATGCGCAAAATTTCGCAAAAAATGGACGTTGAGCCGCCGATTCAGGCAATTACTGCTTGGCCGCCTGTTGATTCAACGAGTTAAAAGTGGCTCTCAATCCTTCCGTTAAATTATGCTGGGCACGGAAGCCCAGAATACTTTGGATGCGAGAAATATTGGCGGCGGATTTCACAATATCACCGGATCGCGCCACCAGAAATTTCTTTTGTAATTTTTTGCCCAGCGATAAGTTCATGGTTTCGACCAATTCATTTAAAGTAGTTTCTGTTCCACTTGCCACATTGAATATTTCTGCGCTGTCGTTCGTCCTTTGCATGGCAAGCAACATCGCCGTCACAATATCTTTTACAAAAATGAAATCCCGGCTTTGTTCTCCATCGCCGAATATGGTCAGCTCCTTTTCCTGCCGCGCTGCCTCAAGAAAAATCGAAATGACACCTGAGTAGGGGGACTTTGGATCCTGCCTCGGGCCGTAAACATTAAAAAACCGCATTCCCGCTGAGGATAAGCCATGCAATCGCGCATAAAGTCGCCCGATATTTTCGCCATACCATTTGTCCAGCCCATATGGCGATAAAGGAGCCGGTGTTTCCATTTCTGATAAAGGCAAATTCGCGTTGTCGCCATATACTGCAGCCGAACTCGCATATACCACGCGGCCAACACGGGCTTTACGCGCTGCCTCAAAAACATTGACCGTTCCCAATGCGTTAGTGCGCGAACATTCAGCCGGGTTTTCGATCGACAACTGCACCGACACTACTGCCGCCAGGTGAAAAATACCGTCTACTCCGGTGCAAGCCGCTTGCAACAATTGTTCGTCAGCAATATCGCCCTCAATTATTTCCAGTGCTGGCGACATCATTGGCCCAAGATTCTCCCGCTTTCCTGTCGAAAAATTGTCGAATGCCCTTACCGCATGTCCATGCTGCAATAAAGCTTCGACAAGATGGGAACCGATAAATCCGGCACCGCCAGTAACTACATATTTCATGGATTGGGTATTCTTATTTCGGGAGTATCTAGAGATTTATCTGGCGCCAAAACCTGTCAGTATCGTCTTGATGGTTTTGAAAATAATCAGCCAATCAAGAGAAAGCGATAGGTGTTTTACATAGTATAAATCATATTCCAGCTTCACTGCAGTTGACTCCACATCGGCGGCGTAACCTTGGGTAACCTGCGCCCAGCCGGTAATGCCCGGCTTCACCAGGTGGCGATACCCGTAAAATGGAATCGCTTGCTGGAATTTTTGCACAAAGGGAACCTGCTCTGGACGCGGCCCGATCAGGCTCATTTCGCCTTTGAGTACATTCCAGAATTGCGGCAACTCGTCGAGACGAACCTTGCGAATAAACTGGCCGACCGGAGTAATGCGTGGATCTTGCGTCGATGCAAATTGTGCTCCTGCAACCTCGGAGTCCAGACGCATGCTGCGAAATTTCAGCATTTGGAACGGTACCCCTCGTTGACCTACTCGAGTCTGACGGAAAATTACAGGGCCCGGCGAACTATTCTTAATTAACACCACCGTCATAATGGCAGCAGGAATAGCGATGGGCAAAGAAATGATTACCACCGATAAATCGATCAAACGCTTGATCATTTTATAAACAGGGTGGATAGCGTAGTCGTCCAGTTTGCCCTCTGCCAAGTGCGTAAGCGAAACACGTCCTGCTATAGCTTCATAGAATCTCTCGGCGGAAAGAACATGTACGCCCTGCAGCTCACAGTCTGCAAGCATTCTCACTTGCTCGGGGTGATGCTTGAATTGAAAATCAGCGACTACACAGTCGAGTTGCCTCGCGGCGGCTAGATTTTTAATCGGGATTAGCTCTACTCCACGTTTCTTGCACAAGCCTACAAGGTCATAGGCAATACCTTCATCAATTAAACCATACCGCCATTTTGCGCCGCTAAGGAATAGAAGGTAGCCTGCGCGCGTCCATACTAAGCACAAGGCGTAACCAAGAGACAGGATAAACAGTGAATAATTCTTACCGTTAAGTTCAAGCCAAAATACCAAAAGCAGGAAGCCCGCCGTCACACCCAAAATAATATTGCCGCTATTTTTTACATCTGGGACAAAATATATAGGGAGCATCATCCATAATGGCAGCAAAATTGCTGGGAATAGAATCACGATAGTTATACCTGAAGCAGGTAAAAATCCACGCGTTTCGCCGGCGCCCGACTGCATGAAAAAAGCCATGCCGGCCAAAACTGCCAGTCCGGCCACTATCCAGACCACAGCAAGAGCCCTGAAAAATCTTGGTTTGTAAGTAGTCAGCAAGTTGCGTCTCTTGTTTCAACGGGGAAATATACCTAGCCAGCGGGCTATATCATAACGCGTTCATGCCTGAGATCCAAAGGATAAATGGGTCGAGAAAGCTGCGTAAGCGGAATGGGGTGAAGAAGCCATATTTCTGCTAGTTTTGGGGGAGAGTTAGGAGTTTAATTTTCATTGTTTCTGCGCATCAACAATAACGCCGCAGCCAAGACCAATCTATGATGCCAAAGCCGTCGAAATTTTCCAACTGATGCAACGAGTACAAATCGGTCAAACAGATTCAATCGCGCCAAGCGTCTAATAGGCCACGCATCACTTTGCCCCAGCAACCGTGCCGTTAACAAAACCTGATCTCTGTACCAGCCCTTAAGAAGCTTGCCCCAGCGCCAGGCAATCGCGCGCATTCCGGCATTAGCGCCAAACTCATTTGAGTTGTGTTGCCGATAGCGAACTGTTGGTAAGGGGTCTATCCACCATTTGTACCCATTTGAACGTACCCACGCATATACAAACCAGTCGTGTAGCGCTACGCCCTCGACAGCTTTTTGATTTTTTCTGAGAAAATCAGCTATCTTTCTAGCGACTTCAGCTTTCATCATAAAAGTACAGCCTGGGCCAGGTGACTCAAAAAAATGATCCCATTCACGCATAGGCTGGGCCTTACTGATTAAGCGCTCACGGCCATCAGGCCAAAAGGCCATTACATCGCTCGAAAAGGCGTCTACATTCTCTGCGCAGATCATATTTATAGACTGACGCAATTTACCCAAGTCCCAAATATCGTCCTGATCAGCAAAACATACATAGTCAAAATGACTTAAGTCCACATCACGTAAAAGTCGAAAAAAATTACGCGCAGCACATCCATATTTTCCTGTATGCGGAAGCAAGGTTACTCGACTATCTTTCTCGGAAAATTGACGTAACCATTCCCAAGTTCCATCGCTCGACAAATCATCGGAGACCACGACCTTAAAATTGACCGCACACTGCTGCAAAATGCTATCTAGCTGTTCTTCCAGCCAAGGTTTACCATTATAAGTTGCCAATAACACAAGTACTAAGGGTTTCAACTGCTTACCTTTATGATCAAAGCTTCTCATCTATTTCAGTTTTTTGTATACGGCCACCAGGCAATACTGCCTCATTGAATAAGAGGCTTTTTCACTAATAAAGAACAACGGCATTGAAAAAATCTTAATCAATCTCCAACGTGAATCGAGTGTACGCAATCTATTTTCATCATAAAATAATTTATGATCCGAATCCGAATTGAATCCCTTCCTTCCGGGGACAGCTATTATTAATCCGCCTGCATTTTTTGTTATACGATAGCATTCATCAAGGGTCATTTTGGGCTCGGCAATGTGTTCCAGCACGTTATCCAAAATACATGCATCATAAGTGGCGTCCAGAACTGGATAAGACCCGTTCTCGTTGATCAATTCTGCATTCAAGCCTTTCGCTTTGCAGTATTCCACTGCAACAGGATTAATATCCAAGCCGTAGACTGATGGATATGCGCCTAATACACCATTACCGGCGCCAGAACCCGCTTCAACAATACGCGATCCAAAACTCTTTGCGCAGTAATAAAGTACTCGAGAAGAATAGTACTTTTTGTACAAACGACCTTTCAGGGTGATTTTACTTAGATGCGCAAAGTAAGCATTGAAGTTTTCTGAGCGATTTCCCACTAAAATTACCTCAGCCTTTCTTGGTCTTAGCCAGATATGAATTGAGAAGGGAATCCCCTAGATAGATGCAAGGCTCTATCGCCGCACCTTCGGACCATTCATTCCATGCATTGCAAAGCAACGGAAGATCTTTGGAGATCGCCCTGTCATTTTGAGTACTCTTAAGCATGAGTTCAAATTGTGTCGGATCCGGCACTTTTACCTCTGAATAGAGATCACGATACCTTGGGGCATTATTCCAGCCAGAAGTTAAAATATTTTGAACGGGGCAAAGGATCTCACTAACAAGCTGGGCGCGCCTAGCTGAAACAAAGTAATCTAAAAAGCTTGAAAAAAGAAACGTTTGTTTTTTTCCACCAACCAATTTACTGACTAAACTCGATATAGATTCAATTTTTGAATAGTCAAAAAGATGAAGAATTTTGGCATAAACACTGTGCAACCATTTTGATTTGCGCAAGCCGCGAAAATTAAAAAATAGACGCGGTTCAAAAAGATAACAAAAATCAAACATTTTTGAAAAGTCGACATCCGCAGCGCTCTTTAAGCAATACCCAATAGCAGGGTCAATACCAATTTGGGCGAACTCGTCCCTGTAACCTTTTAATGTGGATTCGATATCGTGAAAAATTTCAGGTCGATAAATCACAAACATCGGCCTGTCTTTATATTTAGTGTAATATTTCGCCTCCATAAACGGCTTAAGGTACTGCACATGCGCACGTACCATTTCCCGGCTCGGGGCGGGTGATATTGATTTGAGTATCTCGGTATCCTTTCCTGCCCACCTTTTTGTCCAATTCTCATTGGCCCATATAAAAAAAACTCCAAAATCTTCCGGAATGTTCGCCGTAAGTAAATAGTCCTCAACAGCCTGCAACTCAGGTCCATCATCAAATCTATAGTGATAGATTCCAAATCCATTTAATCCGCTCGATGCCGCACTTTGAAAGATTTCGTCAACTACGTCATGGCTCGAAAGGTCGTAGGCTCCTCGCTTAGGGAAGCGACGGCTCCAATAATTGAATGCATTGGCACTGGAAACCAGCGCCCAGTCGGTAAAACCACTTCCCCAAGCTTGGTCATTAACTGGGACCTTGTGAAACTGGGGAAAAAAAATGGCATATTTCTTCACGTTACTTCACCGTCCTAAAATAGAGTCCTAAAATACATCTACGGGATAGTCGGATAAATATCCACTTGTTTCGCCCATGTCGGCTAACAATAACTCTTGAATTACTAAATAGATCTATACAACACTATTCTGATTGTTCCTGTAACGACAATTTTTGCCAACTTGCTTCATTAATCTAATTTGTACATCGCTCAACAAATCATTTGCGTTGGCAATAAGTGTGAGCGAACTCGACTACCGCAGATTTAACTACTGACTTCAGTGTAACAATAACCCAAGCGCTTCCTTTGAAATTAATGCTTGATCCCCATAGTTTTTTTAATAAATTGCCTAATGCCTAAAAAGCTCGTGATATCAATAAGCCACTTTTTTAGAATAAATGGGTAATAGATTTTTGCGTCGAAGCGTTCTTTGACAAGTGCCCTGACATCTTTAGCAAAAACCGGGTCCGTAT
Organism: Burkholderiales bacterium; assembly: GCA_049698095.1. Taxonomy (GTDB): domain Bacteria; phylum Pseudomonadota; class Gammaproteobacteria; order Burkholderiales; family JBEEJL01; genus JBEEJL01. Next base: position 6,962 of record JBAVXA010000169.1, read on the forward strand.
TCCCCGTAGAAAAACCCTCATTGCTATAGATCGTTACCAATATTGGCAAATAACAAAAGCTAAATCTATTGTCTGAATAGCATTGAAGGTTCAAATAATGATCTGCACAAACTTTATACCTCGGATTGAATTGATAATCCTTAAAGATATGCCTTGGATAAAATATGGCTTGCTGGCAAATATTACTTTGGGTGATTTTCCAAGCACTAAATTCTCCAGCGTAAAGCTCGTGAAATCCTTTCCAATATACATCACCATAGTAGATTTGGTTATGATTTGTGAGACGGCTGGCAACCTGTTCCAGACAATTGACCAAAACGTCATCTGCCCCCAAATACAATACCCAATCCCCGGTCGAAAATTGCAGCGCTTTGTTCATCGCATCATAAATGCCACCATCTTTCCCGCTCATCCAAAAATCTATTTTGTCGTTGTACTTCGATAGGATTTCCAATGTCCCATCAGTGGAGCCCCCATCAACAATTATTAATTCGACGTTATGATAAGACTGCGCGGCAACACTTTGGATAGCTTTCTCAATATCTTTTTTTCCATTTAATACAACAGTTATAATGGAAATCAATGGGGCGTTGGGGGTAGAGACTTTGCGCATGCCTTTAGGACGTAGCCCGCCTCCACTTGAATATTCAAGATCGCTAGCCTGTAGATATGGGAGGGGCAAACTCAATTTCATACTAGTGACAGGTCATTTTTAGAATAGAAAACAGCAAAGTGGCGTCTGAAAGTAAATTATTTCAATCATCTTTGATTCAACCTCAAAAAAATTCAGCTAAAGATTCAAATCAGCTAGGGTAATTTTCAAATAGGTTTGAATTAAAAACTCTATTACGAATAGCCGTATTCTTTCTCACACATGAATACGCTTTTTTTGCATCATTATATTCGAGCCCCAAAACAGCATGATGACCACTATGCAAATGGGCAGCAATTGGACGTAAGCCTCATATCCTTGTGCAAGCGTAGCACTCAATTGGTACAACGAGGCAGCGGATAACCAAGCCAAACCGGGTGCCCTGCTTTTTAGGGAAGTGCTAAATAATTTGTAGGTGAAGAGTGCCAAGCTGGCCACCACAATGAACTCTCCCAGCCAAAAATCATCTCCGTATGTGACGAGCAGTGCGATCAATTGCCCAGTTGATCCCACGTAGTTGGTCGTTCCGAGTTCAGCCTGAAATTGATAGACGCCGATTGAAAATTCAGCAACTGGAATGCCGAGCATTTTAGCAGGCCCTCGAAATAATTCGGCGAGCAACGCTCCATGTGGCTGTGACAGCACGTATTGGCTTATATTGGGATCGAAGGCCATAAGCCTTGCGTCTGCGCTAAGTATGAATCGAGCGAGTGATAAATTTATTAGCGCCTCAATAGTGACTTCGAGGATGTCGCTTAATATGTACACATAGCCAAAGACTAATGCGGAAAAAAAGCAAATGATGTTCAACTTCACTTTAGATGAAAAGGCAAGCGGAAACGCGGCATAAACAAAAAGCATTACATAAACAGTTAGCAGTAGAGTCGAACCTTTCGAGCCTGTTAATAAGCCGAAGCCATTAATTGCTAAAATTATGCTTAGGTCGCGTAGTCTGATGCGCTTTAGGGAGGTGTAGCGTATGCCGACGCCGAGAAGAATAATGAAATCGATTAATCCATCAAGATATCTGGTCTTCGATAATGTTGGAGAGGTAACCAGAAAGTCGATCCGAGAATCGTCAGAGAAAATTCCATATTGCCCCCCTGCAGCAAAATAATTGATAGCAAAAAATAACGCCTTTGCAACAAATAGTATAACTACTTGGCGGTCACTTATGGCGCTTGCTCTGGATTTCAAAAAATTGACGACACCAATTCCCGAAAGAAAGAAAATATACACACAAAAAAGCTCGGCCAGGATGGCAAGACTTAATGTTAAATAATTTGTATGAAAGGGCGAAATCACCGGTATTGCCAGTAAAGCTGCCAGGCCAAACAAACCTGCGTGGTTTATTAGTGCAAGCGCTACTATTTGACCGCGCTTTCGTGCGGTGAGCGCTAATAGCATGATCAAAGCTGAATATATTGTGACAATCAGCAAAGAACTTTGAAGTGCCGCCGTTAGCAAACTCATATATTGGGGCTTGAGATAATCACAAGTAAGCTTTTAGGCAAGACTTTCAGGTTTTAAGTGCAGGCTTCTTCGTTGGCGTCAGTCTTTTTCCGAGGCGAATAAAAGGCTCTTCGAAAAATCTAAATGACAGATGTGACAGCGGAACTAGGATGATTAATGTAATGGCCACACAGATCAAAAAGGCAGTGGCTGTGTCGAAGGTAAGTTGGTAGATCATTATATATAGAGGTGAAAGAAGGTACACGACATTTGGATGATTTAGGTAAAGAGAGTAGCTTATTTTGCCGATATACACGCTTGAGGGCATGATAAGTACATTATCCTTAAAAAGGGCAAATGAAAGTAAAAGGGCGCTATATAACGCACTCGAAACGTAGTACCAATAGAAGTCTATTGGCTGCTTGATAATTATCGCCCCCAGTCCGGCAATCGATAATAAAGCAAGAAGGTAGGCAATAGGTGCGAGCAATTTATTAGGTATCGTGGTTTGCAACAGCTCCTGCACGTAGAACGCAACAATACCAAAAAGAAATACTGGCAAATGATAAACAAAACTGGTAACCGTAAATATCTTATTCAAAAATTTAAGTTCTGTGCCGCCTCCAATACTGTGTTCCAGAGTAATCGTTATGGCTAATGTGACGAGCAGCAGCAGGGAAGAATTTTTCAGGGTATTTGCATAGATTGCAATTATTGGGAATATAAAATAAAAGACCATTTCGACTCCGATCGTCCAGCTTGCCCAGACAATTCCTTGTTCAAAAGGTGCATTAAAGTTAAATAGGAAAAGCGCATTCAATATTATTTCGCTTGCACTATGCAGGCCAGCTGCACCTTTAAATACAAAGTCTCTCATCACGGTCAAGATCAACCAGAAGTAGAACAGCGGGGCAATACGAAAGAATCTGGCAGTATAAAAGCTCCTAAATGGCGCTCCAGTGTCTGCATGACGCCCCCAAGTTAGACACATGGAAAAGCCGCTGATGACAAAGAAAAGAGTCACTCCTGAGCCACCATAACTCACAAACAAATTAAGCCAACTTGGCATTTCAAGCGCGGGTTTTGGAATCAGGCTGACATGAAAAACGACAACATAAAGGGCTGCCAAGCCACGCAATGTGTCCAGATATCCGAGTCGGTGCGTCGGCATGGGTTTCTTTGTTAAAGCCTGTTTCATAAATAATCTACACAAATAGGACGGTATTAAGGAAGCTTGAATCTATTCCCGTAGTCAATCGTATTGCCAAAGCATGGTCAGAGGTATTCTCTTTTTTCAGTAGCATAAGGTAATTAGATAATAGAAGTTGGCACAGAGAAAATGGTTAACAACATGTTATTGCTTTATCTGCAGCGAGAGGAGCCTCTTCCTTAAGCAGAAATTAATAGTAAACAAAGTCATCAAACAAGCAGTTTTATCCAGTTTTTTTATTTTCCATCATCAGTCGAATGGTTTCATTCATTGATAAATGAGCTTTCCAGCCGAGGGTAGTAAACGCCTTTCCAGGGTTTGCACGGGTTATCAATAAATCAGTTGGTCGCAACAACTGATTATCAATCACAACATGTTCTTGCCAATTTAGATTTACGCATTCAAATGCACATGCAACAAATTCTTCCAAGCTATGCGTATTGCCGGTTGCAATAATATAATCATCTGGTTTGGGTTGCTGCAGCATTAGATACATCGCTTCAACATATTCAGGTGCCCAGCCCCAGTCACGTTGGATTTTGATGTTGCCTAAAGAAAGCTTATCCTTGCTGCCATTTGCGATGCGTCTTGCAGCACTAATAATCTTCTGAGTAACAAAACGCTCAGGGCGCAAGGGTGACTCATGATTAAATAAAATACCGGTACATGCAAAAAGGTCATAAGCCTCACGGTAATTTGCTACTGCCCAATGAGCTGTGGCTTTCGCGACGGCATAGGGGCTGCGCGGACGGAAAGGGCTATTTTCATCGACAGCATAGTCTTCGGCGTTTCCAAAGCATTCGCTTGACCCCGCGTTATATAGTTTAATTTTTTTGTTTGTAAAGCGGATTGCTTCAAGCAAATTAATGGTCGCTATGCTAATGCTTTCCATAGTCTCAACAGGCTGCTCGAAAGATAAGCCAACCGAACTTTGCCCGGCTAAATTGTATATTTCGTCCGGCTCTATTTTCATAATCGCCTGCAAAACAGAGCGAAAATCATTTACCGCAACTGAAACCAGTTGAATGCGATCTTTGATTCCCAGCCTGGCCAGATTTTGAAAGGAGGAAGTTTGCGCGTCCCGAGACGAACCGTAAACTTCATACCCTTTTTCTAAAAGCAACTTCGACAAATAAGCGCCATCCTGCCCAGATACCCCACAAATTAAAGCTTTCACTCTATATCTATCCTTTAGATTATTAGACCGTAAATCGCTTGGGTTTCCTGTGCGCACTTGTTCCATGAAAATTGCTTGACGCGCTCAAGCCCTCTTGCAACTAATAATTGGGAGTCATTCCTTGATTCAACCACTCGCTCAATAGCATCGCGAATGTTTTCAATATCAAGCGGATCAAAATATTCTGCAGCATTTCCGGCGACCTCGGGCATTGAGCTTGTATTGCTACAGATAACCGGGCACTGGTACGACATGGCTTCAAGTGGTGGGATGCCGAACCCTTCATACAGAGATGGATAAACAAACGCTAAAGCGTGTTTGTACAAGGCAGCCAAGATGTGGTCTCCGCCACCGATCTGTATGACCTGGTCTGCAGACAAGCCGAGGTCAGCTACGGACTTAATTTCCTTCGCTCCAAATGCGCCACCGCCAAAACATACCAATTTACAATTATTTTTCAAAACTGCTGAACTGGCATAAGCACGCAACAATCCGTCAAAATTTTTGTAACCGGCCCTTTGACCTACATATAGAAGATAAGGTGATTCGGAAGGGCGGGGTGTATCAAATCCATTTGCATTATTAAGTGTGTAGCCCAAATAAGACACGGACGTCTTTTCGGGGGCGACATTTAGAATGTCGATCAAATCCTTACGTGTATTCTCAGAAATACAAATGACATGATCTGCGCGGGCCACTGCGATAGCCTTATTTCGATATGTTGTGTCGCTGCCAAGAAACTCTCCAGAAAATTTTTCGTGAATCATGTCATACACCGTTATTACTCTACGAGCCCCCTGGGGCGCAAATGAATGAGCGGAATAATATGTTTCATGCACAATGTCAGGCTTAAATCGATTGATCTCAGGGCGGGCGAGCATCATGCTTAATTTTGCCCGCAATCTTGCGGTTTTGGGGAGTCTGCGAATTTTTCTGCCGCTAACAATTGTTGACGGCAAAGTTGGAAGGTAAGCATTTATATGCAAAGGCGCAAAAATTTTTGTCTCGACATTAGCCAGCATGGATAGCTCGCCCGCCAAACTACAGAAGTAGCGAGAGATTCCGCCATATTCTTGTAAAGCAAAAATTTGAGGGTCAAATGCAATGCGCATGGTTAATTAGTCTTTAATACGCGAACGCTCAACCATCAATTGATGGTCTGGAATAAGTTTACTCCCGAGGCTATGCTGTGCCCACTTAGCGAGAAGCAAAGAAAACCTTGAAACAGAAATATTCAGTTTTCCCCTAGAAAGATGCGCCTTTGTAAAAATGTGAATTCCGCCTGCCGAATAGAAGTTCAACCCTATTCGTTGCGCTAACGCCTCAAGAGTTTTCCTTTGATAAAAAGCAATGTGTTGCCCTGTCTCAAATGAGTAATACCACCATTGATCGGGGTCGGGAGGAGCGCCTTCAAATAGCTCAGTAGTAAAAATGAAAGTATAGCTTTGGGCATTAGCAAGGGTTTCCTGCACAAAAGACACGGGGTCTACTAAATGCTCCATTACCTCAATCGCAGTTACAGCGGAAAATGGTGCCATATGAGCGCCGGACTCGAAGCCACGGGCCAATAAATTATCGCAGTATTTATCTGACCATAAGAAATCAAATCCGTAATCGCGCATTTGTCGAGTCAACATGCCGTAGCCACCTGCGGCGTCTAAGTACCTCCCTTGCCCGCGCTCGTTAAACACAAAATATAGCAAAGCAGCAATCTTCCGTGCCAAGAGCGTATTTCGCATTACCAAACCCGTATCTGTTGATGCGATAGCGCTGGAATACGCTTCATCAAGCCAGGTAGGATGATAAGCAGATAGATACCCGCACTTTTCACAATAGTGGTAATCAGCATTATATTTATTGATTACTTTTTTCTTGAAGCGAAGTTGCATCAGATTATTGCAAATTGGACAGTCCATATTTACTATCTTAACGACAATTGGTAAGTTGACAAAAATCGCGTCTCAAAAAGTACAATATAAAAGCATTTTGCAAACAATAGATAAAAAATGTTCAGAAAATGTAAGCGGCAAGCGAACCAATATATATTGTACTTGTTATCGTGAAGGATGCGCGGAGCAAATAAGGGGTCACAAAGACGTCGATTAATATTCTGTCGTTCAGTTATTGCTGGAGATTGCGCTTGAAATGGCATATCTCAAAGTCAACCTTCGTTTAGAAATACCTTTGAAATTGGGCAATTTGCCCTCGAAGAATTTCTCACTATTGCTCCAATACAATAGCCGTTATCTACCATTCTTTAACAACGCCTTCATATTCCTGAGTCCACTGTTTATGTAGGGGATTGTTTTGAGTATCCGTTTCATATCTGCAATATGTGTAATACCCAAAACCTCTTTTTCAATTCGGGCGTCAGCGTCTGTCTGTTGTTTGCAAACGTTTGGGTGAATAAGCGGGAACTCCAATGGTCGCGGCACCGACTTAGCTACATACTTTGGGGTGCCACTAGTGGTGTGGGTAGCGTCAGGTCCGAAACCAAGATTATGTGTCAGGTTCTGAGCTGGAAGCACTGCCAGCCCATTGCTTTTCCAGCAAGCGAAAGTCCATTGATAATCCCAAGTATCAATATTGCCGACATGAACATTATTGAAAATGTTCCGCCAATAATTTTCAAAGAGTCGGTTGCCAGATGATAATTTTTGCAGCCCTCCATGATCACGCCACTGTGGCCATGTCTTCATCGCCACGTCGTATTGTTTCCAGGAACGCCGCCAGCTGGCCCAACCCCAGATATGGTTGTACAGCGAAAAAAAATAGCTGTTTGCAGGAGTGTATAGTGTTGAAACAAGATTGCAGCCGCTGATCATAGCTACCTTTTCATCATGTCGGTAGCGGGCCAACAACTCGTCGCAATAATCAAAAAAACTTGGCAAGGGAAGAATGTCATCTTCAATAATTACCCCCTCTTCCTCGTTTTCGAAAAACCAGTTGATTCCATCTGAAACGCCTATTTTGCAGCCAAGGTTTTTATCGCGGAAAAGCGTTTTAACCTCGCAAGGCCAATCGACATTAGTAGCGATGCTGCGGACCTGTTTACAGCGTTCCGCGTCTCCGTCCCGGCTTGCCCGTGGGCCGTCGGCGGCGATGTAGAGTCGAGGTGGCTTGGCGGCACGTATTGCCTCAAACACTTGTCGCGTTGTGTCTGGACGGTTAAATACAAGGAAGAGGACTGGGCTTTTCATCAGCTTATAGCTCTGCCAATTTCTTGCGAAAATAGGCAATAGTCTCCTTCAGCCCATCTTCGAGTCCAACTTTGGGTTCCCAAGCCAACTTGCCTTTCGCAAAACTAATGTCGGGTTGGCGTTGTTGGGGGTCATCGGAAGGCAGTGGCTTAAAAGTAATTTTAGAAGAACTGCTGGTAAGTTTTAATACGTTTTCGGCCAACTCCAGCATTGTAAATTCACTAGGGTTGCCCAAATTCAGCGGGCCAGTGAACCCAGGCTCAGTATCCATCATACGCGCCATACCTTCGATCAAATCATCTACATAGCAGAAACTGCGGGTCTGTTGGCCATCGCCATAAATTGTAATGTCCTGGCCTTTCAATGCTTGCACAATAAAGTTACTCACTACGCGTCCGTCGTTAGGGTGCATGCGCGGGCCATAGGTGTTAAAAATGCGAACAACTTTGATTTGTAACTGGTGCTGGCGGTAATAGTCAAAAAACAAGGTTTCAGCACAACGCTTCCCTTCATCGTAGCAGCTACGAATTCCTATTGGGTTAACTTTACCCCAGTAATCCTCAGTCTGAGGGTGTACTTCCGGATCGCCATACACCTCACTGGTGGAGGCTTGCAAAATACGCGCCTTTACACGTTTAGCCAGTCCGAGCATGTTTATTGCCCCATGTACACTTGTCTTTGTGGTTTGTACTGGGTCATGCTGATAGTGGACCGGGCTTGCCGGACACGCCAGATTGAAAATCCTATCGACCTCGACATAGAGAGGAAACGTCACGTCGTGCCGCATCAATTCGAAATATGGGTTCCCAATAAGATGCGCAACATTGGCTTTGCTGCCAGTAAAAAAATTATCTACGCACAGCAAGTCGTGCCCGTCTTTAAGCAGACGATCGCAAAGATGGGAGCCGAGAAATCCAGCGCCGCCAGTAATTAAGCTTCGTGTCATAAAATAGTAGTCATATTTGTTTAATTGTCAGAAAGGTAAATTACGCTGTGCCCAAGTTTGCAATAGGGACTATACCCAACGCTAGATAAGTAACTTGTCATCTCAGCATTAATTATGTCGATTAAATTGGCCCCCAAAGCTTCGGCAATAATCAATTTTGGTCTAAACCTAGTCCAATCATTAGATTTAAGCACTTCTAAATCAAGGCCTTCAACGTCAACGCTTAAAAATTCAAATTGATAATCTTCAGGCAAGAGATAAGATTCTAGGATTGTAGATAAAGGCAAACATTTCACATTTACCTTATCAATTATTTTGTAACCGTCGTGCCCGTCTCTTTCCATAGCAACTTTTGCCACAAAGGTGTTTAATGCTGGCTCATTAAATACAAAGAACTCTTGTGCAGTTGGATGTGCGGAAACACCAATCTCCAAGTTAATATCACGAGGCCTTTTTCTTTTAAACATGTCCATGATACCTGGACGAGCGTCAATATTTATTCCGCGCCAACCTCTTTTATAAAAAATATAGGTATTAGAAAACCTAAATGGGTGGTGAGCGCCAACATCGACATAGAATCCTGTTTTAATCCCATCCAATAATCTTGACACCAGCAAGTCTTCACCTTCTTGAGAATAGCTTTCTTGTCTCCAGTATGTGGGCCAAAGTCGATGTTTGACAAAATTTTTCAGAACGGATGTTAAGTATTTCTTCAAATTATTTAACATATTGAAAAAAAATAGCCCTAATTTGCATTAAGAAGAATATTGGGGTGAAAAGAAGATTTGCAAAAATCGCAGATAAAAAATAGGAAGCAACGCTTGCAATAGCTGCGCCGTTCGCCCCCCATTTTGGAATTAACATTAGATTTAATACAACGCTGAAAATAGCCCCAACCATTGTATTATATAAAAAAATCATGGGCTTGCGTTCATTTATTATCCACAGCCCTTGTGCTACCCCCATGAAGACGGGCACAAGTGTAAATATGCCAATGGCTAAAATGGTTCCTGACCCTGCAAATCTTGGACCCAATAGTAGATCTACGATCCAGCTTGAAAAACAGGCCATTAAAATGGCTATTAAAAGGGCTAACCAAAATAGCACAGAAAACAGACGCTGCAGGGCCCAAATATATTGGGCTTCATTTTCTATTTTTTTTCTGGCGATAAGTGGGGCAAAACTAATACATATTGTTACTGGCAGGAAATTCCATGCCTCGATAAAGGGCAATATCGCAGCGAAAAGCCCCAATTCTTGCTCCCCTGCAATTTGGCGCAACATAATTTGGTTAATACGCATGTAAATCATCACAGACAAACCTGAAAGCAATAATGGCCAAGACTCGTATAAAAGTATTTTAGCTACAGAAATTGTACCTGCCCAAGAACCGCTAGACCTAAACCACCTGTAGCTCATGCTAAGTGCAATGGCGCCAATAATAAGTTCCAAAACCTGCGCTGCTGCGAAAGCAATTAGAGGGGCATCAACTTGAATTAGTATGATCTTTATTGACGCACTTATCGTCAATGCGATAAGTTTGACTACAACAGTGCGCCGACTTTGAGATTGACTTTGAAACCATAAGTCAATGGTGTCCGCCGCTTGAAATACAATGCCGCTGGATATTAACGCAACAAGAATTAGCGCTCTAGTGTCTCCAGGGCGAAATATCAAGATGCAACCGATAGCGACAATCCAAGCCAGCAGGCCACATGCTATGCGAAGCCACAATGTCGTACCCAATATTTCATTTGCGCGCTGAGGTTCGCGAGAAATATCCCGCACCACGACTCCATCTAATCCTAAGGTCGCGAATGCTTGAAAGAATGCTGTCAACGCCAAAGCATAAGCAAGCTCGCCGAATTGAGTTGGCCCTAGATAACGAGCCACCCATGTTCCTACTATCACACCCACCAGCATGCGTATCATTTTCTCGGTAATTAGCCAGCTGGCATTTGCTAGAACAGAGTGCAAATTTGCACGCTTCTTTATTTGGAGGCGTAACGATGAGGGGACTAGTTTGAGCCACCGCGCGTTCATGAAAGCCAATTCTGAATTTTATGGTAGGCACAGTCTTTATTTTCGATCACGACTTTACCCTGGCAAATATGGGTGTAATTCGCCTCGGGATTACCAGACTATTGCGCAACCACTTTAAAATTAAAAGGCTTGTCATAAAGAAAATTTTTCTACACAAACATTCAAGCTGACTTGCCATTTGGGTGGGTAATTGCCCAGGTGTAGAGAAAGATTTTTCGTATGTAATGTGGAATTAATGGGGCGCTTCGCTGATGTTTTGTAATCTTGTGTCGATATGCTACGTAATGCAGGAATTTTGTAAATTAACTCAATCCGGTTGGCTTGCGAAAAAATTTCCTGTGCGAAGCCATACCAAGTAGTAACTCCGCTATTTACCAAATTAACTAGCCCTTGAGCATTCAATTTATTGCTGTCATATTGATTGATTAATACGCATGTCGCCTGCGCAATCCATCCCGCCCATGTCGGCGCCCCCCATTGGTCATCGACGATCTTCAACTCATCACGCTCTTTGGCTAAGCGCAGCATGGTCAGCAAAAAATTTTTACCATACATAGAATAGACCCAACTGGTACGCAAAATTAAATGCTGACAACCACTGGCCTGAATGGCTTGCTCACCCGCCAATTTAGTTTTGCCATAAACATTGATTGGGTTGGGGGTGTCGTCTTCCGTGTAAGGTATTAGCTCGCCTTTAGCTCCGCGTTTGGTTCCATCGAATACGTAGTCAGTACTGTAGTGAATGAGCGGGACGCCTAATTTTTTGGCTTGTTCGGCGAGTATGCCTGGTGCGATGCCGTTGATGGCCATGGCGAGTTCTGGTTCGCTCTCGGCCTTGTCCACGGCAGTATAAGCCGCGGGGTTGATGATCAATTGCGGCTTTATTTCTTGCACCGTTCGGACAATGGAGTCTGGATCGGCCAAGTCAAGCGTGTCGCGGGTAGGTGCAATTACTTCCCAGCCACGCGCTTCTAACACGGGTTTGAGATGATGGCCTACCTGTCCGGTTACGCCGGTTAACAAAATTTTCATTGGTAAATATTCGCTTGTCGCAATTTTATGGATGAACTTTTTATTTTTGTAGTTTCAGAAGCAGATTCTTCTTTTCGCTCAGAATGACAGTGCATTTTGTTTCACTGGATTCCCGCCTTTGCGGGAATGACGGCCTATTAGATTTGTACTTCAGAGTAGTTTCTTCGTTTCACTCAGAATAGCAGTGCATCTTGTTTCACTTGATTCCCGCCTTCGCGGAAATGACGAACTTTGAGAGATGCTCAACTATTTCTCATCCAATTTTTTAGTTACCATCATTGGCAAAATGGACAAAATCAGCACGGTGATATTTTACGATACTATGCACTATGAACCAATTTATTCGCTCATAGTTATGCACCGCAATATTGCGAAACCCTACCGCTTTTTTGAGGTTGGTAACTATTTCATTGCCTAGCAATCCTTCCAGTGCCAGCAAGTCGAAGGTTTGTCCCATAGTACCTGGAGGTGGAACATTCATTCCAGCGATTAAATGGGCACCTATATCAACACTGATCTGGACTGCACGGCTAAGATTGAGCGCGATAATATCCTGAAGATCCAAGTCGCCAGCTAATATTTCCGGAGAGGACGGACACTTGTCTTCTAGGCGCTGCAAACAACGACGCAACGACTCCAGCTTTTGTTCAACTATTTCCCTATCCATGCCTCACGCCTTTCCGCCAACAGTCTGGTGCGATAGGGCATAAAATCGGCTTGCTCCAGCAAATGCCGATTGATCAATTGCCCAAATAACGTATCACTGCCGAGAATTCTTCTGCCGTGCAGTACTATTTGCCCAAGCAAGGGTTCAGTAACGGTGCTTAGATCGATCAAATCAATTGCTCTGCCGGTGCATTCTGCCAGCGCGCTCACGAGGGCGATTTTTTCGTCATAGCCCAGTGGGGAATGCGCAGACACAGCAATGTCTAAATCACTGTCTGCTCGATGGCGTCCCGCTGCTACAGACCCAAACAACAAGGCAAGTGTGATCTGCGGAAACCCGGCAAAGACTTGCCTAAGCTGATCATCTAGGGCTTGTTGGTATGTAGATTTGTCTGTGACCATTTGTTCGTTATCGATTCCGTTGACTTAGCGAATTGCGCCATATGGCAGATTTGTTCGGTGCAATTCGCGTTGCTCATTTCACCCTACGCTCTGGCCGTCAATTCACGCTCGTTAACAAAATTCTCATTCGTACACATCTGCATCTTGCAATCGCTTGCCCGCGGCGTCTTTAGCGGCAAGTTGCGGCTCTCCTATATGTGGCCAATTTATGGCTATGGCTGAGTCATTCCACAGCAAGCTGCGCTCATATTGCGGGCACCAGTAATCTGTTGTTTTATATAGAAATTCACAAGTTTCCGAGAGAGTGACGAAGCCATGCGCAAAGCCTGGCGGCACCCATAGCATGCGTTTGTTTTCGTCAGATAAGTTGACGCCCACCCATTTGCCGAATGTGGTTGAGCTACGGCGGAGATCAACGGCGACATCGAAAACTTCACCCTCGATCACGCGAACTAGTTTGCCTTGTGGATGTTGAATTTGATAATGCAAGCCGCGCAATACATTTTTGCTTGAGCGCGAGTGATTATCTTGCACGAACTCGGCTGTGATGCCAGCTTTTTCGGTCAGTGTTTTTTTGTTGTAGCTTTCGTAAAAAAATCCGCGCGCGTCACCGAACACTTTTGGCTCGATGATCAGCACATCGGGAATCGCAGTTGGGATGATGTTCATCCCAACACCCGGTCTTTCAACAATCGCAACAAATATTGGCCGTAGCCGTTTTTGCTCATGGCCGTGCCAATTCTTTCCAGTTGCTCAGCTGTAATGTAACCTTGGCGGTATGCGATTTCTTCCGGGCAGGCGATTTTCAGCCCTTGCCGGCGCTCGATAGTTTCGATGAAGTGTGCGGCTTCGAGCAGGCTCTCGTGGGTGCCGGTATCCAGCCAGGCCATGCCGCGACCCATGAGCTCCACGTCGAGCTGCTTCATTTCCAGATAACGCTTGTTGACGTCGGTAATTTCCAATTCACCGCGAGCGGAAGGCTTAAGGTTTTGCGCGATATCGATGACTTGATTGTCATAAAAATATAGGCCGGTTACGGCATAGTTTGATTTCGCCACCTTGGGTTTTTCTTCAATACTAATGGCGCGGCTTTGTGCATCAAACTCTACTACGCCATAACGCTCGGGGTCGTTCACATGGTAGGCAAACACTGTAGCGCCAGACGGTTTCGCCGTGGCGCGCGATAATTGCGCCGCGAAATCGTGGCCGTAAAAAATGTTGTCGCCCAATACCAGCGCGCTGTCATCGTTTCCAATAAAGTTTTTGCCGATAATAAATGCCTGCGCCAAGCCGTCAGGTGATGGTTGCACCGCGTAGCAAATATTCAATCCCCACGATGAACCGTCGCCGAGCAATTGCTCAAAGCGCGGCGTATCTTGTGGCGTGGAGATCAGCATAATGTCGCGGATACCCGCCAGCATCAACGTGGTGAGCGGGTAATAAATCATCGGCTTGTCGTAAATCGGCAGCAGTTGCTTCGAGATCACCTGGGTGACCGGGTACAAGCGCGTGCCGGAGCCGCCGGCGAGAATAATGCCTTTTCTCATGACGCTATACGCCCAGTATAATTTTTGTCAACCCAGGTTTTATACGCCCCCGATGTAATATTTTGAATCCATTGAATATTTTTAACGTACCATTTTACGGTTTTGCGCATGCCGGTCTCAAAAGTTTCCTGCGGCTTCCAACCTAATTCTTTTTCTATTTTGCGCGCGTCGATGGCGTAGCGGCGGTCATGTCCGGGACGATCTTTGACATAAGTAATCAGCGACGCGTAGGGCTTGCCATTTTGCGCCGGGCGAATTTCATCCAGTATTGCGCAAATGGCATGCACGACTTCGAGGTTGGTTTTTTCGTTCCAGCCGCCAACGTTGTAGGTTTCGCCCACGCCGCCCCGAGCCAGCACTTCGCGTATCGCCGTGCAATGGTCGCCTACATAGAGCCAGTCACGCACATTTTTGCCGTCGCCGTATATCGGCAACGCTTTGCCGCTGAGCGCATTCAAAATAATCAGCGGAATCAACTTCTCCGGGAATTGGTAAGGGCCATAGTTGTTTGAGCAATTGGTGGTCAGCACGGGCAGGCCGTAGGTGTGGTGATAAGCACGCACCAGATGATCCGACGCCGCCTTGCTGGCCGAATAAGGACTATTCGGTTCGTAGGCCTTGGTCTCAGAGAAAGCTGGATCGGTGTCGCTCAACGAGCCATACACCTCGTCGGTAGAGACATGCAAAAAACGAAAATGGTTTTTGTCTTTGGCGTTCAATCCGCCCCAATATTCACGGGTCTGCTGCAACAAGTGAAACGTGCCGACCACATTGGTTTGAATAAAATCTTCCGGGCCGTGGATGGAACGATCCACATGGCTCTCAGCGGCGAAGTTGATAATCGCATGCGGGTGGTGGTGATTAAGCAATTCGGCGACTAATGTTGGGTTGCCGATGTCCCCTTCAACAAAAACATGGCGGCGATTATCAAGGCCAGCCAGATTTTCCAGATTCCCAGCGTAAGTGAGCTTATCCAGGCTGATGACATTGTCAGTCGAACTTGTAAGCCAATCGCGCACGAAATTAGCGCCGATAAAACCGGCGGAACCGGTCACCAGAATTTTACCGTTTAGCAAGGCATGGTCCTTGGATAAGTATCGAAATTAAAGTGACGCCGAACGATTTTTATATTCTGCTCTGAATTTTTCTTTTGATTCAAGCAGAAATACGAGCACTAGCGCGATTAACAGCGCGCCAAAGAACGCCACTAATGTGAACACCGCTTGCTTCGGTTTGCTTTTACGATCGGGCTCAATAGCATTGTCCACCACCTGGATCACCGCAGAGTCTTTTGCTTCGTCCACTTTGGCCAATTCGAATTGGCGTGCCATGATTTCCATGATCGCTTCGTGGTATTTTACTTCGCGCATTTTGCGCAGGTTTTCCAGCCCAATTTGCGGCACTTTGCCGGTTGCCACCATCACGTCACCCTTGTCGCCGGGCTCTTGTTCCCGGCCTTTTAGTTGTGCTCGCAAGCCGGCGAGTTCTTGTTGTGCGCGTTGATAGTCGGGGTTCTGCGCCGTGGCGAAAGTCCGCATGGAACCGAGCTGAACCTCCTTGGCTGCAATTTGCGCGCGTAATTGCGCCACGCCTTCGATAATCGCTCTGGCTTGTCCTTCAAGTTGAATGACGCCCGTTTTTTCCTGGGTTTTTTGTAGATCGAATTCTGCCTTGGTCAGCTCCTCTCTCGCTTGCAAAAGCTGTTTTTCGAAAAACAGTCGGCGTTGTGACGCTTCGCTTACAGCAAGCGTGCGCGTCAGGCGTCCGAGTTCCTCATGGTAGCCGTTGGCAATCGCCGCGGCGCGTTTGGGATCCTCATCATCCACTTCAATATTGATGAGACCATCTTTGCCAGTCATAATTAATGTATTTTTTGCTAACTGTTTGCGCGCGTTAGAAGCTAGTTTTTCGCCATATATTTTTTGCAATTCAAACCGCTCCAGCAGCCGGTCGGCAACACTGCGGCTTTTCAGCAGGCCGAGGTACATCTCAGCTGGGCTCTTAACGCCAATCGCCCCGCCAGCTGCGCCCGCGAGCGCACCCAGTTGACCCAACATGGCCGCGGCGCCGGATTGGCTTTGCTGCGGAGTCATCAATACGGTTTTGGCGGTGTAAATTTTGGGCAGAATGAAGCTGACCCCTAATCCGACCAGAGCAGCGAGCAAGGGTAATCCGACTAGGAGACGCTTGTGTTTTGCCAACACCGCGATCATTTCGATCAAGCTGATCGAATCGTCTTCGTCAACGGCGGGGCGAGTTGCAGGGTTATTTTCAGCCATGGAAACCCGGGTTCATAATGCGGCCAGTTGATATTGAGGCCATTAGAGACCCCTCAACACTTTCAACCCGGCAACCCCGAGGCCGAACTGGTAAAAAATCTGTGTCCAATCTTTGAAATTCTTGGTGAAGCTGGTTTTGTCGAATTCTTCGGGAACAACGATGGCGTCGCCAGGGGACAGTGTCAACGAACTGAATCCGCCAAACCATCCGGATTGCCCTTTGCTGACGACGGAGCCGTCGGCGCGAATGACATAAATACTTTTGTCGTCGCCGTCTTTGGTGACGCCGCCTGCCTGTTGTAGGTAATCCGTAACCAGTTTTTCCTGCTTGTAGATGAATGTATTTTCGTTATACACCGCGCCGAATACGCTAACCGTGGATGGTCGTGAAGGAACAAACAGGCGGTCGCCATCTTCCAGCGCGAGGTCGGGCAAATCTTCGACTGTAGCGGCTCTCGGCGCTATTTCCAGCACGATGCGCCCCGTCGCTTTGGCTTGTTTGAGCTTGTTAACCAGCACACGCTGTGTTTCCTGCTGCTGTTTCACTCCGGCAATATCTTCCGCGCTCAGGGATGCGCGAGACTGCGAAGCCGCACTGCGCTCGATCTCTCGTTCCAGTCTTTCAATCGCTTCGTCCATGCGTTTTTGTTGCAGCAGGCGCGTGGACTCGCGTGTAAATTCTGCGCCGAACGGGTAGGGTTGCTGGGCGAAGCCGCCCACTCGCGTGACTAATTTGCGCAACGATTCTCCCGGCTCAACTTTATAAACCCCCGCCTGTTTGAATTCGCCTTCAAGGCGCACGTATTTCGACTGGCGTTCCTGCGGCACGCGAATATCGTCCTTGGAAAAAATAGTGACGACATCGCCAGGTTTAAGCAGTAAATCATCTTCCGATTTGGTACCGAGGATTGCGTTACCGAGGTTGAACGGTAACAAAGTCGACGATAAATCGGCTTCGTTAAATCGCTCCACCACCGCATAGTCCCAGTTGATTTCGTTGGCGTTACGCTTGACTTCATCCAGTAGTCTGGTATCGCTGGTTTTTGGTTCGCTGCTCTTTTTGTCGTTACTCTTTTCCATAACGGTCGCTTCGACGATCTTAGGATCTTTGATAATCTGCGGCCGAATCGCTTGGTTTTTCCCCAACCAGTAGTCGGGCCGGATCAACGCATCCTTGTCCGGCACCAAGTCGCGCACGCGCAAGCCTTCGCGCCATTGGAAGCGCATCGGCTGGCTGACATTCCCGCGTAATGTGACGGCATTTTCGATCCGTGGCGACAACGCAAAAATATTCACCAGGTCGCCGTCTTTCAGCATGCGCGCATAGCCCTGCTGGTCCAGCGTGAATTCGTCGACCTTGCGCACGCGATGGTCCTCAATACGTTCGATGGTGGTTTTTTTTCCGCTCGCAGTGGTGGCGAGGCCGCCGGCATAACCGATGACTTCACCCAAGCTTGCCTGAGCTTTCAATTCGAATATCGCCGGTACATTGACGCTGCCGCCGACTGCGACCATCGGACCGATGGGCGGGATGTAAATCACATCTCCTTGTTTCAGGGGTGCGTCCTTTGATTTATCGCCGTTGATCAGCAGGTCATATAAATCCAACTCCGTGACGACCTGATTCCCGCGCTTGAGCTGAATGCGGCGCATGGAACCTTTGCCGGTCGGTCCGCCTGAAGCAAACAGAGCGTTAACCAGCGTCGAAAGTGAGCTGACGGTGTAGTTCCCGGGACGCTTGGCCTGTCCAACGACAAACACCTGCACCGAGCGCAGACGCCCCAGATTGACGCTGAGGTCGAAGCCGCGGTAAGTTCTGCCGACAACGGTCTTAAGGTATTCGGGCAAATCCTGATATTTCAAACCGGCGACTTTTATGCTGCCGATCTTTGGGATATACACGTTGCCGCTGCGGTCGACAGCGGCGCGGTAGTCCACATCGATTTGCCCCCAGGCGCGTACTTCCAGTTCGTCCCCGGGGCCGACGATATAATCGGGCGTGACCGGGATGTCTTCGACCGGCGCGAAGGTGCTTGGTGCGCCGCGAAACAAATCGTAGCCGTAAAGGGGTAATTCCTTGCCGAGCGATTCTTTGACGAACTGCTGGAACTCGTTTTGCTCCGGCAAGTTGAGTTCGAGCTCAGCGTCGCGAAGCAATCGCTCTCTGGCTCGTTTATCTTTGGAGTCGGAAAATTCGTCATCTTTCGGCGCGGTTTTGCTGCGAATGACAGGCGTGCTGGGCGTAACCGAGGGCGCAGGAGCAGCAGATGCTCCGCGCTCGGGGGATTGTTGGCTTGGGACGGCGCTGGGGACAGTAAGAATTCCCGGCTGCTGTGCCAGAACGGTGGACGACAATGACAGTGCAATTGCCGCACCGAGGGTCCCCATTAACCAATTTTTTGCTATTCCCAGATTCATTACCATTTCCCCGTGCACTACCCTATATGAATGTTACTTAATAACTTGCGGATTGTAACATGATTTGTATCCCGAATTAGCAGGGAAAAATGACATTATTCAATAACTTGGCGCAGCTTTTCAAGAACGGCCAAACTCGCCTTCACTTGCCTGCAATGAACCCGCCGCCTAGAATGCGCCATGCGAAACGTCCTGCTCATCAAAACTTCGTCCATGGGCGATGTCGTTCACAACCTGCCGGTTGCTTCCGATCTGGCGGCACATTTTCCCGGTATAAAAATCGATTGGGTGGTGGAAGAGAATTTTGCCGACATTCCCGCCTTGCATCCTGCGGTGAGGCGCATTATTCCCGTCGCAATTCGGCGCTGGCGCAAAAATCTGGCGCAAAAGAATACCTGGCGGGAAATCGCCGAGTTCAAAAAAACCCTGCGCCAGGAGCGCTATGACGCCGTGCTGGATAACCAGGGTTTGATGAAAAGCGCCCTGATCGCGCATTGGGCGCCCGGAATAAAATATGGCTACGATTTTACGTCCGTGCGCGAACCGATTGCTTCGCTGTTCTATGACCACAAATATTCCGTTTCAAAGGAGCTTCATGCGGTCGAGCGCAATCGGCGCTTGTCATCACAAGCCTTTGATTATAATGAAATATTTTCGATCAATTACGGTATCGTCACTGAACCTATTACAACGCGATGGTTGAGCGGAGGGAAATACGCCGTGCTGCTGCACGCTACCAGCCGCAGCGACAAAGAATGGCCGGAATCAAACTGGGTCGAATTGGGGAAAAGATTGCAGGCGCGCGGGATTTTTTGCGTAATACCGTGGGGTAACCCGCCGGAAAAAACCCGCGCCGAGCGGCTGATCGCCGCTATTCCACAAGGAATCGCTCCGCCTAGCCTGACCATCAAGGAAGCAGCCGGCCTCATAGCGGGTGCCGAAATGATCATTGGCGTGGATACCGGGCTTACTCACCTTGCGGCGGCACTAAATAAACCCGTCGTTGCAATTTTTTGCGCGACTTCGCCTGGTTTGACCGGCGTATTCGGTAACCCGCGCGCGGTCAACTTGGGCGAAGCAGGTCGTGCCCCCTCGGTTGAACAAGTATGGCAAGCGATGCAACCGGCGATGCCATGAAACTTTCCCGGTTGATTTACAGCGCGTTTCTTTGGCTGCTGCGGCCATTTCTGCGCATGCGTTTGCGCCGCCGCGCGCGCAAACAGCCGGAATATGCAAAGCATGTTGAGGAGCGATTCGGCGATTATTCAATATCAAGCGACAAGCCCGTCATCTGGCTGCACGCCGTTTCCCTCGGCGAAACACGCGCGGCAGAACCGCTGGTGAAACAACTGCTGCAACAATATTCGCAATACCAAATCTTGCTCACCCACATGACGCCCACCGGCCGCGCGGCGGGAAAAGAATTGTTCGGCGCCAAAGTCATGCAGTGTTACTTACCCTACGACTACTCCTACGCGGCCAAAAAATTTCTGGCGCATTTCAGACCTGTCGTGGGCATTGTAATGGAGACGGAAATATGGCCCAATTTATTTGCCGCCTGCCAAGAAAATAAAACTCCGCTCATGCTGGTGAATGCGCGCCTGTCGCAGGAATCCGCATCCCGTTACGCCTACGCCAAACCCTTGGTGGCCGAAGCATTAGCTTCATTGCACTACATCGCCGCGCAAACTGAAGGCGATGCCCATCGTTTGCGCGAACTCGGCGGAAAAAATATTTCCGTATGTGGCAATATGAAATTCGACGTGTCTGTGCCGGAAGAAATGCTTCGGCGCGGTGAGCAGCTACGCCATTTATTCGGGCCACGTCCGATATTTTTAGCTGCCAGCACGCGCGATGGAGAAGAATCACAACTAATCGATAATATTAAACACTTTTCTATTCCGAATTTGCTTGTGGTGATCGTCCCGCGTCATCCGCAACGGTTCGAAGAAATAGCCGCACTGATCGAAAAACGCAGCATCAACATGCAGCGGCGCAGCGCGAACGAAACGATTCACTCTGAAACGAAAATTGTTTTGGGCGACAGCATGGGTGAAATGTTTGCCTATTACCAAGCCTGTGACGTCGCTTTCATCGGCGGTAGCCTGCTTCCGCTCGGTGGGCAAAATATTATCGAGGCCTGCGCCGTCGGAAAGCCTGTGATCGTCGGCCCACATACATTTAATTTCAAAGACGCGGTGAATAATGCCGTTGCTTGCGGCGCAGCCGTTCAAGTCAACGACATAAAAGAATTGGTGATCAAGGCAAATGAATTGCTGAGCGACAAACAGCGCCGACAAACCATGGGTGCAGCAGGGAAGGCATTTTGCGCACAGCACTGCGGCGCGACCGCGCGCACGCTGCAGCTGATCAAGAAGACGCTGGGTGAGCGACGTGTTCCCTAGTCGCCGACACCATATTTTTCTCCATCGGTTCGTTCATTTTGCTTTCCAATTTCTGCACCAACATTTTCAAGTCGCGGATGTCCGCCGACAATTCGGCAAGGCTGCGCTTCTCCGCATCATCATGCTCGGTACGCTCCGCGTTTTCCATATTGCTCAACATTACGGCAATAAACAGATTCACGATGACAAAGGTGCCCAGCACAATAAACGAAACAAAATATAGCCACGCATACGGTTGCGCGTCGCTCACGTAGCCAAGCAGGCCCGACCAATTTTCCAGCGTGACGATTTTGAATAAACTGAGCAGCGCAAGGCCGAGCGAGCCCCAGTGTTCAGGGTCGATGTGGTTAAACAAAAAGTAACCCATGACGGCATAAATGTAAGCCAAAATACTGAATAAAAACAATATGTTAAAAATGCTGGACAGTGACTCAATCAGCGCACTGACCAGCACGCGCATGCGCGGCCAAGCGGATATCAGGCGTAGCGTGCGCAACACACGCAGCAAGCGGGCGACCATGACGTATTGCCCGCTGACCGGTAAAACTGAAAGCAGCAAAATACTGAAATCGAAAACATTCCAGCCATTGCGAAAGTAAATCGAGAAACGCGGCGCGACGCTGCCGAGTTTGAGTGCGGCTTCCATAGCGAAACAACTTATTACCAGCGTATTGCCCAGTTGCAGCCAGTATCCGTAGTCGGCAACGAAGCTAGGCGAAGTTTCCAGACCGACCAATATCGCGCTCAATACTATGACCGCAATAATGATTTTCTCAAACGATTTCGCCGCGACGACCCGTTGGCAAAAAGTGCGGATCATTTATAGGTTTTTTGCAATACGGCGATGCGCTGCTCCAGCGGCGGGTGGGTCATGAACCAGGACTTGATACCCTGTGCCATCCCGCCGTTGATACCGAATGCTGCAACCTGTTCCGGCAAGCTATGTTGTGCTGTGCCTTGGCGCAAACGTTGCAGCGCCGCGATCATTTTCTGTTTGCCGGCCAAGCTCGCGCCACCGGCGTCGGCACGGAATTCGCGCTGGCGGCTGAACCACATGACAATAATGCTGGCGAGTATGCCGAGTACCAACTCGGCAACGATGGTGGTGATCCAAAACGCTGGGCCGTGGCCGCTTTCCGTGCGAAACACCGTCTTGTCGACAAGGTTGCCGATGATGCGCGCGAAGAAAATCACGAAGGTATTCACCACGCCCTGAATCAAAGTCAACGTCACCATGTCGCCGTTGGCGATATGGCTGATTTCGTGCGCCAGCACCGCTTCGGCTTCTTCCGGCTGCATCTGTTGCAACAGTCCGCTGCTCACCGCTACCAAAGAACGGTTGCGGCTGGCACCGGTAGCGAATGCGTTCATTTCCGGCGTAAATCGCCACTTCCGGCATATCGATTTTTGCCGCCCTTGCCTGGCGCTTCACGGTTTCCAGCAGCCAGGTTTCAGTCTGGTTGGTGGGCTGCGTAATCACGCGCGCGCCGGTGGCCATTTTCGCCGACCATTTGGACATCAGTAAAGAAATGAACGCGCCGCCAAAACCGAACACGGCCGCAAACATCAGCAAACTGGTGAGATTCAACCCGCTGCCCTGTTGCGCCAGCATTTGATCTAACCCGAAAAGGCGTACCACGACACTGAGTACCAGCATGACGGACAGGTTGGTAATGATGAACAGTACGATGCGCTTCATACCCCTCCTTGAACAAATGATGAAAAAAAATTTACGCCTTGCGCAAACGCCATTGCCTGCCGATGGCGATGCGCCAGGCGATCATTACCAACGCATAGAAAAAAACCGCTAACAGCAGCGCAAGCACAGGCATCCCCAGCAATAGCGGCTGTCCGTTCAGCGCTAACCAGTCAAACCATGCAGTCACCTGTTGCCAACTGAATTGGCTGAGGGAAAAATCGGTCGAAGGCAGTGCGGTAGCAGGTTGTTGTAGGAGGACAGCGCCGATTTTCCACGCCGATCCCCAGATCAAAATAGCCGTCAGCGGATTACTGATAAACGTGCCGGCCACAGCGGTAGGAATATGCGCCTTGAGAAGTAATGCCACCAAGCCTGCAAGCAGAATTTGTATCGGCAGCGGGATCACGCTCAAAGCCGCGCCGATAGCGGCACCTAGCGCCACCCCTCGGCGAGTGAGCCGCCACAAGCGCGGATGCGCAGCGGCGCCGAGAAAAAATTGCAAATGCGGATGTTGCTGCAAGCTTTCAGGAGTCGGCGTCCAGCGCTGGAGAAATTTGCGCACTATGCCTGCCCCTTTTTTTCCAATGCGGTTTGTGGTTTCGGCGCGACCATCAGGCTTGCGATGACAGAGGCGAAGATGATGACCGCCACCGTTCCCAGCGAAACCAATACCGGGATTTTGATCCATTCGACGATGATCATTTTCGTGCCGACAAATATCAACACCACGGCCAGGCCGTACTTGAGTAAATGAAAACGGTCCGCCACATCCTTGAGTAAAAAATACATGGCGCGCAAACCGAGAATGGCGAAAATGTTCGACGTCAGCACGATGAACGGATCGGCAGTGATAGCGAATATGGCCGGAATGCTATCGACGGCGAAGACCAGATCGGTAACCTCGACCAGCACCAACACCAGAAATAAAGGCGTAGCGTAGCGCACACCTTGTTTGACAATGAAAAATTTCTCTCCGTGAAACTCGGTGGTGATTTTCATGTGCCCACGCATCCAGCGTAGGACAGGGTTTTTTTCCAGATCCGGTTTATTGTCGGCAAAAATCAGCATTTTGATTCCGGTGATAAGCAAGAACGCACCGAACAAATACAGGATCCAGTGAAACTGCGCGATCAGCCAGGCGCCGGCGATGATCATCACCGTACGCATCAACAATGCGCCGAGCACCCCGTACAATAAGACGCGCCGCTGATATTCGGCGGGCACGGCGAAATAGCTGAAAAGCATCAGCCAGACAAAAATATTATCGACGGCGAGGGATTTTTCTATCACATAGCCGGTGAGAAACTCCAGCGACTTGGAATTGGCGATCTCGCGCCCCGCGTTGGCATCGAGGTACCACCACATGACGGCGTTGAACAATAGCGCCAGCGCCACCCAAACAAACGACCAGCCCGCGGCTTCTTTGATGGAAACTTTGTGTGCAGTTTTGCCGCCGAGCAAAAAGAGATCGGCCAGTATCATTAAAATAACAAACACGAAAAAGCCTGCCCACATCCACCAACTACCAATGCTTTCCATCATCCGCTGGTCTCCTGATTATTTCCATTATTATAAACACAACTTCGCCGGCCGCGCGAAGTTGCACGCAGCCAGCGGAAATTTACGGCAATGGATGCTTTTATTTTGCTCTTGGAGCAGCCTTTTTCTGTCCTGCCCAGCTATCAGTCAGATACTTCTCCATTTCTTCCGGCTGGATGGAGTGATCTTTGTTGGTGTCGATGGCTGCCCAGTTGCGTACCTCCGTAGGGCTGCCTGCCAGACCAGCTTCACCTTTCATGCCGCTCGTGCCGGCAACGCCGGGTTTAGCATCGGCACCTTGCTGCTGCAGTAACTGCGCTTTTTTGGTTGCCGCAGTTTCTGTTATTGATGTTTTGTCCGGGGCCTTGTCGTTGCCAGCCATGGCTACCTGCGGTAAAGCAAAAGTGGTTAACAGAGCCAATCCGGTGACGCTATAGATTAAATGCTTTTGCATAGTGATCTCCTATTTGGAAAATTCCCGATCAGTCAGCCGAAGGGTTAACTACGATCCGGAACATGAACTAATTGTAGAGAAAACTATCTATGTAGAATAATAATATATTTTGATGATTAGCATAGTGTTTTAACTATAGTTAAGTAAGCGCGACTATGAGAGTGACCTGGAACCAACTGAGGATCTTCGAAGCAGTAGCCCGATGCAATAGCTTCACCCGCGCCGCGGAAGAGCTGTTTGTCGTTCAGCCCACGGTATCGGCGCAAATCAAATTGCTGTCGGAAATAGTCGGCATGCCGCTGTTCGAGCAAGTCGGCAAAAAGCTTTATCTGACCCAAGCGGGGCAGACTTTATATGCTACTTGTAACGAGTTGTTCGACACTTGGGCCCGTTTTGAGATGGCAGCGGCCGATTTGCAGGGTTTGAAAAAAGGCAGCTTGCGTATTGCCATCGTCAGTACGGCGAAATATTTCGTGCCGCGTATGTTGGGGCCGTTTTGCAAAATGTATCCTGGCATAGATGTTGCGCTGGAGATTGCCAATCGCGACGACATTGTCGAGCGGCTGGCGAATAATCGCGACGATCTTTACATTATGGGTGTGCCGCCGGCGGATTTCGCTGTTGAAACCCACCCGTTTCTGGAAAATCCATTGGTCATTATCGCGCCGTACGATCACGCCCTGGCGGGAAAGAAAAAAATCCCTTTGAGCAGGCTTGAGCAAGAACGGTTTATTTCCCGCGAAAAAGGTTCTGGCACGCGAATTACAGCGGACGATTTTTTCGCTGCGAATAATATTCGCCTGAATATCAAAATGGAACTTAGTAACAACGAAGCCATCAAGTGGAGTGTGGCGGGCGGCATGGGCATTGCGGTTTTGTCGCAGCATGCGATGATCATGGAGCCCATGCTCGACAAGCTGGCTGTGCTCAATGTGCAGGGTTTTCCCATTCACGCTGCGTGGTATGTGGTGTATCCGGCTGGAAAAAAACTATCTGTGCTGACGCAAACTTTTTTTGATTACATCAAGCACGAAGCCATCCATCTGCAAAAAGAGTTGCACGCGCGCCCCAAGAGAAAATAATTAACTATTTGATTATATTAACTAATTTATTATTTTAACTATTTTATGACCAGATTTTTATTCACTTCGGCCAGATCAGCCTCCCCCAATACGCCGCTAGCCTGCTTCAACCGCAGTTGATTCAGTATCACGCTGTAACGCGCAGAAAATAAATCGCGCCGCGTTTGGAAAACCTGTTGCTGCGCGTTGAGCACATCGACGCCGGTGCGGACGCCGACTTCCTGGCCTAGACGGGTCGATTTCAGCGCAAGCTCGCTTGATGCCAGCGATTGTTCCAACGCTTTCACTTGTGCGACACCGCTGGTAACGCCGAGGAACGCCTGCTGTGCTTGTTGCGCAACTGTTCGGCGCGTGTTTTCTATATCGAAGCGGGTTTTTTCTTCGTTTGCCAAAGACTGTCGCACCTGTGATTGCAATAAACCGCCGGTCCATAGCGGTATTGCTAACTGCACGCCGAGCGCGGTATTTTTGTTGTTGTTACCGCCGGTAAGGGCAGAGCCCAGGCTGTTGTTGCTGTCACTGTAACTCCCGACCAGATCAACCGTCGGCTTGTAGCCGGATCGCACGCGTTCGGTTTCACGTTTTGCGATTTCGGCAGCAGCTCGTTGGATGGTGATTTGCAGATTTTGCTTTTCCGAAGTGTCGACCCAGTCCTGCATATTGTTCGGCTGCGGCAGCGGCAAAACGATTTGCTCTTTTAATGTGGCGACGCTATCGGGCATTTTGCCGATAATTTGCGCCAAAATCCTGCGGCGGTTTTCGAGATCGTTAAGATCGGCAATTTCCTTCGCGACCGATAAATCATAGCGTGCCTGCGCCTCCTGTGAATCAACAACGGTCGCAGTGCCAACTTCGAAATTCCGTTTTGCCTGCGCGAGCTGTTCTGAGATGGCTTTTTTCTGTGCGCCGGAGAGGGCTACGTTATCCTGCGCCAGCAGCACGTCAAAATAGGCCTGCGCAACACGTTGGATCAGATCTATCTCGGCCAGCTTAAGTTGAGCATCGGCCTGATTGACGCCGAGCTTGGCCTGCTCGACCTGGATCGCCACCTGCGGACGGTATAAAGGCTTGGCAAGCGATAACGAGTAGCCGTAGGTATTGTAATTCACCGTGCCGCCGAGATCGCGCGTGCCATAATTTCGTGCGGCGCTGGCGCCCAGGCTGACTTGAGTATTTCCGCCGGCTTCGGCCTGCGGAATTCGCTCTTGCGCGGCCTTGAACGCGAAACGCGCCGAACTGTAAGCGGGGTCCTGCGTTTGCGCTTCACGATAATAATCGAGGAGATCTGCGGCATCGGACTGAGCGGACAATGTGAGTAGAGTAATGGCGGTAATTAAGTTTAAGCGCATATTATTTCCATTTTTTGGTGAGCGTTTGGTGCTGACAAATACAATCATGCGCTACGGCAACGCGGTAGACGCCTAAGTTCCCGCCGCTTGCCTGGTTCAGTTCAAAACTTGAAACGCTCCGGCTGTGGCGCATTCAGCAGCGGCTTGATGCAGGTTTCGAATAATTCAACTTTGCCATATCCATCGGCAGAGGCGGTATAAAGCAAGCCTTTCATGACCGGCGCGTCGCCTTCAACTGCGAACAGCCGACCGCCTTCATTCATCTGCTGCAACAGCTCTGGCGCCAGGATGGGAGTCGAGCCGGTGAG
>JBAVXA010000170.1:0-28727 GCA_049698095.1 Burkholderiales bacterium
GTTTTGGAATGAACAATGCTCCGCAAACGCTGCCGCGTCTGGCGGTAAAACAAATAAGCGAATAGCAGGGCATACGAAACGGAAAAAAAACTCGACGCAATGATCGCAATGAACAGGCGGCGCATGTTCGATTGGTACAATGTGTTGTTCTGCTCCAGCGCAGTGTCCTGCAGCTGCTTGAAGGCGGACACTTCTTTCCGGATTGAATCCATCAATTCCCTGCCGTGCCCGCTTTTCAGCAGGGCCACCGCCGCCGCCTCGCCCTGCTCGCGACGTAACGCGATAACCCCGGCCATTTCATTCAATTTGTCGTTGATTAACGGCGCCAACTTATCCAGCTGCGCATGGGACGCGGGGGTTAATGACGTTCGACGCATTGTTTTCAACGTCTCACCCAGGCTGGCGCGCGCGCTTCTATACGGCGCAAGGAGCATGTCATCGCCGGTCAGCAGATAATCGCGCTTGCCGACCTCGGCGTCTTTTAATTTTGACAGCACCGATTCAGCGTTCGTCATCGCCAGCAGAGCGCTTTTCCGTGCGTCGGCGGAATCGTGGCTTTGTTCGAAATACCAGAACGACAGGCCTATCCCCAGTAACAGGAGAACCGCCGTCACCACGAACGTCGAAATGATCCTGGAATCAGATTTCAAGAAAAGTTACCTTGTGCATTTAGCAATATCTCTGTCATAGGGAACTCGTACACGCCGCGCCCATGCATTCGCGTTGAATCGCCGTTGCAGCCATCGGGCCGATTTCACAATTTGCACGGTACGTTGAATCTACTCGCAACTCAGCGCAGGCTGCAAAAAACCTGCGCACGGCTGAAAAATCAAATTATCTCAAATTGTGCGCCGGGTCGGTGCGCTGGCACACATTAGGCGCATTCGCCGCCGCAGCGGATCATCGTTGGTAAAAATATGCGGTTTTCTCTTTTTCGGTGGCGCCAATAACTAATTGATTATATTGAAATTTTTATTCACGCCAAATGGCTCGACCAGGCTTATTCGGCTACGCCGGGACAACCTCATTGCGCGCCACGCGAATCGTCAGGTCGACAAAGTGTTCGCGCCGGTCGTCGGCCAGCGGAATCGATTTACCGGCATGTTGAACGCCGTCGACGAACACAAGCATGTCGCCCGTCTGCCCCCCGGAGTCAACGCCGGTTTGCGTGACAGTGATGTGATAGACCGTTTCACGGTAGCGGTAATGCAGTTTGAAAGACGACCATTCGGCAGGCAGGCAGGGAGCAAAATGCAGCTTGTCCACTTCGAGGCTCATGCCCAGCAGCGATTCCACCATCAGGCGATACATCCAGCCCGCCGACCCGGTGTACCAGCTCCATCCGCCGCGGCCGGTGTGCGGCGAAACGCCGTAGACATCGGCCGATATGACGTACGGCTCCACTTTATAAATTGCCATGCCTGCTGCGGTTTTCGCGTGATTGACCGGATTGATCATGCTGGTGAGCTCCCATGCGCGCCGATGGTCTCCGAGCGCCGCAAACGCCATGGCCGCCCAGATCGCCCCATGCGTGTACTGCCCGCCGTTTTCTCGCACTCCGGGCAGGTATCCTTTGATGTAGCCCGGATCGAGATTCGACTTGTCGAACGGCGGATCGAGCAGTTGAATGATGCCGTCGCCGCGACGGACAAGCCGCGCATCCAGTGAATTCATTGCCGCGACGGAGCGTTGCGAATTGCCCGCCCCCGACAACACAGACCAGCTCTGCGCAATGGAATCGATCTGACATTCGACATTGCTTCTGGTACCCAGCATCGAGCCATCGTCGAAGTATGCGCGACGGTACCATTCCCCGTCCCAGCCATGCTTCTCGATATTTCTGCTGAGCTTGATTCTTTCGTCAAGGCATCGGTCGGCGAAAACCGTGTCGCCATACGATTGCGCCAGCTTGGCAAACTGCTGCAAAACCTCGCACAGGAAGAAACCCAGCCAGATGCTTTCGCCTTTGCCTTCGATGCCGACCAGATTCATTCCGTCATTCCAGTCCCCGGATCCGATCAGCGGCAAGCCGTGTTCGCCAAAACGAAGCCCGTGGACAATGGCACGGACGCAATGCTGATATACGCTGGCGGTTTCATCGGATCTTGCGGGCAGATCGTAGTAAGAATCATCGCCGGGATTGACCGGCCGACCTTCAAGGAAGCGGGTGGGTTCATCCAGCACGCCGGTATCGCCGGTGGCAAGAACGTAGCGACAGGTCGCCAGGGGCAACCACAGATAATCATCCGAGCAATGCGTGCGTACCCCGCGCCCGGTAGGCGGATGCCACCAGTGCTGAACGTCCCCCTCGCGGAATTGGCGGCTTGCGCATAGCAGCAAATGCTCGCGCACGAGCTCGGGATCGGCGTAGATCAGCGCCATGACATCCTGCAGTTGATCGCGAAACCCGAATGCGCCGCCCGATTGGTAATAGCCGCTGCGGGCCCACAGGCGGCAGGCGATCGTTTGATACAGCAGCCAGCCGTTGGCGAGCACGTTGAACGCCGCATCGGGGGTCTCCACTTGCACAGCACCGAGCGTAGTTATCCAATGCCGCTGTACTTCATCGAGCGCTGCGCGCGCCGCCGATGGGCCGCGGAAGCGGCGCACCAGATGATTCGCATTATCGGTATTTTCGCCGAGGCCAAGCCTGAAAATAATGCTACGTTCTTCTCCCGCAGCCAGATCAAACGCGACCTGGATCGCCGCGCAAGGATCGACCGCCGCGCCGACCTTGCCGGAAAGCTTGGACCGATACATGGCAGCGGGATTGCCCATTGAACCGTTGCGACCGAGAAATTCCGTGCGGTCGCCGGTCACAGTGCGGCCCGCGTCGTCCACATCGAAAAACGCCACCCGATCGGGGAATTCGGTATTGTAGGCATTGCGGGCAAATAAGGCGCCGCTGTTGCCGGCGATTTCGCCGATAACATGCATGGCCGTTTTCGGCGCCATGTCTCCCAGGACCCATTCGACATAACCGGTGGCGGAGAATCGGCGCGGCCGACCCGACTGATTGCGTATTTTCAACACGGAAAACTTGATCGGCGCATTCGGCGCAACGTAAACCGTGAGCTCCGAACTGATACCGTGTTCATCGTGCTCGAACGTGCTGTAACCGAATCCATGCCGGCTGGCATAAGGTCCGCTGCCGCAGCACGGCAGCGGCGTGGGCGACCAAAAGTGTCCGGTCTCTTCATCGCGCAGGAAAAACGCCTCCCCACTGGCATCGCTGACCGGGTCGTTATGCCAAGGCGTCAATCGGAATTCATGCGCATTCTCGCTCCACGTATAGGACAGCCCATTTTCGGAAATGACAGTGCCGAATTGTGCATTCGCCAGCACATTCACCCAGGGAGCAGGCGTCGCCATACCGCGCTGCGTGGAAATGACGTATTCGCGTCCGTCCGGCGTAAATCCGCCCACCCCATTGAAAAGGATCAGCTTGCGATCATTCATGGGCGCAGCAGCAGACGTAGCCGGGCGGTGAGTTTTGGTCGGCGTCAATCGGGGCACACGTACTTCAGCGAGGCTGCGACGACTTAATTGCTCGGCCAGACTCCCGCGGCTGTCGCTGATGATGACCCTGGCGACGGACTGAATCAGAATGCGGTCTTCGGGCGATACTTGCTCGGCGGGGCGCACAAAGATACCGCCCGGGCGCTCCTGTGTCTGGCCTTTGTAGCCGGTGGCGATTAAGCCGATTATTTGTTCCTGCAGCAAATGGCGGTAGCCGTCGCGGTCCTCGTTCCAGATAACCAAATCGACTGCCAGGCCTTTCAATTTCCAATAGGTGTGCGCCTGGACCAGTTGCCGCACCAGTTCGATGTTGGCCTGATCGCTGATCTGCAGCAGCACAATCGGCAAATCACCGGAAATCGCATAGCCCCAAAGACCGGATTGCCCGCGTCGATTTTTCAACAATATGCTCGCGTCGGCGCGTAACGACGCGTTAGCGTAGAGAATGGAATTGGCAAGCCGCTCATATAGCTGCGCGTCGGCTTCGGTAGCATTGATTTGCCTCAGCGCGACATGACTGTGGGTCGAGGCCAATTCAAACACGCGATCCGCCAGCCGCCGGTCCTGATATTTTTCTACCAGACCCAGCGTCGCCTGCCGGGTTTCGCTGACGCCGGACACCATATCGATAGTAACCGTTTGTTCCGGTTCCAACGTAATCCGGTAACGAATCGCGACGATCGGATCCAGCACAGGTCCTTCGGTGTTGGAAAGCGCGCCTGCAAACGCCTGCGTTGCTTGAATCGACGCTCCTGCGTCGGCCAGATTTCCAAATGCCGCCCCGCCACCAACGGCCTGAGGAGCGGCCACGGTGTTTCCCCGCCCGATAAATTTCATGCGGTCGGTTTCGTAGGAAATATCGCCGATTTCCGCGCCATGCACTGCCATCAGGTGGAACATCCACGGCGTTTGCTCATCCATCGAACGCGGGCGTCGCGTGCAAAGGATGGCGCGCCGCTCGCGGATAATTTCCGTCTGGACAAACAGATTGCTGAACGCCGGGTGCATGGCGTCCGCTGCAGGGGGTGCCAGCACCACTTCGGCGTAACTGGTAACGTCAATTGTGCGCTTCAGCCGCGAAAAATTGGTTATGCGCAAGCGACGCAACTCGATATCGTCTTCCGGCGAGACAACGATTTCAGTGTGCGCGTCGAGGTCATGATCGCGGCGGCGGAACTCCGCCCGCCCATCGGAAAATATCGCCTGGTAGTTTTCTGCTTTCTTCAGAGTCGGCTGGTGTGAAGCGGACCAGTAGCTGCCGCTTTCCACGTCGCGGATGTAGCAGAATGTTCCCCAGTTGTCGCGCGTCGCATCTTCGCGCCAGCGGGTAACCGCAAGGTGTTTCCAGCGGCTATAGCCGCCGCCGGCGTTAGTCACCATGACGTGGTACCGGCCGTTGGACAATAACTGGACTTCCGGTGTCGGCGTATCAGGAGTCGACATTAATCGGACCGGCGTCGCCGCGGAATCGCCGGTGGAACGCAGATCGGGAATTTGGTCCACGCGAGAATGCAAAGCGGTCGCCTTGGGAATCCGCTCCTGCAATAACAACATGACGGCCTTGAACAGGCGATCAGTTTCAAACCGTTTCTGCATCGGCCGGTCGAGAATCTGGTAAGCAAGGGCTAGCAGGCTCATGCTCTGGTGATGCGCCATGAATGACCGAACCACCACGCGCGACTGCCCACGTCGCTGGCGCGACGGGGTGAAGTCGATTGCCTCGTAAAAACCGTATCTGCCGAGATAGCCGTCCGCGGCAAGTCGCTGAAGGTTCAGACATGCTTGTTCCGGCGCCACCATCAGCGCAAGCGCCGTGGCATAGGGAGCGACGACCAAATCGTCGGCCAACCCGCGCTTGAGCCCCAGCCCCGGGACGCCAAATGCACGATATTGGTAATTGAGATGCACATCGACCGTGTTGTAGCCGGACTCCGACATTCCCCATGGAATACTTAGCTGTTTTCCGTATTCGATCTGGCGCATAACGGCCGACTTGCAAGTCTGGTCAAGCAGGGTGTTGTCGTAAGTCGGCATGACCAATAACGGCATCAGGTACTCGAACATCGACCCGCTCCAGGATAGAAGGACCGGTTCGCCACCGGATGCGGTAAGGAGTCGCCCCAGGGCAAACCAGCTTTCCTGCGGCAGTTGCCCTTGCGCAATAGCAACGAAATTGCTCAGTCTTGCCTCGGATGCGAGCAGATCGTAGTAGCCGGTGTCCAGCCGACGTTCGCTGACGTTGTAGCCGATGGTGAGCAGGTGCCTCGATCTGTCGTAAAGGAACTCATAATCCATCTGCGCCAACTCACCAGCCTTGAGTGTCAGCAAATCGATAACGGCAATTCGTTGCCTTGCGCGTTCGCTTCCGCGGCTGAGCAGGCGATGCAATGCTTCCAGCGCGTCGTGCTCAGCGGGTGTTTTCGCCTCCCGTAAGTGAACGCTGATAATTGGCATGAGCTTGCGCTCCATCACGGCCAATTCACGCAAGGTCGGAATGCCGTCGACGCTCGGAATATCTGCGAGCCCGCCGGCAGCGTCAGCAAGGAGCAACACCCACGGTGCAAGATAGTCCAGTTCGTCCACACACGCCTGACCTTGCGCGATCAGCGCTTGCAACCACTCGCGTACCTCTTGCTGTGCCGCTGCGTCCGTTGCCCCGTCGAAATCAGCAGAAAGCGCTGCCGCCAGTTCCGCCGCTTCAGCCTGAATTGCCAGCAAGTTTGACCGGACGTCCGTTAGACTGCCCGGCGTTTGCGCGGTTACCGATTCGAGCCTGTGCTCAAGCTTGGCCAGAAGGCCGGGCGCGGCCGCATCCTTCAATGCTTCGGAGAAGACGCGGAACGTATCGGTCAGACCGGTGAAGAGCTGCGGCGTGACTATCCGGTCGTCTACAAGTCCCGAGAGCCCAGCACGCAATGTAAGCAAGTGCCCGGCAAGATTGCCGCTGTCCACCGTCGATACGTAAAGCGGGTGCAGCGGCCGGAGGGATTGTGTGTCGTACCAATTGTAGAAATGTCCGCGGTGGCGCTCCAGCTCATCCATGGTCCCCAGAGTATTGGCCGTTCTTTCGATAAGCTGTCCGGCTTGAATATAGCCGAAGTCATAAGCGGCAAGATTAGCCAGCAGCGCCATACCAATGTTGGTAGGCGATGTTCGGTGTGCGACGACGGCCACGCGGTATTCCTGATAATTATCGGGCGGCAACCAATGATCGTCAGCGGCGACAAACTTTTCGAAAAACGACCAGGTCCGACGCGCAACAGAGCGCAGGAAAAAAATCTGTGTATTCGTCAATGCTGGCTTACGCCGCGTCAGCGGGCGGCTGATCCACCATGCGACAAGCGGTGATACCAGCCAAGCGACGAGAATCGGGCCGGCCACAACCATGGCGTCCGGCTTTGTACCCGCAAGATAAAATGCAGTTGCCAAGGCGATAAAAGGCGCCGTCCACATCGTCCGTATACTCGCCGCGGGGCCGCCCCGTTTGTCCCGATCCGCCTCGCTGCCGGGGTCGCCCGATGGAATCCATTCGAGCAGGCGCTTGCGCGTAATCAGCATTCTCCACCAAGTGCGTAATACGGCATCGCCCGAGTAATATGCCTCGTACGGCAAGCAAACCAGGTCGAACATCGCCTGAAGGAAGTGCCTGAAGGCAGAAGTTGCAACCGATGTAATGTGCTGCCTCAGCATCACTTCTGCAGGTTTACGAAACAGGTCGAGGATCGAGGCAATCAGCGCGGGTACCAGCATGATCACCAGAACAGATATGGTCCAGAACCAAGGTGATGTGAAGGTTGTCCAGCCCAGCAGCAGCATAGCTGTTAATGCCGGCGGTACCATGCTGCGCCGTAGGTTATCGATCAGCTTCCACTGCGATAATTTCGATAGCGGATTGCGCTGGCGCCGCGCACCCGACTCCGCCTGATTTACCGGCACGCGTCGAAATAACCAACCCACCAGTTGCCAATCACCTCGTATCCAGCGGTGCCGCCGGCTTACATCGGCGACATATTGCGCCGGAAAATCCTCATATAACTGCACATCGCTCAATAGCCCTGCGCGCGCATAACATCCCTCCAATAGATCGTGGCTGAGGATCCGGTTCTCGGGAAAACAGTTTCCGACCGCCTGCTCGAACGCGTCGACATCGTAGATTCCCTTGCCGATGAACGACCCCTCGCCGAACACATCCTGATAAACGTCCGATACGACCCTCGTATAAGGATCGATTCCCGACTCGCCACCACGTAGACGGGCATAACGCGAGCGGTTGGCAGCTGGCAGGCTCGTCGATACCCTCGGCTGAAGGATGCCGTAACCCTCTGTCACACGCCGTTTATGCTCGTCATACTCAGGCCGGTTGAGCGGATGCGCCATCGCCCCGATCATTTCCCGCGCTGCATCGCGCGGAAGCTGCGTATCCGTATCCAGCGTGATGACATACTTTATCCCGGTTAAAATTGCAGTGTCGCCGACGACAAGGGAAAAACCTGCCGCAGCGAAATCCTTGCCTCCGCGTAGCAGCGCGTTCAAATTTCCCAGCTTGCCGCGCTTGCGCTCATACCCCATCCATAGTTGCTCGCACTGATTCCATTTCCGCGGTCGATGGAAGAGAAAGAATATGCCCCCACTCGAAGGACTTGCGCCATGGACGTATTTCCGGTTCAGGTCTTCGATCCTTGTTTGCGCCAGCTGCTGAAGAAATTCGTCTTCCGGCAGCGATTGCTGGTCCGCATCGCGAAAATCGGTCAATAGACCGAAGTACAAATGTTTATCGCGGTTTCCCAAAAACCTCACTTCCAACGCTTCTACCAAATCCTCGACGCCCTGTTGGCTCGTGAGCATGGTCGGAATTACCACCAGGGTGCTCGATTCATGCGGGATTGTTTCGGAAAAATCCATTCGCGATAACGGATGCGGCGGGACGATCAACGTCTCCGCCCAATTTACCAATGCCACTGCCATCTGACTTGTCGCCAGCAGCGAACAGATGCCGACCAGCGCAAACGCCCATAGCGGTGCTGTATCAGAATAGGCTATTGCCATCGAATAGCCGGCGAGCAGGCAGGTGAGCAGCGTGATGCTGCCCAGATATAGGAACAGCGGAAAGCTGGCCAGAAATTCACGTAACGATTCGTGCAAAGACGAACGAGCGGATATGGCTTGCCGCAAATCCGTAATCCCCTTGTCCAGCAGGTAGAAGCCGACATGGCCTTTACGATCGACTGCACCTGAGAAATGACTTCCTGACCGGTATTCCTGTGCCAGCTGGACCGCTTTGAGCGCGACGTCGCGCTCGCTTAAGTCACACTTTTTTGCCAGCGCCTCGGTCGCGTGACGATAACGATCCCGCGTCGCAAAATCCATTTTTCGATATTCGCCACCGGGATCATTTCGCAATATCTGCTCGACCACACTTGCCGCCTCGACGAACTTGCGCCAGTCCATGGCAGCCAGCAAGCGCAGACTGCCTATGCTGTTGCTGATCGAAACCTGGTCGGCTGCCTGTTGCTGGTTGCCGGATTGCACCAGCTGTTCGATCGTCAGGTGGGAATCGGCCAAATGCTGTTCGATCCACGTCAAAGGCAAGGCTAAAGCGGCTCCGTGCCCTTGCAGTCGACGCGTGAATTCCGAAATGAAGGGCGTCGTCATCGGCGGGTGCGATCGCGCCATGTCTGCGATCAATAGAATCAGATTCTTCGGGTCCGTTTCTGCGGCTTGCGTCATCTTGTCCGCCCAGCCGACCGCGAGGTCGCGGTCGATTCGTCCCGCCGCTATTCTTGCCGCGACACGCCGAAGGTTTTCTATCAGGGCGAGCCGCAACATGATCGGAATCGCCCATAATTCGCCGAGTTTCAATGCCGTGACCGACTGATATGCCGCGACAAACCTGCCGAGACTGTCCGGGTCCACCCGGCCATCTCCATGTGCTATCGTCTCCAGAGCGATGTCGTATACACGTGGCAGCCCGGCAGCGGCGCCGTGTGCCAATCGCGGCAATTCGCGGTTGTATCCTTTGGGGAAATGCCGTTTGGCTGTTCGAATCTGTTCTTCGATTAAATAGAAGTTATCCAGTAGCCATTCGCCGGCGGGCGTGATGCGGTGGGTTGCCGTGACTGCGGAAAGCAAAAGATTGCGCGTTTCAAGCAGCACGGTTTCATTCGCGGCGAGCCGGGTCAGCAGTTGATCAGAGGCACGAATGGTTGACAGGCTGTGTGATGCCGCCAGACTTTTACCGTGCTGTTCCATCTGCTCGGCACTGAATAACTCGGAGCGCAGTGGAGGTTCTTCGTCCGAAAATGAACGCGGCAAACGCGAGCGAAAAAGAAAGGGCGTCAGATAGCGCAAATCTTCGAAGGCGGTGATGCTGATTTTTTTCAATTGAGCCATTTCTGTTCAACCGCTGACCTGTTCCAGCCCTGAACGCGGCGGCCGTTGGTGCGGTTAATCGGCAGTCGCAAACATTCCCTGCGCTTTTTTCGGCCATTACAAAAAGTCGAATTGCATGTACATGCCGCTCCATTAAACGGGCATGCGTAAAGCGATGATATGTCTTCCTCCATCATCGCTCAATGTCTATTTTTTCCGGCAGCCCGAAACAAACAGCATAAATTCAGCGGAAGGCAGCGTCGGTGCGCTATCGCACACAGATTCAGCGGCGCTTGCATGCCATTATGGAGGCCGACGTCTTAGATGCGGAGCAGTACTCGATAACCGAAAGAGAACATTGGGAGCCAGCTTCAGGCTGCAAAAAGATTAAAGAAGATTCCGCCTGCGGTGCCGGCAAACAGGCCGAGCGCGACTTCTTGCGCCGTGTGCCGCTGTAATTCCAGCCGCGACCACGCAACACCGATCGCGACACACAGTATCAGCGCGGTGCCGAACACGCTGGGCCATAGCAGCGATGCAGCAAAGACGGCAAAACTCACGTGCAGCGACACCTTGAGCCAGCGCCTCATAATCTGCGCAAACACGACCAACAGTCCAGCCACCGCCAATCCCGCAATGACTGCTGGTGGCATACCCACCCACCCCATCAGTGCGGCAGCGAAAAAGAATATAAATGCGAGAAATGCATTAAGCTGGCTGCGCTCGCCCAAAACCGACGCATCGAGGTGCGACCAATTTCCCGACCGCACTTGCTCCCAGCTGTAAGTTACGACAATGACTGAAACAAAGACAGATACCGCAGCCGCAGCGATCAGGACATTTGGAGCTGCGTTTTTGTTCAATCCGGCAAGCACCACTGCGCCAGGCATCAGCAGCGCCGGATGACCAAGCACCGACAGCACTCGCGCCGCAAAATTACGTGTCATTGGGCGGCAATTGCTATCGCAGCGGCAGTGATTTACTGACGTTAAGCAAGCTCATTGTTTACGCCATCTGTTGAATCAGGTAAACCGCCGGGTCTTTTCCTTAAACGCTTGAAGCAGGATCCAACCCGCCGCGAGCGCGAACAGCACGAACCACACCAACGCCCAGGCGGGAATGCTCAAGCCGAGAAATTTCCATGCCGATGCCGCGCATTCGCCTTCCCCTTTGAATATCAGCGGAAGTGCTTGCGCAAGACCAAATGACTCAATCATGAAATCGAGGCCCGGGCCGCATTGCGCCAGTTGTTCCGGGGGTAGATTTTGAACATATACGTGACGAGCCGCAATACCGAGCCCGGCGAGCGAACCGACGCCAATCAGGCTGCTGTAAATCATATTCCCGATTCGTTGCGGATTATGCAGGGCGGCAGCGAGCGCGACTATGCCGACAAAGACAAATGCAATACGCTGCAAAATACACATCGGGCAAGGCGCAAGTCCGGTGACGTGCTGAAGATAAAGTCCGTAACCCATCAGCGCGGCGCAGGACAAGAAAATTATCATATAAATCATACGGTTAGTAGCCGCCATGGTTAACGTCCTTTTCTGTTTTCGTTGCTTATTATCGCTTTTTGACGAACTCAAGATATTGATTTATCTCAACTATAAATCACTTAACACGCGCAGGTGTTCGGTAACACTGCGCCCGAGCGCGCTTAACGCGTACCCGCCTTCAAGCGTTGAAACTATTCGGCCTTCGCAAAATTTCTCCGCAATTTGCCTCAGCACGCGCGTGACCCATGCATAATCCCCGTCGGTAAATTCAAGATACGCCATGTCGTCTTCGCGATGCGCGTCAAAGCCTGCAGAAATAAAGATCATCTGCGGCTGAAAATTTTCCAGCAACGGCACCACTTGCTCGCTCACAACGTGGCGGAAGCCGTCGCTGCCGGTGCCTGCAGGCAAGGGTAGATTAATGATGTGTTCATTGGCTGTGGCAGGGTCGCTGAACGGATAGAACGGATGCTGGAACGTGGAGCACACCATGACGCGCGGATCAGCGGAAAAAATATCTTCCGTTCCGTTGCCATGATGAACATCGAAATCGACAATGGCGGCGCGCTCAAGCCCGTGTTGCTCGAGCGCATGTGCCACGCCGACGGCGATATTGTTGAAGAAACAGAACCCCATCGCCGCGTGACGTGTGGCATGATGGCCCGGCGGGCGCACTGCGCAAAACGCGTTTTCGACCGTTTTCTGCAGCACCAGATCCGTCGCCAGGATTACTGCGCCTGCCGCGTGCTGTGCCGCGGCGAGCGTGTGCATGTTCATGCTGGTGTCCGGGTCGATGACGCGGCGCCCTTCTGCCGGCGCCATGGTCTCGATAAGCGCAATATGTTCCGCGCTGTGAACGCGCAGTAATTGCTCACGCGTCGCCGCCGGCGCCGTATGGTGTTCGAGGTAAACGCCGATGCCCGAAGCGATTAGCCGATCGTCGATTGCCGACAACCGATCAGGGCATTCGGGATGATATTCGCCCATTTCATGAAGATAAAACGCCGGGTGCGATATGAATGCGGTGGACAAATATGGACTCCGGAGGGCCAGGTATTTCAGTTTCAATCAAAGCTGACAAATTACTGGTTGTGATTATAGAGGGAATTGGGCAAAATGATTCATGGTGCATCGCACCAATTGCGCCGACCAGGCTCGAAAATCATGAAAACGGAAGCCGCACCGGCAAAACCAATATATGAACCAAACAAATCTATCATCATTATTTGCGCCTGAATCCGTCGCTATCGTCGGGGCATCAGAGCGCCCAGGCTCGGTCGGCGCAATGATCTACGCCAAACTTGCGGGCAGCTACCAGGGCGAGCTATACCCGGTCAACCCGGCACATAAAAAAATCGGCGGAAAAAAATGTTATTCCTCGGTCAGCGACATTCCGCAGGCGGTGGATCTCGCGGTGATTGCTGTACGCGCCGATCATGTGCCGCAGATCATCCAGTCGTGTGCGGAGCGTGCCATAAAGTCGGCGCTGTTATTATCAGTGCCTGGCAACAGCAAACCGGACAGCGAGCAAGCTCTGTTTGCCGACGCAATCAGAATTGCCGCCCGCCACAACATTCGCGTGCTGGGTCCGCAAAGCCGCGGCATTATTCGCCCTTCCCTCGGCTTGGACGCCTCGCTCAACAGCATACCGACTGCCGCCGGCCATGTCGCGTTGGTATCCCAATCCGCAGCCCTCGGCGCCGCTCTGCTGGATATTGCCCAGGTGAATCATATCGGCTTTTCCAGTTGCATCTCGATCGGCTCGGCATCAGACATTGGCTTTACTGAAATCCTCGATTATCTCGCCGAGGATAATGCGACAAAAAGCATCTTGCTATATATGGAATGGATCGGCGATGCGCGTCGCTTTATGAGTGCCTTGCGCGCTGCCTGCCGATTGAAACCGGTTATCGTGCTGCGCGCGGGGCGCCATGCGCTGGGCAATCGCGACCTGCGCACGCACAGCGGGACGCTGTCCGGTTCGGACGAAGCTTTCGGCGCCGCGCTCAAACGCGCCGGGGCAGTGCGCATTTCCACCATCCATCAATTATTTGCGGCCGCGAAGACGCTTTCCGTCTACTCGCAGATGAGCGGCAACCGGCTGGCAATCGTCAGTAACGGCGGCGGTCCGGGCATCCTCGCGGCAGACCGTGCGCTGGATATGAATGTGTCATTGGCGACGCTGAGCGAGGTCAGCATGGGTGTGCTCAACGGCTCGTTGCCGGCCAACTGGTCGCACAACAATCCGGTCGACGTATTGAACGACGCGGACCCGGCACGCTTTGCACTGGCGCTGAAAACCTGCCTCGGCGATCCGAACGTGGATGGCGCATTGGCGATCCTTACGCCGCAAAACGTAAGCACGATGGAAGACCTGGCGCAGGCCGTCATCGCGGCTGCGCAACAGCAAGACAAGCCCGTGCTCGCAGCTTGTCTCGGCGAATCGCTGGTAACCGAAAGCCGCAATCTGCTGGTGAATGCCAACATTCCAAATTTCCGCACACCGGAAGTCGCAGTCGATGCGTTTTCCTTTATCAACGATTACCAGCGCAACCAGAAACTGCTGCTGCAACTGCCGGGACCACTGGAAAATGAAGAACGGCCCGACGTGAACGGCGCGCGAATGATCATCGAAGGCGCGCTTACGCAAGGGCGGAACGAACTGAGTGAAACCGAAGCACGCGCCCTGCTCGCCTGTTTTCATATCGACACTGTGCCGACGTTTATCACGCGCAGCGCGCAGGAGGCGCTGACCGTGGCCGCACAAATCGGCTTGCCGGTCGCCATGAAAGTCTATTCGCCCGACATAGCACACAAGTCCGACGTCAACGGCGTTTGGCTGAATGTCGCTACTCCCGAGGCAGTGCAATCCACCTACAATGAAATCCTCGCCAACGTTACGCGCCTGAAACCGTCGGCGCGCATTGAAGGCATTGCCATTCAGCCGATGATTGTGCGGCCAAACGGACGTGAATTATTGGTCGGCATCACGCGCGACCAGGTGTTCGGGCCGGTGATGCTTTTCGGCGCCGGCGGGACGTTGGTGGAGGTGCTCGGCGGGCACACGAGCACGCTGCCGCCAATAAACCGCTATCTGGCAACGGAACTGGTGGACCGCTCGCAATTATCGCGCCTGCTCGGGCCTTACCGCAATCTTCCCGCAGTGAAACGCGACGCGCTGGAAAACGTATTGTTGCGCGTGTCGGAAATGGCATGCGAATTGCCATGGCTGCGCGAAATGGACATCAATCCTTTGGTCGTCGACGAGAAGGGGGCACTCGCAACCGAGGCGCGCATTACCGTAGAGAATATTCTGCCTGCACACAAACCCTATTCGCATATGGCGATCCATCCCTATCCCTCGCAACTGCATACGCTTTGGCAAATGCCCGATGGGACCAACGTCACGATTCGGCCGATGCGCCCGGAAGATGCTGAAGTGGAAGCGAATTTCGTCCGCGGATTATCCGACCAGTCGCGCTACTTCCGCTTCCTCGGAACATTGCGCGAACTTACCCCGCAGATGCTGTTGCGCTTTACGCAGTACGATTACGACCGCGAATTGGCGTTGCTGGCGCTGACGCATGTTAACGGCGTTGACGTGCAAGTGGGCGTGGTGCGCTACGTAATCAAGCCAGATTCTTCGCGCTGCGAGTTTTCCGTGGTCGTCGCGGATGAATGGCAACACCGCGGCGTCGGTTACAAATTGATGACGGCGTTGATCGATGCCGCGCGGGCAAAAAAACTGGCGTACATGGATGGCGAAGTGCTGGCGGCGAACAGCGGCATGCTGTCGCTGATTGAGTCGCTGGGATTTACGGCGAAAACCAGCAGCGAAGACCCAAGCATCAAGGAAGTGACGCTCGATCTTAAATAAATTCAATTAATTCAAATAGTTATATGAATAACTCAGGACAGCATATCGCGCGTCATCCCATCGCGCTTGATCATTGCGCGCAATGAATTGATTGCTTCAATCTGGATCTGACGCACGCGTTCGCGT
The DNA here is from genome assembly GCA_049698095.1 of Burkholderiales bacterium. Classification (GTDB taxonomy): domain Bacteria; phylum Pseudomonadota; class Gammaproteobacteria; order Burkholderiales; family JBEEJL01; genus JBEEJL01. The sequence continues at coordinate 15,391 of JBAVXA010000170.1, forward strand.
GTCACGTCCAAATCGCGCGCCAACTCCTCCAGCGTGCAAACTTCGCTACCATTTACGCCGTAGCGGTGCTCGATCACCCAGCGCTGTTTATCCGTCAGCGCCGCAAGCCACGATTGCAGCAGTCCTTGCATTTCGCTTTGCTCGAACAACTCATCCGGCAGCAAAACCTGATCGTCGGCGATCGATTCGCCGATCGATAACGACGGGTCTACCTCCAGCGGCGAATCAAGACTCGCCATGCGCTCATTCAGTTTGAGTATCCGGCGCACTTCCTCTACCGGGCGGCCAAGCAGATGTGCGACGTCTTCCGGGGTCGGGTCGCTATCGCTGCGTGCGTCAAGGAAGCGCATGGCGCGCAAATACACGTTCAATTCCTTGATCACATGCACCGGCAGGCGAATGGTGCGCGACTGGTTCATGATGGCGCGTTCAACGTTCTGGCGAATCCACCAGGTGGCGTAAGTAGAAAAACGAAACCCGCGCTCCGGCTCGAATTTATCCAGCGCATGCATCAGGCCGAGGTTGCCCTCCTCTATCAGATCGAGCAGGGGCACGCCGCGGTTGATATAACTCTTGGCAATATTCACGACCAGCCGCAGGTTATGCTCGATCATTTTCTGGCGCGCGAGAAAATCCCCGGCACGCGCCGCGCGCGAAAACGTTTGTTCTTCCTCGGGCGAAAGCAACGGACGCCGCCCGAGGTCATTGAGATAAACCTGCGTCACGTCCGCATGAAATTCTTCGGTGTACGACGGCGCGCTGGCGGGCAAATCCGCCGCAGCCTGCTCGTCTGTGTCACCGCCGCGACCCTGTTGCGCTTCGACCTCGTCTTGTATATCGACTTCCGCAGGTTCCTGCGAAAAATCGTCGTCTATATCGTCGCTGCCAGCAGTCGGGTGGCGGCTCACGATAGTTTATCTCCGGGCAGATACTTCATCGGATCAACCGGCTTGCCCATCAGGCGGATTTCAAAATGCAGCTTAACCTGGCCTTGCTCGGTATCGGTATTGCCCATTTCGGCAATCTTCTGGCCCTTGCTCACCGTCTGGCCTTCCTTCACCAGGATCCTGTCGTTATGTGCGTAAATGCTGAGCATGTTCTTGCTATGGCTGATGACCAATAATTTCCCCATGCGCGGCACACTGCTGCCGGCATAAATCACTTTGCCGGCAGCGCCAGCCATGATTGGCTGGCCCAAGGTGCCGATAATGTCGAGGCCTTTATTGGTCTCGCTGAAAAAGCCCTTAATCTTGCCTTGCGCAGGCCACGCCCAATCGACAACTTCGTCGGCAGGCGACGGCGCTGGCGCGCCGCTGGCGTCACCTGCCGGTTGCGTCGGTTTAGCAGCTGCGGATGCAGGCAGGCCCTCAAGGGCAGGATTCTGTACCAGCGCGAGTGCTTCCGCCGAGTAGGGGAGCTTGATAGCTTTAGGCACCGACTTGAGCGAATCCGAGGCGCTGCCGCCTTGGCCGGCAGTGACAATCGCGCCTCCCGGCAGAACCCTTGCCTCAGGCGCGGCAGCACCGGGAACGATGGGCGTTGCAATCATATCTCCCGGCGGCGTAACGCGCAGCACCTGGCCAATTTTCAGCTGATTCGGATTCTCAAGCTGATTCCAGGCAACAATTTCCCGATAATCAACGCCGTATTGGGTTGCCAATAAGCCGAGTGTGTCGCCCTTTTGCACGGTGTGAAATTCGGTGCGGGACGGCTGCGCGGTTGGCGCCGCTGGAACCGCAGCCTGAGGAACGCTTGCGCCAGCTGCCGGGGCTGGCGGAGAGGGACGAGATGATGTTGTGTTGCTTTGTGCGCCGGGCTGGGGCAGTCTTGAGGCGCAACTTGCCAATGCGGCGCAAGCCAAGGTGATAAAGAAAAATGCGGTCCGCTTTTTGTTGGGGTCGTTCAAATCGTATCTCCACGCAACGGCACGAACTTGACAGTCTCAAGCCGGGTTTCGATAAACTCTTTTTCGGTGCGATCAATGACCGTGAGAAACTGCTCCGCCGCACCTAGTGGCATCACCATTCTCGCGCCAATCGACATTTGTTGCAACAACCCCGGCGGCACGCGGGTTGCCGCGGCAGTCATCAGGATGCCGTCAAACGGCGCCGCGGCTGCGAGACCGATGTTGCCGTCGGCGTGGAACAACTTCGCGTTACTGCATCTGAGTTCGCGCAAGTGTCCGCGCGCTTTGGTGAGCAGAGGCCCGATGCGTTCGATGGAATAGATTTCCCGAGCGAACTTTGACAGCACGGCGGTCTGGTAGCCGCAGCCGGTGCCGATCTCGAGCACCTTTTCCAGGTGGGTTCCGCGGCTACCCTGCAGCAGCAACTCGGTCATGCGCGCTACGATGTATGGGCTGGATATGGTCTGGCCGTGGCCAATTGGCAACGCATTGTCTTCATATGCCCGGCTCGCCAGCGCTTCTTCTATGAAAATATGGCGCGGCGTTTGCGCCACCGCTTCAAGTACCGACTCGTCCTTGATGCCCTGCTCGCGCAGGCGATCGATCATGCGCGTGCGCGTGCGCATCGACGTCATGCCGATGCCCTGACTGCGCTGGCTAGTCGGCGGCTTCATTCGCGCAGCCAGCCCTTCAAAGTATCGAGATAGGCAAACTGCGTCAGATCCATCTGCAGCGGGGTGATCGACACGAAGCCGTTTTCCACTGCATGAAAATCCGTTCCCTCGCCGGCGTCCTGCGCCGCGCCGGCCGCGCCAACCCAGTAAATGGTATCACCGCGAGGGTTCACGCTTTTGACCACGGGCTCGGCCTTATGCCGCTTACCCAACCGGGTTACCGCTCTGCCTTTCACGGTGGCAAACGGCAGATCGGGAACGTTGACGTTGAGTAAAATCGGTTGTTTGATCGGCTGTCTGCTATGCCGCTGAACCAGCTCGACCACCACGGCAGCGGCAGAGGCAAAATTCTCTCCACCGCGTTTAGCGAGGGACACGGCAATGGACGGGATGCCGAGCAAATAGCCTTCTGCAGCAGCTGCAACCGTTCCGGAATAAATGGTGTCGTCACCCATATTGGCATTGTCGTTGATGCCGGAAATGACCATGTCAGGCAGGTGATCGAGCAGGCCGGTAACCGCCATGTGGACGCAATCTGTCGGCGTTCCGTTAAGAAAATAAAATCCGTTGGCCGCGCGGCGCAAGGACAATGGCCGGTCGAGCGTCAGGGAGTTGCTGGCGCCGCTTCGGTCACGCTCAGGCGCCACGACGGTAATATCAGCAAAGGGAGAAAGCGCCTCCGCCAAAATCGCTATGCCGGGAGCAAAATAACCATCGTCATTGCTGAGAAGAATGCGCATTTTAATGTTGTTCGAGCTTGGGCAGCCAGTTGAAATTCAATATCTTTCGAGGCAAGCCGAGTTTGCGTTGTGCGGCCGAATAATGCAATGCGCACGTTAAGCACGGGGGACGCAAAAGCGGAGGACGCAGACGTTATTCAACCCGGCGCTAATAAAAAAGGGTTACGTTGCCGTAACCCTTGGGTTGTTCTGGTCGGGGCGAGAGGATTTGAACCTCCGACCACTTGCACCCCATGCAAGTACGCTACCAGGCTGCGCTACGCCCCGAGAGTCGAAATTATATGCTTTGCAGCCGGTGCTGACTAGGCAAATCTGCCTGCGCTATGCTTCGAGGAGCTTGAGAATGTTTTTGATTTCCTGCCGCATGCCGACGCTATCGAAGTCCTGCGGCACTGCGGCCGCGGCGCGTGGCGCATGCGCGGCGTCCTCCAGCCGGTGGCGAGCCCCGCTGATGGTAAAACCTTCTTCGTAAAGCAGTTCGCGGATACGGCGGATGAGCAGGACTTCATGGTGCTGGTAGTAACGCCGGTTGCCTCGCCGCTTCAGGGGCTTCAGCTGGGTAAATTCCTGTTCCCAGTAACGCAGGACGTGCGGCTTCACGCCGCACAGGTCGCTTACCTCGCCAATGGTGAAATACCGTTTGGCGGGGATCGGCGGCAAATCACGGCTTGCTGTCGCTTCCACGGTAGTTGGTTTCTACGAGAGTTTTAAGTTTCTGGCTGGCATGAAATGTCACGACGCGACGCGCAGTAATGGGAATTTCTTCGCCGGTTTTTGGGTTGCGTCCCGGACGTTGCGGTTTGATGCGCAACTGAAAATTACCGAAGCCGGAGAGTTTGACCGCATCGCCTTTTGCCAGCGCGACGCGAATTTCCTCAAAAAACGCCTCCACCATGTCTTTGGCTTCGCGCTTGTTAAGCCCCACTTTTTCAAACATCAAATCAGCTAATTCGGCCTTGGTTAATGTCATTTTTATATTCCTAATCAATGAGTTACATCACTAATTTAATCTAACTTCTTAATTCTGCGCCGTAGCCACCCCGCAGCGCGTCAACGATTTTTGCAATCACCCTGTCAACATCATCATCTGTAAATGTGCGTTCAGTATCTTGCATAACTACCCGAAAAGCAAGGCTTTTTTTACCTTTTGGCACTCCCGATCCGCGGTAAATGTCGAACAATAATACATGAGTTCCAGCAATCGTTGCGCTGTCCTGCACCATATGCAAAATTCCGGCCACTACGACCGCGTCATCCACGACGATCGACAGATCACGCGAAACTGGTGGAAACTTGGACACTTCGACGTATTGCGGCAACCGTGACGGTAACACAGCCTCAACATCTATTTCAAACAAAACAGCAGCTTGCGGCAATTCGTATTTCTGCACCAACTTCGGATGCAATTCGCCAACGATGCCGATCGGCGTTCCTTGAATGGAAATTTGCGCACATCGTCCCGGATGCAATGCAGGGTGTTGTGTCACTGAGAAATGTAGCGTGACACCTTTGCACAGCGCCTCGATGTCGGCTTTCACGTCGAAAAAGTCGGCTCGGCGCGACACTATGCCCCACTGCTCCCCTAAGGCGGTGCCATACGCCAAGCCGCCAATTCGATACGGCTGCCTGTCGGCGTCCATGCCATGGAAGCACCGTCCAGCCTCGAAAATCCTGACCCGCGATTCCTTGCGATTCAGGTTAAAAATCAGCGTGTTAACCAATCCACCGAACAGGGTCGTACGCATGACATTCATGTTTGACGCGATCGGGTTTTGCAATTCGATTGGAACAACCTCGCCGCCGAATTCCTGCTCCCACAATGCATCAATAAAGCTGTAGTTGATCACTTCCTGGTAGTCGCGAGAAACCAAGATTTCGCGCAGGTTTGCAAGGTTGCGTCGATTTTCAGGTTGCGCCAGCATCGACACCACGCCTTTTGGCGGCCTGGCGGGGATATTGTCGTAACCGTACAATCGCACCACTTCTTCAACAAAGTCTTCTTCGATGCCGAGATCAAACCGATGACTCGGAGGCGTGACCGCAAATACTCCAGAATTCACTTCACATTTAAATTGTAACTTTTTGAATATATTAATTATATCTTGATTATTAATTTCAAACCCCAACACTTTACGCAACCGGTCGGGACGGACATTGACCGGCGGTCTGCCGGGCAACGCCGCGATCATTTCGCCAACCGGGCCGGCATCACCGGCGCATATTTCCAGCAATAATTGTGTCGCGCGCTCAATGGCGCGCGGCGCCAGCGTGAAGTCAACACCGCGTTCAAAGCGAAAGGCGGCATCACTGTTCAGGCCGAGGCGCCGGGTCATGCCGGCGATGGCGTCCGGACTAAAATAGGCGCTTTCAAGAAACACCGTTGTCGAAGCGGAGCCGAATTCGCTCTCTGCCCCGCCCATTACGCCGGCCAGGGCAAGCGGTTTCGCGTCGTCGGCGATCACCAGCATATCCGGCTGCAATTCGACTACCTGCTGGTTCAGCAGGGTCAGCTTCTCGCCCGCGCGCGCCATGCGCACACTGATGCCGCCGCTGATTGCGGCGTTGTCAAAGGCATGCAGCGGCTGACCCAGCTCGAGCATGACGTAGTTCGTAACGTCGACCACAGCGCTGATGCAGCGCAGGCCGCTACGCATAATGCGGCGCTTCATCCAATCCGGCGTCGGCGCCTGCGGATTTTTCAGCTTGATGACGCGGCCGCAGTAGCGTGGGCACGCCGACTCCGCCACCAGGGTAATCCCGCGCGCGTCGGTGATGCCTGCGCGGGTGGGCGTGATTTCTACCGGCTGCATTGGCGAGCCGGTAAGTGCGGCCACCTCGCGGGCAATGCCGGTCAGCGACAAGCAATCGGCGCGATTCGGTGTAAGTTTGAGCGTGAACAGCTTGTCATCGAGATCTAGGTAAGCGCGGATGCTGGCGCCTAGCGGCGCGTCAGGCGGCAGCGCCATCAGCCCACTGCTATCCTCGCTCAGCCCGAGCTCTTTTTCCGAGCACAGCATGCCGTTGGATTCGACGCCGCGCACTTTCGCCTGCTTGATCGAAATTCCCGGCAGTTCCGCGCCGACCAAGGCGCAAGGTACTTTCATTCCGGCCGCGACGTTAGGCGCGCCGCAAACGATCGCCAATGGAGCCGCACCGCCAACATCGACTTGCGTCAATTTCAGCCGGTCGGCATTCGGATGTTGCTCTGTGTGCAACACCAGGCCGACAACGATTTTGTCGAATGCAGGCGCAACGTTTTGCATTGCCTCGACTTCCAGGCCAGCCATGGTCAACGCCTGCGCCAACGCGTCGCTGGACAATGGCGGGTTGACAAACGTACGCAGCCAGTTTTCTGAAAACTTCATTTAAATCAACCAGTTATATATCAAGCAAGTTGGCGCAAAACGCGCACATCGATCCGGATTCGGCATCACGCTTGCCATGCAAAGATGAGCGTCCACCGAGTCGACTTACCGTGCCGTTCAATTGAACTGCCTCAAGAAACGTAAATCGTTTTCGAAAAACAGGCGCAGATCATTGACGCCGTAACGCAGCATGGCAAGGCGATCGATGCCCACGCCAAAGGCGAAGCCGATATATTTTTCGCTGTCGATGCCGGCGTGTTTCAGCACGTTCGGATGCACCATGCCGCTGCCGGCGATTTCCAGCCAGCCGGTGTGACTGCAGACGCGGCAACCGGCTTTGCAGAACACGCAGCTCATGTCGATCTCCGCTGACGGCTCGGTGAAGGGAAAAAATGACGGGCGGAAACGCACTTTCAAATCGTCGCGCTCGAAAAAATTTTGCAGAAAATCCTGCACCACGCCTTTGAGGTCGGCGAAGCTCACGTCTTCGCCAATCCACAATCCCTCAAGCTGATGAAACATCGGCGAATGCGTGGCATCGGAATCGACGCGATAGACGCGACCCGGCGCGATGATCTTGATCGGCGGCTTATGTGTTTCCATGTACCGGATCTGGATCGGCGAAGTATGCGTGCGCAACAGCATGGCTTGGCGATCAGCACCTGCCGCGACGTAGAACGTGTCGTGCATCGAGCGCGCCGGATGTTTTTCCGGCGTATTCAGCGCGGTAAAATTGTGAAAGTCATCTTCGATTTCCGGGCCGTCGGCGACATCGAAACCGATACTGCGAAACAGTTGTTCGATGCGTTGCTGCGTACGCGTCACCGGATGCAGCCCTCCCGTGCCCATGCCGCGGCCAGGCAAAGTCACATCGATCGCTTCCTCGGCAAGGCGGGCATTCAACTCGCGATTCTGAATGGCATCTCTCTGGCTATTGAGCAAGGCTTCGACTTGCTGTTTCACTTCGTTGATCACCGCGCCGAGTCGCGGCCGTTCTTCCGCCGTCGCCTTCCCAAGCTGTTTCATCTGCTCGGTCAATGCGCCCTGCTTACCCAGATATTTGGCTTTGACCTGTTCAAGCTCCGCCAACGATTGCACCTGGGTAATCGCGGCTTCGGCATCGGCAAGAATATCAGCGAGAAGGCTCATGTTGAGGCTCTGGAAATCAGCAATAAAAAAAGGAGGCTCGCAAGCCTCCTTTCGAATTGATTCAGGTCAGGCGGCGCGGCTTGCTTTGGCGCGTTCGACAAACGCAGCAAACGCAGGCTTGTCGAATACTGCCAGGTCAGCCAGCACTTTGCGATCGACCTGAATGGCCGCGCGCTTGAGTCCATTCATGAATACGCTGTAGCTCAAGCCGCACTCGCGTGCGGCGGCGTTAATGCGCGCAATCCACAGACGGCGGAATACCCGTTTTTTCTGACGTCGGTCGCGGTAGGCGTATTGCCCCGCTTTCATCACCGCCTCTTTGGCGATGCGATAAACGTTCTTACGCCGGCCTCTGTAACCCTTGGCCTGATCCAGGACTTTCTTGTGACGCGCACGCGCCGTTACACCACGTTTGACTCTTGGCATTTTTCGGCTCCTTTACGCGTAAGGCAACATGGCGCGAACGGAGTCCGCGTTGGTTTTATGGACGCTGGTGGTTCCGCGTAACTGGCGTTTGTTCTTGGTGGTTTTCTTGGTAAGAATATGGCGCTTGAATGCTTGGGAACGCTTGATTCCGCCGCCAGACCGAACCTTGAAGCGCTTTGCAGCGCCGCTTTTGGTTTTCATTTTGGGCATATAACTTCCTTTATTTTAATAAACCGCGTCAGGTGACCGAAAACTTCAGTGCTTTACCTACCTGAACGCGCCTTGTGGAGCCACTTCAACTACATTTTATAACTATTTGATTATATTAAATTTTTTTCTTTGGGGACAATACCATGACCATCTGCCGACCTTCCATTTTTGGAAACTGCTCGACGGTTCCGTGGGGCATCAATTCCGCCTCCACGCGCTTCAACAGATTATAACCCAACTCCTGATGCGTCATTTCACGACCGCGAAAGCGCAGCGTAATTTTGGTTTTGTCACCTTCTTCCAAAAACTTGATCAGATTACGAACCTTGATCTTGTAATCCCCTTCGTCGGTGCTGGGACGAAACTTTACTTCTTTCACCTGGATTTGCTTCTGCTTCAGCTTGGCCTCATGCAGTTTCTTCGCTTCCTGGTAACGGAATTTGCCGTAATCCATGATGCGACAAACGGGAGGGACTGCCGTTGGGGCTATTTCCACCAAATCGAGATCGGCTTCTTCAGCCAGACGAAACGCTTCAGTCAGCGCAACGATCCCGAGGGGTTCCTGTTTGGGGCCAATCAGCCGGATGTCAGTGCCTGTAATTTCACTGTTGATCCGGACTTGCTTTTCCTGAGCTATAGCAACGTCTCCTTAAAGTTCTGTCAAAAGCCGCCGTGGCGGCAATGCTCAAACCCGGGTCAGCTCTGCACGAAGCCGCGATAACAGCGCTTCGAGCGGCATTTGCCCAAGGTCTTCTCCATTGCGGGAACGGACGGCTACCAGATTCGCTTGCATTTCCTTATCACCCACGATGATCTGATAAGGCAATTTCTGCAAACTATGTTCGCGTATTTTATAGGTTATTTTCTCATTTCTCAAGTCCGCCGTGGCGCGGAAGCCGGCTGCGATCAGGCTTTTCGCCACTTTGCGGGCATATTCGGCCTGATGTTCAGAGATGTTGATCACCACCATTTGCACCGGCGCCAGCCACAGCGGCAATGCACCGGCGTGATTTTCAATCAAAATGCCAATGAAACGCTCGAGCGACCCGACAATTGCCCGATGCAGCATGACCGGGACTTTGCGTGAATTGTCTTCCGCGACGTATTCTGCGCCCAAGCGTCCGGGCATGAAAAAATCGACCTGAATGGTACCGCATTGCCAGGTCCTACCGATACTATCCTTCAGATGAAATTCTATCTTCGGCCCGTAAAACGCGCCTTCTCCGGGCAACTCCTCCCAACTCATGCCAGATGAGCGCAATCCATCCCGCAAGGCGTTTTCCGCCCTGGTCCACGAGTCGTCATCGCCGATTCGGTTGTCCGGCCGCAACGCCAGCTTTATGGCCACCTCGGCGAACCCGAAATGCTGATAAACCTTTTGCGCCAACGCGTTGAACGCGGTGACCTCATCCTGGATCTGCGCGTCGGTGCAAAAAATATGCCCATCGTCCTGCGTAAACCCGCGCACGCGCATGATGCCGTGCAAGGCTCCTGACGGCTCGTTGCGGTGGCAGGAACCGAATTCGCCGTAGCGCAGAGGCAGGTCACGGTAACTTTTCATGCCTTGGTTGAAAATCTGCACATGGCCGGGGCAATTCATCGGCTTGATGGCAAAGTCGCGCTTTTCCGATTCAGTAATAAACATATTGTCGCGATAATTCTGCCAGTGGCCGGTTTTTTCCCACAACGTCTTGTCGAGAATCTGCGGACAGCGCACTTCCTGGTAGCCGTTGTCGATGTAAATCCTGCGCAGGTATTGCTCGACCTGCTGCCACAGCGACCAGCCTTTCGGATGCCAAAACACCATGCCCGGCGCTTCGTCCTGCAAGTGGAACAGATCCAGCGTCTTCCCGATTTTGCGGTGGTCGCGTTTTTCCGCCTCTTCCAGCATGTGCAAGTAAGCGTCCTGCTCTTCTTTTTTTGCCCACGCGGTGCCATAGATACGCTGCAACATTTCATTTTTCGCGTCGCCGCGCCAATACGCGCCGGCGAGTTTCATCAGTTTGAATACCTTCAGTTTTCCCGTTGTAGGCACGTGCGGGCCGCGGCACAAATCGGTGAAATCGCCTTCGCTGTAAAGCGAAACGTCTTGATTGGCGGGAATCGCTGCGATGATTTCCGCTTTATATTTTTCCCCGATGCCGAGGAAATAGTTGACCGCCTGGTCGCGTGGCAGCACTTTGCGCGTCACTGGGATATCGCGCCTGGCAAGCTCCGTCATGCGTTTTTCAATTGCCACCAGGTCTTCCGGCGTAAATGGGCGCTTGTAGGAAAAATCGTAATAAAAACCGTTTTCAATCACCGGGCCGATGGTCACCTGCGCGTCGGGGAATAATTCTTTCACCGCATATGCAAGCAGATGCGCCGTTGAATGCCTGATCACCTCCAGCCCGTCTGCGTCTTTATCGGTGACGATCGCCAGCTCACTGTCCGATTCGATTAGGAACGAGGTATCGACCAGCTTTCCGTTGACCTTGCCCGCCAATGCCGCTTTTGCCAATCCGGCGCCGATGTTTGCGGCGACTTCCGCGACGGTCACCGCTTTGTCGGAGGAACGGACCGAGCCGTCAGGTAACTTGATTTTCGGCATAACAACCTCAATCTTTCACGCATAAAAAAAGTGCGGTCGCGCCGCACTTTTTTGTTTCACTTCAAAATTACAAGGAACGTCCGGCGCAACGTTTTAAATTTCAGCTAACCGTTACACAAGTTCGGAACATCATGATAACCCTACCGGTATTTGGTAGGCGCGATTGGACTCGAACCAACGACCCCCACCATGTCAAGGTGGTGCTCTAACCAGCTGAGCTACGCGCCTGAAGAAGTTGTATTCTAGCGTAAACCCTGGACGCATTCAAATTTCCCCGTCGCTTAAGGCAACCTGCCGCTGCCAGAAATGAAAATTTATGGCAAGCTTATACCTGAGAAAAACGCGCCGACCGCCATGCTGAGTTCCTTTTATCGTTTATTTCCTGAATTGCGGCAAAACCTGCGGAATGGCGTCCGCATTGCGTTTCTGTTTCCGTTACGCGAGCCCCTGCGCGTGTCCGCAGAACAAATCGTTCTTCTGGTCGCCGTCGATCTCGCCGTCTCGTTACTCGCCAACATGGCTTACGTCGGCGCTAGCGGCTATATGAATTTTTATGCCCTGCCCAGCGCGCTGTTCCATGTGCTGTTATCGTTTTTATTTGCGTTGCTGATTTCGCGCCTGAACCACCAGCCCTCATTGTTGCTGACCATCCCGATCGCATTTCTCAGCGCCGGAATCGTCATGCGCCTGTTTTACGCCTGCGTTTGGCTCGCAGCCGAGTTTCTCAAAGATTCATTTGACAGGTTACAGTTCCAATGGACGCTGTATTACTTCGCGTTCGCCTGGTGGGTTTTAATCGCGCTATTTTTTCTCAGGCGCTACGCAGCATCGGGTTTGTCAAAGCAGGTTTCAAGAACGTCCGCCATTTTGCGTCGCGCTAGTTATATGCCATTGTTTTTATTGATAAATATGCTTCCGCCAATTTTCCTGCCACATGCCGACCTTTGGCAGCGGAATGATGATATTTCGGAGAGCAAGCGCTATGCTAGGTCGATCAATAACGAACAGGTTTTTCATTCCCAGCCGGGTTTGTTCAAGGCGGCCCTTGATGCCCTGCAGCCCGAGCGTCCAGGCGTGAGCGATTTGTATTTCGTCGGCTTTGCAGCGTATGCCAATGAAGACGTTTTCATGAAAGAACTTCGCGTCATCGAGCAACTGTTGCGCGAACGTTTCGACACGCAGGGTCGCTCGGTCATGCTGATTAACAACCCGCAGAGCGCGGCCGACACGCCGATTGCCACGTCCACCAACCTCAATTGGGCCTTGACGAAAATAGGCAGCCTGATGAATCGCGACGAGGACGTAGCCTTTGTTTACCTCACCAGCCACGGCTCTCGGCAGCACGAACTGTCAGTCGATTTCTGGCCGCTGCGGCTGAATCAAATCACCCCAATCACGCTGAAAAAAATGCTCGACGATGCCGGAATCAAATGGCGCATGGTCGTCGTATCTGCCTGTTTCTCCGGCGGATATATCGAGCCGCTGAAAGACGATTACACCTTGATCATGACCGCGTCGGATCCGAAACAGACTTCATTTGGTTGCGGCAGCGAATCGGATTTCACCTACTTCGCCAAAGCGCTGTTTGACCAGGAGTTGCGCCAGAGCCATTCGTTCACGCTGGCGTTCGACAAAGCCAAAGCAAGCATACTCAAACGCGAAAAAACCGAAAATTTCGAGCCCTCAAATCCGCAGATATTCGCAGGTGAAAAAATGCTGGTGAAGCTGCAGGAAATGGAAACGCGCTGGTCGCACATGTCGACTCCGCAAACCGCCGGAGTGCCGCTGCATGAAAAGTAAACTGAAAAATATCAAAGCCCTCACATTCGACGTATTTGGTACCGTGGTTGATTGGCGCGGCAGCATCATTCGCGAAACGCGCCAGTTGGCACGACGAAAGAATATCCGAATAGACGCCGCGAGCTTCGCCGACGCCTGGCGTGCGGGCTACCAGCCGGCCATGCAGCGCGTGCGCAGCGGCGACCTGCCTTGGATGAACATCGATGCGCTGCACCGCATAATCCTGAATGATCTGCTGGATAAGTTTTCCATCACTGGCCTGACAGAGGTGGAAAAGGTTGATTTGAACAAAGTGTGGCATCGGCTCAAGCCGTGGCCCGACTCAGTGCGCGGTCTCAAACGCCTGAAGAAAAAATTTATTATCACAACGCTGTCGAACGGAAATATTTCGCTACTGACAAACATGGCAAAATCCGCAGGACTACCGTGGGATTGCGTCATTTCCGCAGAACTCGCCAGACATTACAAGCCCGACCC
>JBAVXA010000171.1:0-4029 GCA_049698095.1 Burkholderiales bacterium
TGATTGATCTGTCACCCTTCGCGTCGGAGCGGGACATGCAATCGACGATACCCCTGGTGGCGCTTTTTCCCGGCGAGTTCGGTGAGCCTGTCCGACAAGGCTTGGTCGTCAGGCCGCCTGGCTTGATAGCGAAACAGCGAGCGTGACAGGTTCATCAGTCCACGAGCGCGGGTCACGCCCGCGGGGTGGGTCGCCATGGCGTAGGTCACAGCTTCGCGCTTGGCATGTGGGCCTACCACTTTCGGCTAACGACATCCTTGAGCACGGCAATTTCCAGGATGGATTCGGCCAGCAGGCGTTTGACCTGGCTGTTGTTGGGTTCCATGGCTTTGAGCCGCTGCGCGCCCGAGACGATTATGCCGTTAAATTTGGCATTCCATTTGTAGTAGGTCGCGTTGCTGATACCAAGTTTACGAAATAGCTCGGCAACCTTGGTGCCCAGTCTCGCTTTCTTTCAAGACGCCGATAATCTGGGCTTTGGTAAAGCGTTTCTTCACGTCTGCATCCTTCAAGCCAAACTCTACATCCTTACCATACTATTACAAGGGAACAGGTCACGTACTCCATCAAACGTTTTCCTCGATAAATGCCAACCGGGCATACCGTTGGATCTGGCGCTGTGCCCCCCCCCTAATTTCCGTTCAAATTGATCAAGATTGGCAACTCCACGTCCGAAATTACGCCAATTTGGTCGAAGCTAACGCGCATTCTGTATGTGTTTTCTATTCGCCCCCACAGATTCTATTTGCGCCTTCTGTTTTTTTGCATAGCGTGATAATCTACTACGCATGCCAATTTCTATTTGCTGTTATGCATTTGCCAAAACCTGTTTGCGCAAGGCACGGCAAAGCTGACTTAGATTTGAATTCGTCTCAAGGAATCGGGAATTTCTGTCCTAAATTAGGTTAGAAATAGGCGTCGTCGGAATTGTTCTATTTTCTCGCCGTTTACAAATTTCTGTGGGCTTTTCAAGTTTTTTCTCCATTTTCGTCGTTAACCGAAAGGTAGTTTTTTCGCTTTCGTCTATTTTTTAATGCCAAAACTTTATCAACTGGTATTTAAGGAATTTTTGACGTTTCGGATAATTGTGATAGTTTTAACAAACACCGATCTGAAACGGCGAATCGAGAGATACAGCAACGTTTAAAGTCAGGTGGGAATTAACGGATGATGTATTTTTTGTGAAAAAACCTGAGTTTTTTCTTTTTCTGATTGTCCTGCAAGCCTGTGGTTCGATAGTTGTCTCGCCGCCGTTAGTAAGGGGCGCGGCAAAATCGCCAGCCTCGCCCGCACTTCCTCAAGTGCCAAGCACAATCCCATCGGGAACTCTACCTGGCAGTGTCACAAGCGGGAGCACCGTCACATTGGAATGTGGTAAGGAATATCGCGGCACGCTGAATGTATCGGGACTTTCATCGGTAACGGTTACCACGGCAGGTACCTGTGGCAAAGCCATTATTAATGGCGCCCAGGTGGTGGCTAATTGGCAGGCAGCTGGCGCCAATCTTTGGTCTGCGCCATTGGGTTTTGTGCCCAAACAGGTAGTCATGGAAGGCAAGTTGCTGGAGCTGGCGCATACCCCGCGCGTCAACGGAAATCCCTATTTGACGGTGAAATCCCAGTCTGGTGGCACATTGACTTTAGGCGGCTTGGCAATTAATGGGGATGTCATCGGCGCCACGATAAGAGCACGTGACACACAATGGTCAATGGTTGAGGGAACCGTGACCGGCGGCAGCGCCAGCACCATCACGACGACGGGCTTGCCCGGCGGCCTGACGGGCTGGGGAGCATACCTGGAAGGGAAACGTTGGATGCTCGATGAGCCGGGCGAATGGCTGTATGAAAACGGCATTCTGTACATTTATTCCGCCACTCAACCGCAGGCAGTCGAAGCTACCGCCAGTCTCGCCATCAACGCCCGTAATGCCAAGAGTCTGACACTGGATAACATTGTCGTTAAAAACGGAGTCACCAACATTGACGCCTCGAGTTCGGCCGGCTTGGTGCTGAAAAATGTCGAGGTTACCAACGCGACCGATTTCGGCATTGATGCCAAATGTGCTACCAACCTGAGTATGACCAGTAGCAGCATCAGCAACACCGGCCGTGACGGTTTAAGTATTGGCTATTGTGGCGATACCCTCCGGGTAGATAAGTCCACTTTCACCAATATCGGTACAGTACTGATGCCGCGTATGACCGATGCTGCAATATTTGGTGGGTACACCACTAAAATGACTGTTACCGGCTCCACTTTCACCAATATAGGTTATGTCGCCATCTGGTTTTTTAGCGGGTCGCTCATCGATGGCAATACCATCAATGGCACCTGCGTAACGCTGAACGATTGCAGCGCCATTTATACATTTGATCGCCACCATGTCGGGTTGAATTCCATAGTGAGCAATAACCGCATCAGCAACGTCCGCGGGACACTTAACGGTCAGTTGGCGGGTTCGGGTGAAGCCTCCTATGGCATATATCTGGACGATAGCTCAAATGGCGTCACGGTTAGAAATAATACAATAAGCGGCGCCGTTAGCGGCGGTATATTATTGCACGGCGCGTTCAATAATATTATTGAAAACAATACGTTCTCAAATAATACTAATGCTCAGGTCTATCTTTCTGATTATGGCTTTCCTGGCACTGTTCGCAACAATATCATCCGCAATAATAATTATGGCGCAGGTACGACTTATAAATACGGCGTGGAGTCTGGCGACAATACCGCCTTGTGGGCAACCTATACCGGCAATATATGCTCAGCAGGCGCTGTCGGTTGCAAATAGTCGCTGATGGACCGATGTCATATCTCGAAACCGGATGGCATACCCATCCGGTTTTTTATGCTTCCATGCTTTCACTAATATTCGATTGGGTTTTGGTTTGTTACAATAATCACGTTAAAGTCTGGTCAGACAAAACAATGAACACCGATAAGACAATGCCCGAGGTTAATTATGTATTGACAATTTCGAATAAGAAGCGGGGCAGTTTGAAATAAGAACCACGATAGAAAATTCACGATTAAATATACCTAATGCGCTACATGACATTCCAGAAATTCGGCCGCTCCGGATAATTTGATATTTTGGAAATGGTACTTTTATTTTTTGTTACAAAACGCATCGATTCTCCGAACATGAGTGTCTGTTCGCGGTTGCACAAGCTTGCGCGAAGGTTTATAAACTACATTGCGGAATGATCGTTTGGCTCTAGGTGCCACGGTGAAATTTGTAACTATTTGATTGTATTGAATTAAAACGGAAAAAATATGGACTTTCAAAAACAGCTGGATGCCCGCGGACTTAATTGTCCCCTGCCAATTTTACGCGCGAAGAAGTCTTTGTCGGACATGCAGCCCGGCGAAGTACTGAAAATCGTCGCGACGGACCCTGGATCAGTGAAGGATTTTGAGGCGTTTGCCCGACAGACTGGCAATACTTTGCTCTCGTCGGCGGAAGTTAACAAGGAATTCGTTTTTTTGATGCAGAAAAAAGCAGCCTGAGGCCTACAAAACGCCACGCGCGCCCACATCGATCTTGAATGGGCTGCTTTCGCCGAGCTCGTCGATATATTTTTCCACTCCGCCGGATTCACGGCGCAGATAATTTTCTACCGCCTCAGCGAACTCAGGCTTTGCCAGCCAGTGCGTCGACGCGGTCTTTACCGGCAATAGTCCCCGCGCCAGCTTGTGTTCGCCTTGAGCGCCGCCTTCGAAAATCTGAATTTTCTGCTCGATGCAAAACTCGATTGCCTGGTAATAACAGGCTTCAAAATGCAGGCCCGGCAGGTATTCCAGCGCGCCCCAGTAGCGACCGTAAAGGTGATGCGCATTATGAATATTCAGCGCAGCTGCAATCGGCACGCCATTGCGCTCGGCAAAAATCAATAAAATATTCGGCGCCATGGACGCGCCGATGCATGCAAAAAACTCGCGATTGAGATACGGTGTCGATCGATGCATGCGATAGGTGTGGTTATAGCATTGGGTAAAAAAATCCCAGTCGGCTGACCTGATTG
>JBAVXA010000172.1:0-5052 GCA_049698095.1 Burkholderiales bacterium
ACACTTATTTTGTGATAAAAACTTTCCAGCATAAAGGGCTTGAGGCGTACTTTCGTAACGGGTCGAAGGCTGGCATCCAACCTGCACATGCTGCGCGATTAAGATTGCAATTAGCCGCTTTGGATGCTGCTATCAACCCACAAGGCATGAACTTTCCCGATTGGAAGTTACACCAACTTACCGGAAAACTGGCTGGCAATTGGGCCGTGTCGGTTAACGGCAATTGGCGACTCGGTTTCAACTTTGAAGGCCAAGACGCCGTGCTGGTCGATTATCAGGATTACCATTAGGAGACATCATGACGAGAATGCATAACCCACCCCACCCCGGCGAGGTGTTGAAAGATGGCGAGTTCGCCGACGGCAGCATTTCGGTCACCGACGCAGCGGCCGCGCTGGGCATTACGCGCGTATCGCTTTCGCGCGTCTTGAACAGCAAGGCTGGGGTGAGCGCGGAAATGGCAGTACGCCTCGGCAAATGGCTGGGTACCGGCCCGGAAATGTGGATTAACCTGCAAGCGCAATTTGATCTCGCGAATGCTGAGCAATCGATGAAGAGCAAAATCAAAAAAATTACTGCGTTAAAGATTGCGGCATAAGGCCGGCGTTGTGAGGGATCGGCGGGCATACTTCGTTTTGCCCACTCTACACGCCCTATCTACCCAGGATACGACATGAAATTGACTCTTTACTATCACCCTCTTTCCTCTTACTGCCATAAGGTTCTCATCGCATTGTATGAAAACCATATCGAGTTTGAAGGACGCCTCATTAATCTGGGTGAGGCGAAAGACAGAGCGGAACTTCAAGCCGTCTGGCCGTTGTGCAAGTTCCCTGTTATTCACGATCACCAGCGGCAGCGCAACGTCGCCGAGTCGTCCATCATTATTGAATATCTGGATCAATTTTTTACTCCTTCGCATAGAATGATCCCGAGTAATGTCGGCGACGCGCTTGAGGTCCGGCTTTGGGATCGCATTTTCGACAACTACGTGCAGGGGCCTTTGCGGGAGATCGTCAACGATAAAATACGCGAAACAAACAGCAACTTGGCCGGCGCGAGAGCTACGCTTGAGACAGCGTACGGAATGATTGATCGGCAACTGGCGTCTAAAGATTGGTGTGTGGGTGAAGATTTCAGCATGGCCGACTGCGCCGCTGCCCCTGCCCTGTTTTATACCAGCACAATACAAGCCTTCCCGAATCATTATGTCCATCTGAGCGCCTATTTTGAGCGGCTGATGAATCGCCCTTCGGTACGTCGCGTCCTGGAAGAAGCCAAGCCGTACTTTTCACTTTATCCCTTCAGCAGCGCCATTCCAACGCGGTTTCGTTGAAGGGAAAATGAGTAGGTTGGGCGAACCGCTTAGCCTGGCCACACTGATCGGATCGTTGGGCACACTTCATTTTGCCCACCCTACGTCCCGGTTTGTAGCATAGGCGATGAATGATTTATCATCGCAACATATTGATCCATACGTCGGAACGACCTGCAGGCTGCCGAACTACGCGAGCCACTTTTAATCGAGGCAACGTGCACCAAACCGTACTGCAATTCTGGTTCCATGAGATCGCACCTGCTAATTGGTGGAAGGTGGATGCAGCGTTCGATCGGCTCATCGTTGAGCGATTTTCTGATCTTCACGCGCGCGCAGTTTGTTCAGAACTGTTCGAGTGGCGAGAAGAACCGAGAGGACGGCTGGCTGAAATCATCGTCCTCGATCAGTTCTCGAGGAATATGTACCGAGGCACCAAGCTTGCCTTCGCCGCTGATCCTATGGCATTGGCTTTGGCGCAAGAGGCGGTGGCATCAGAAGCTGACCTCGCGCTAGCAGTTGAGGAGCGGGTCTTCCTTTATATGCCATACATGCACAGCGAATCGCGGCTCATTCACGAAATTGCGCAGCGACTGTTCAAGGAGCACGCGCCGAAGAGTAACTACGAGTTTGAACTCCGGCACAAAGCCATCATCGATCAATTTGGCCGCTATCCGCATCGCAACGCCATTCTCGGACGCGAATCGACGAGTGACGAGCTTGAGTTTCTCTCTAAACCCGGTTCCAGCTTTTAGCGCGCCAGATGGACAGAACGTTTGGGTTCCCATATGGACAATAGGTAGTATTTTTCTATTTCACAAAATGAAGCAAAGATTATTTATATTGCTTACCGAAGTGATTTCGCCTGGGGCCGCATTGGCCAGAGGTCGCGCGCGCGGCGATGCTCTTTCACCACGCGTCGATTAGCCGAGGAATGCAAGGCCTGACTTTACATGCCGCGTTAATTTCAGCTTCACTTCTTTCGGGGTGCGCTGCTATGGTCGGGGACGCCGCCTATTCGGCTGCGTTTCGAATCAAAATTGAGGACATGTCTAAGCTCTCCGCAGAGGAAATCCAGCAAGTTCGCGACGTGAAGCTCATCAGCCTTCCTTCGGAATTATCCTATGCGTCGAAGGGGAAAATTGTCAGCCTGGCGTGTAAACTATCGGTTGCGCCGTTGGTTCCAGTCTGGACCTGGCGACCCCCATTGTCCGACGCGAATGGTCGCACTCCGGAAGAAGCGGCGCTGACGCAATTGAAATTAACTGCTGTGAGAGCCGGCGGGAACGCGATCTTCTCTCACGCTTGCGTTCACGGCGACTCAATTGATTGGTCGAATAATTGCTTCGAAACCTGGATATGCAGGGGAGAGGCTACGCGCCTTGCTGAATAACAAGTTACAAAGGAGAGATGCGACCTGCGCGCAGCATGGACAAAACCGATCATATATCTTGATAAAAGTTGTGACGCCTTGCACCCGTGCGACGAATTTTGATTTAAAGTAAACCATGGCAGGCTTACGGTTAGCCGCTGAATAGCAAATTTAAAGGAGCAAGATCATGGCTACAGGAACCGTTCGGCTTCACCGCGTACTCAAGGCAAAACCCGAACGCATCTATCGCGCCTTTCTCGACGCAGACGCCATGGCGAAGTGGATTCCCCCTTATGGCTTCACTTGCAAGGTTCATCATATGGACCCTAAAGTCGGCGGGACTTTCAAGATGTCTTTCACCAACTTCACCAGCGGCAAAGGGCGCTCTTTCGGCGGCGAGTATCTGGAATTGATACCGAATGAAAAACTGCGCTATACCGATAAATTCGACGACCCGAACTTGCCCGGCGCGCTGGAGGTGACGGTACTCCTGAAACCGGTATTATGCGGGACGGAACTGAACATTACACAGGAGGGCATACCCGAAGTCATTCCGGTCGAGATGTGCTATCTCGGCTGGCAGGAGTCGCTCGCGCAGCTTGCTCATCTTGTCGAGCCGGAAATTTCCGATTAAAGTCCGGGAATATGCAGGCGGGCGCGCCGCGCGCGGCTAAAACAGCGATGGGTTGCGCCTATCGCGCATTTTTTTCAGAATCCGGTTATGTCAATCCGACAAAATAAATCTCACGTTCGCGCGCATGTCTTCTCCAGCGCGCCGCTGCACGGGCAATATGCCTGGCTGCATGCATTGCTGATTGTGCTGACGCTGGCGCTGGGTCTGCTTATTGATCGGCTCGGCGGCATCGCCGGGCAGGTCATTGTCAGTGTCGTGGTGTGGGGTTTTCTGCTCTACCTGTTATCGAGGCAATCCCCGGCATGGCGCATGACCCTGGTCTTTGCCATGGCACTGGTTTTTGCGGTGGAGTCCGTGCTGTCGCTGGTGTTCGGCTGGTACGACTATCAGTTTTTTAATATCCCGCCGTTCGTGCCGCCCGGGCATATTCTGTTGTTCATGCTCGGCCCGACGCTGGCGCGGAAGCTGCCTGATATCGCAACCACGGTCATGCCGATCGTTGTGGCGCTTTACGGAATGTTTGCTGCGTTAACTGGCTGGAGCACGTTCGACAGCGCGCTGGCGATCATCTTTCTCATCGCCTATCGCTTCGGCAGTTCGCGCAAGACTTACACCATCATGATACTGCTGGCGCTGGCGCTGGAGCTATGGGGAACGTGGCTGGGTAATTGGACCTGGCGTCCGGTAACGCCGTTCACCGGCGGATTGACCACACAAAATCCGCCCTTGCTAGCCGGCGCGCTGTACGCCTGCTTCGATATGTGCGTGATGGTGATTGCGCGCGCGGTGCACCGTCATCTCGACGACGTGCCTGAACCGACGTATTCCACTCAAGCCGCATGATCGTTGTTCAAACCGGGCGGCTGATCCTGCGAACCTTCAGCGAGCGCGATGCGGCATTCTATTTCGAATTGTGGAAACAGCCGAAGTGGATCCAGTATATCGGCGACAAAAACTTTCAAACCGTCGATGACGCCAAGGCGTCGCTACTGAAGGGACCGATGCAGATGTATACGCAAATGGGCTTCAGTTTGTATGCCGTGGTATTGAAAGAGAGTAATACGCCGATCGGCATGTGCGGCCTGATCAAGCGCGACACGCTCGACGACGTGGATATCGGCTACGGTCTGCTACCGGCATACGAGGGCAAAGGCTATGCGCTTGAGGCAGCACGGGCAGTAATGGCCTACGCAAAAAATGAACTGCGCCTGAAACGCGTCGTCGCGATCACGACCACCGACAATAAAAAATCCATCAGCCTGCTGGAAAAAATCGGCATGCGTTACGAGAAAATGGTGAAAGCGCCGAGCGACGATTCGTCGCTGATGTTGTTTGCAGCGGAGGTTTGATATTCGCCAGTGAACGAGCTGATCCCGATTATTTTGACAACTGACTTCGCCCGGATGGCAACTCTTATTTTTCCGCTTTGGTAGGCGCGCGGGCAGGAAAATCCATCCACTCAAATGACAACCCGCGCGAAGTCATCCAGTCCGCCAAGGCCAGGCCGGTTGCCGCGCGCCACGGGCGCAATTTTTCCGGCTTGATGCGGCGGTAATCTGCTAGTTCTTCGTTCAGCTTGATTTCTCCCGTCGCGACGACGTGATAGCCGATGATCAGTTGGTTCATGCGCTCAAACGTATACAGCCCGACAAAGGAAACCTGCTTCGCGTCGAGGTTGAGCTCCTCCTTGACTTCGCGCGCGACGCCAACCTGCGGTGCTTCGTTTTTCTC
>JBAVXA010000173.1:0-2609 GCA_049698095.1 Burkholderiales bacterium
CGCCGGCTATGCATTCGGCGGCCGCCTATACGCCCTCCGTCGACGGCGGCATCATCATGTATGACCAGCCGGTTAACAAATCAGCGGCAGTCGCCCTGCTTGAAACGGGCGCACGCGTTTCTGCAACCGGCGAAGAGCAAGACGGTTTCATGCGAGTGGAAGGCGGCGGCGTGGTTGGGTGGGTCGACAAGCAATTGCTGAAAAAAGCCGGCAATGAAAAGGTCGTCGCTGCCCAGGCGCGCAGGGTGATTTTTAAAATGACGCGCCCGACTTTGGCCATGGCGAAGCCCATGCCGAAGAAAGAAATCGTAACGCCGATAAATACTGATGGTCGGGTAGTGTTGTACAGCGCCTCGTGGTGTCCGTTTTGCGATAAAGCACGCGATTATTTTCAGCGTACTGGAGTTCCGTTCGATGAATACGATATGGAAAAACACCCCAAAGGCCGGCGCGACTATGAGGCGATGAACGGCGACGGCATCCCAATTGTGTTGGTCAACAATCAAAAAATTGTCGGCTGGAAACAGCGCGAATTTGAACGCCATTATGGCGTCGCGTCCGCCGCGGCCGAAGTGCAACCGGTCCCCGCGCCCGCGCCAGTCGTTCAGGTCGCCAGAGCGGCTGCAGCGACTGCCAGAATCGTTTCCTCCGAAGCAGGTCCGGCTTATGCGCCGAAGCTCGCGTCGGGTGTCATTGTCTATATGCAACCGACCAACCGATCGCAGGTTGGCGGCATTATCAAAGGCTCGGATCAGGTTACCGCGATGGGCGAGGAGCAGAACGGCTATATCCGCGTCCAGGGAGTGGTCGGTAACGGCTGGGTGGATAAATCGTTAATGAAGAAATTATGAAGGCGGACGCAATGAGTCAGTTTGACAATGTCAGCATCGTCAAAAAAGCCAATATCTATTTCGATGGCAAATGCGTTTCGCATAGCGTGCTGTTTGCCGACGGAACAAAAAAAACCGTTGGCGTAATATTCCCCTCGTCGTTGACATTCAACACCAGCGCGGCCGAAGTGATGGAGTTGAATGCGGGCAAGTGCCGCATCAGGCTCAGAGGGGAGAATGATTGGAAAGCGTATGCTGGAGGAGAAAGATTCAGCGTTCCGGCGAATTCATCCTTTGATATCGAAACGCTTGAGACGCTTGATTACGTATGCCATTTCGTTAAATAAAAACTTATTATAATCAATTAGTTATAAGGTATCACCATGCCAACGTTTGATATTGTGTCCGAAGTTGATAAACAGGAAGTCAAAAACGCCGTTGAACAGGTAAACAAGGAAGTCAGCCAGCGCTTCGACTTCAAAGGCTCGGACGCGCGCGTTGAGCAAACCGATTTTATTCTCACCGTTTTCGCCGACGACGAGTTTAAACTCGATCAGGTGCAGGACGTGCTTAATAACCGATTGATCAAACGCGGCATCGACATAAAATGCCTCGAAATCGACAAGCCGGAAAAAATCAGCGGCAACAAAATGAAACGCAAGTGCACTGTCAAAGTCGGCATTGATAAAGATCTGGCGAAAAAGCTGGTCGCGATGATTAAAGATAACAAGCAACTAAAAGTGAACGGCAGTATTCAGGGTGACGTGGTACGCGTAACCGGCGCCAAACGCGATTTATTGCAGGATTGCATTGCCATGGTGAAAAAAGCCGATCTGGGATTCCCGCTGCAGTTTATTAATTTCAGGGATTAAACGATTACAGGCGAGCGCAACTCATCTGATTGTTTCAGTCTGCCTCGAAAGCTATCCGCACTTTCGTTGAGTCAGATCGTTTTGCAGTAGTACCTGCCAGAATTCTTCGGTGGAGCGCCGAGTCCATTTTCGGCGAGCGCAACTTGGCCCAAAGATAGTTGCGTTTCGGTTCATCGTTCACGGCGCATTGGTAATCAGGCACCTGGCCGATAACGCAATATTCGTTGCAGCTCCACGGCAACCACGCCAATCTTCCGGCGCAAAGCAAACCTGCAGTTGACTGTTTGGCGGCGTACTGTGGGCCGCGCGCGCCTCAACTTCTCCCGTTGCAACGGTGCCATTTGACTATTTACAGGCATAGACGAATTTGATTATGTCGCCTTGCATTTGTGCAAAAGTTGCATTGATGTCGGACTCGCATAGGTTTAAAGACGGTGCGCTAGTGGTGCAATTTCAAATCATTTCGGCATATGGCGGTTTACCTATTAATTGTGCTTCGCTTGGAGTTCTTTTTCCAAACTTTCTATCCCGGCTTGTTTGAAGTATTGCGACTTGAACATGAATAAAGATAGAGTGCCGGGCAATTTCTAGCCAGCGAATTCTTTATAATAAACGGCCGAATTTGTGCGCTTTCCAAAATTGATCGTTTCAACCCTGCCTATTTTCAAGGAAATTACGCATTAAATAAATGGGTAATTACCCTACCTTGTTATTAGTTTTCTGTTGACCTATATTGAAAATGTAATCTATTACTGCATTAAATACGCAGAATCGCATTTGGGGTTGTGGCCAAATGATTTCAGCGCTTGGTCGGTTGGTGCCGTCAAATTTAGATGAAATATCGACGTTGCCGCCAAAAAATACTCGCATATGCTTTAATAAAGAAGCCAGAATGACACCCTTGAAG
>JBAVXA010000174.1:0-13793 GCA_049698095.1 Burkholderiales bacterium
TTCTGATTTCAACTTCACTACACCATTACGCATCCGCTGGGCCGAAGTGGATAAACAAGGCATTGTGTTTAACGGACATTACCTTGCGTACTTCGATATCGGCGTCACGGAATATTGGCGCGCGCTCGGCTTCCCTTACCCGGAAGGTCTCACCTCGCAGGGAAGCGACCTTTATGTGAAAAAGGCCGTGGTCGAATATCATGCATCGGCCGAATTCGACGACATGGTCGACATCGCCGTTCGCGTGGCACGCATCGGCAATTCGAGCATGCAGTTTTTGCTCGAGATTTATCGCGGCGATGCTTTGCTGGTCAATGGCGAATTGATTTACGTCAATGCCGACCCGCAAACGCGCAGGGCTGCCGGCGTGCCGGTCAAGCTGCGCGAGGCGATCATGAAATTCGAGGGACTCGGGTGATGCTAAGGGTATTTGCTCCACTGCCGCTCGCTTGAAAACAAGGCCGTTTAATTTTTAACCCCTTCGCACAAGTAAATTTGAAACTCCCCGATGCCTGAAACCTGTTCCGCTGCCGCGCCGCAAATCACCACCCCGCTTCTCGCCAGAATTTTCATTCCGTTCGCCTGCGGGTATTTTATTTCCTATCTGTTCCGCACCATCAACGCGGTCATTTCGCCCAAGCTCACGCAGGAGCTCGGCCTCGATGCGACCAGCCTCGGCTTGCTCACGTCGGCGTATTTTTTCGCCTTCGCGCTGTTTCAGTTTCCGCTTGGCGTATTGCTCGATCGCTACGGTCCGCGCCGGGTGCAAGCCGCGTTATTGACGGTTGCTGCGGGCGGCGCACTGACTTTCGGTTTAAGCCATGGCCTCACCGGCTTGCTGATTGGCCGCGCACTCATCGGGCTCGGCGTATCGGGCTGCCTGATGGCGGCATTCAAGGCGTTCACCCAATGGTTTGCCGCGCACAAGTTGCCGGCGATGAACGGTTATGTATTGGCGGCTGGCGGCTTGGGCGCGCTGACGGCAACCATCCCGGTCGAGGCTGCGCTGCGTGTTACCGATTGGCATACCCTGTTCATCTTATTGGCGGCGATCACGCTGACGATCGCTGCGCTGGTGTTTTTCGTTTACCCCGAGCGTGAAATAGCGCACGGTCACGCCACCCTGCGCGAGCAGCTGCGCGGCGCGGCGAGTATATTTGCGAGCGGGAAGTTTTGGCGCATTGCACCGCTTGCGATTTTTATCCAGGCCACATTCATGTCGATTCAGGGATTGTGGGCTGCACCGTATTTGCGCGATGTGGCGAAATTGTCGCAGCCCGAAATCGCACAATATTTATTTGCCATGGCGTGCGCCATGGTCGCGGGGCAATTTTTATCCGGCACGGTGGCAACCGCTCTGGCGAAACGCGGCTTCGCCACGTCTAAATTATTCGCATTGAATGCGCTGGTGATTGTCGTGGTCTGGTCGGTGATCGCCATGCAATGGTTTCCGCGCTCGATAATCGCGTGGATGGTCGTCGGCTTCTGCGGCTCGGCCAGTTCGCTCTCCTATTCCATTCTCACCCCGGCATTCGCATCGTCACTGGCCGGACGCGTCAACACGGCGATCAACCTGCTGGTATTTGTCTTCGCGTTCATCGCGCAATGGGCCATGGGCGCAACGATCAACCTGTGGCCGGCCACTCAGAATGGTTATGCAACGCAAGGCTATCAGGCGGCCTTCGTCACCTGCCTGATCTTGCAGGCGCTGGCGCTGGCCTGGTATTCATTTTCCGCGCGCAAGTATCCTTTGTAACCAGCATATAAAAATTTAATCAGTTATATCGTCATTCTTGCCGTACGAAATATTCGCGCGTCCATCAGTTTCAAATCGTCAGAAATCAGGATATCCTTCGCGCAGTGCGCGAGGATGTCGCGTTGCAGGTCGATGCCGGGCGCAATTTCGATCAAGGTGAGTTTGCCTTTGCGCAACTCGAACACCGCGCGCTCGGTAATGTAAAGGACCCCGACGCCCTGGCCGGTGCTGTACGGCCCATTGAACGACAGATGCTCGACCCGCGGGACGACTTTCTGTTTGCGTCCTTCGTGCGCGATCTCGAGCCTGCCGTCGCCGGTTTTCACCCCCAGCCCACCCGCCGTAAACGTTCCCATGAACACAACGCGTTTCGACGTCTGGGAAATATTCACAAATCCGCCGACCCCGGCGATGCGATCGCCGAAGCGGCTGACATTGACGTTGCCGTGCACATCGACTTCTGCCATGCCGAGAAACGCGATGTCGAGCCCGCCGCCGTCGTAAAAATCGAATTGCGACGCCTGGTCGACGATACACTCCGGATTGGTCGAGGCGCCGAAAGACAGCCGGTTACCCGATGGCGTGCCGCCTATCGGACCCGATTCGATGGTCAGGGTAAAATCGGCGAAGCCCTCCTCGCGCGCCACTTCGCCGACGCCAGCAGGGATGCCGGTGCCGAGATTGCCGATCGGATTGTCGAGTTTCTGCAATTCGAAAAATGCGCGCCGCTGGATGATCTTGCGCGCGTCCAATATTCCGACGACATGCTCGCTTTGCATCGCTCTGCTGGCGCCGGTGTAGGCCGGATTGAAATCTTCGCCATACGTTTGCCAGTGATGCTCCGGGTGGTCGGGCTGGACGACGTAATCGACAAGTATGCCGGGCACCCTGACCGCATTCGGATTCAACGTGCCTGCCGCGACAATATTTTTCACTTGTGCGATGACGATACCGCCGGAATTGTGCGCGGCTTGCGCGATGGCGAGAATGTCGTTATGAAAAGCTTCCTCTTCCGTGCTGATGTTGCCGCGCGCGTCGGCGCTGGTACCGCGTATCAGCGCGCAATGTATCGGCAACGACGGATAAAACAAATATTCCTCCCCGCGCAGTGTTATCAATTCAATCAGTTTTTCCGTCGTGCACGGCGACAGCCTGCCGCCGTCATGACGCGGATCGATAAATGTGTGCAATCCGATTTTGCTGACCACGCCGGGTTTATTGCCGGCGATGGCACGAAACAACTGCGCAATCACGCCTTGCGGCCAGTTGTGCGCTTCGACTTTATTCGCCACCGCCAATGCGCCCAGCCGCGGCGCGGCGCCCCAGTGGCCGCCGACCACGCGTTTGAGCAACCCCTCGTGGCCGAAGTGGCCTGCGCCGCGCGTATCGCGGTCACCCTGACCGGCGGCATAGAGCAAGGTCAGGTTGCGCGGGCGCGCTTCGCGCAGAAATCGCTCCTCGATGGCGACGCTAAGCGCTTCGGGGTGACCCGCGCCGACAAAGCCGCTGGTACATATGGTCCAGCCATCCTGAATTAAACTCGCTGCCTCGGCAGGTTTGATGATTTTCATGGGTATCCGGATATTTTCAAACGGGCAATTGTCTGCCTTGCCGCTGCCACTAAATTACCGTAACCTGTTCGGGTAAGCAAAATATTGTTTTCAAGTCACAAAACTGCGCTGCGCAACAGCAATTAAAAGGACGCCCATGGATCTTAACTACTCTCCCCAAGACCTCGCTTTCCGCGATGAGGTGCGTAATTTCGTACGTGCCAATTTACCGGCCGACATCAGCCAGAAAGTGCTCGAACATAAGCGGCTGGAAAAAGACGATTTTTTGCGCTGGCACAAAGCGCTGCATAAACAAGGATGGATGGCGCCGGGCTGGCCGAAGAAATTCGGCGGTCCCGGCTGGTCGCCGGTGCAACGCCATATTTTCGACGAAGAATGTGCCGACGCTGGTGCGCCGTTCATCGTCCCGTTCGGTGCCAATATGGTCGCGCCGGTCATCATGGCCTTCGGCAACGACGCGCAGAAGAACCATTATTTGCCGCGCATCCAATCGGGCGAGGACTGGTGGTGCCAGGGCTATTCCGAGCCGGGTTCCGGTTCGGATCTCGCATCGCTGAAAACCAAGGCAGTGCGCGAGGGGGACCATTACATCGTCAATGGGCAAAAAACCTGGACCACGCTCGGCCAGCACGCAGACTGGATTTTCTGCCTGGTCCGTACCGCAACCGACCCGGAAGTAAAGAAACAGGAAGGCATTTCGTTTTTGCTGATTGACATGAAGACGCCGGGCATCACCGTGCGCCCGATTATCCTGCTCGACGGCGAGCATGAAGTGAACGAAGTTTGGTTCGATAACGTGAAAGTACCGGTGCAGAATCTGGTCGGCGAAGAAGGCAAAGGCTGGACCTACGCAAAATTCCTGCTTTCGCATGAGCGCACCGGCATTGCCGGGGTGGGCCGTTCGAAACGTGAACTGGCATACCTGAAAAAGCTTGCCGCTGCCGAAATGATGAACGGCGAACCGTTGATCCGTAACCCGCGTTTCCGCGACAAGGTCGCCGCGCTGGAGATGGAAATCATGGCATTGGAAATCACCAACCTGCGCGTGGTGTCGGCCGACGCCGAGCGCAAGGCGCCGGGTCCGGAAGCATCGATACTGAAAATCAAGGGCACGGAAATCCAGCAAATGCTGGGCGAACTGATGATGGAAGCCGTCGGTCTTTACGCCCTTCCCTACAATCCGGATGCATTTGATGCCGATTATAAAGGAGAAAGTATCGGCCCGAAGAGCGCCGCACCGCTGGCCGCACATTATTTCAACCTGCGCAAGACGTCGATTTACGGCGGCTCGAACGAAATTCAAAAAAACATCATCTCGCAGATGATTCTCGGATTATAAGGAACAGGCCATGGATTTTTCTTACAGCGAAGAACAGCAATTACTCCAGGAAAGCGTCGGCAAATTTATCCAGCAGGAATACAGTTTTGACCAGCGCAAGGCGCGCATCAAGGCAAAAGGCGGCTTTGGCCGCGACACCTGGCAGACCATGGCGGATATGGGATTGCTCAGCATCCCGTTCAGCGAAGCGGATGGCGGGTTTGGCGGCAGCGGAATCGACATGATGATTTTGATGCAGCAGTTCGGCCACGGTCTGGTGGTTGAGCCGTTTGTGGCGACTGTCGTCCTGGCCGGCGGAGTGATTCAACACGGCGGCAGCGACGCGCAGAAAAAATCCCTGCTGCCAAAAATCATCGACGGCTCGCTCATCATGGCATTCGCTCACAGCGAACCAAAAGCGCGCTACGAGCTGAACAACGTGTCGACCACGGCAAAAAAAGACGGCGATGGCTATCTGCTGAACGGCAGCAAGTGTGTCGTCATGCACGGCGACAGCGCAGACAAACTGATTGTGTCGGCGCGCACCTCCGGCAACGCACGCGACGCAAACGGCATATCGCTGTTCGTCGTCGACGCAAAAGCCGCCGGTGTCAGCGTGCGCGGATACCCGACGATTGACGGATTGCACGCGGCGGAAATCAGTCTTGCCAATGTGAAAGTCGGCGCCGACGCGCTGATCGGCAAACTGGACGGCGCGCTGCCGTTGATTGAACAAGTGACCGATATTGCGACCGCGGCGCTGTGCGCGGAAGCAGTGGGGGCCATGGAAGCTCTCAATGCCGCCACCCTCGAATATCTGAAAACGCGCCGTCAGTTCGGCGTGCCGATCGGTAAATTCCAGGCATTGCAGCACCGTATGGTGGATATGATTGTCAATACGGAGCAGTCGAAATCGATGGCGATTCTGGCGGCAGTAAACGCGCAGTCGGGCGACGCCAAGGCTCGCCGTAGCGCCGTGTCTGCCGCCAAATCGTACATCGGCAAAGCATCGAAGTTCGTCGGCCAGCAGGCGATTCAGCTGCACGGCGGCATGGGCATGACCGAAGAACTCAGCGTCAGCCATTACTTTAAGCGTCTGACCATGATTGATCTCACCCTCGGCGACACGGACTACCATATGGAAAGATTCGCCAGCGCGGCCTGACCAGCATGGCGATCAAATATTACTGGGAAGATTTCAGCCGCGTCGGCAACGCGACTGAAATCGGCTCAAGGCTGGTTGATAAAGCCGAAGTCATATCGTTCGCCAAGGCATTCGATCCGCAGCCGTTTCATATTGACGAAGCGGCGGCGAAGGAGTCGTTTTACGGCGGCATCATCGCGAGCGGCTGGCACACCTGCGCGATGGTGATGCGCATGATGGTCGACGAGTACCTGGGCGAAGCGGCCAGCCTCGGCTCGCCGGGAATCGACAACCTGAAATGGATCAAACCGGTCCGTCCCGGCGATACCATCCGCGTCACGCGCACGACGCTGGAAGCACGCGCATCGCAAAGCAAACCCGATGTCGGCTTGATCAAGAACCACTGGCAGGTCTATAACCAGCGCGATGAACTGGTGATGAGCATGGAAGGATGGGGCATGTTTCGTCGAAGGAATCCCGGCACTTGATTCGTCCGTGTCGTCGCCGCATCTGGCGCGCGCGGCAGGTCCCGCCGCGCGGGCTGGTTGATTATCAAATTGAAATTTTGCAAATCGAAAAATGCCCAAAGTCCACGTATTGCTGAAAAAGGAAGACCTCGACGCCGAACTGCTGACAGGGAAAGTCGTCGTCGTGCTGGACATTCTGTTTGCCACCTCGACCATCGTCACCGCGTTCCAGAACGGCGTAACCCAGGTGATTCCCGCCTTGGACGAGCAGCACGCCAGACAGGAGGCGCTGAAGCATTCCGCCGGTACCTATGTGATCGCGGGTGAAAAAAATATCAAGCATATCGACGGCTTCGGCCCGCCGACGCCGCTGGCGTTGCTCAAATCCGATCTCGCAGCAAAAAAATTGATTTACTCAACCACCAACGGCACGGTCGCGCTGGCAAAGTCGGCTGCGTCGGAGCATGTCTATGCCGCCGCCCTGCTCAACGGCGAAGCAGTCATGCGCCACGTCCTGCAAACGCATAACGAAGAGACGATATTGATCGTCTGCTCGGGTTCGGGCGGCGGCTTTAATCTGGAAGATTTTTACGGCGCGGGATACATGGTCGAATGCCTGCACAATGCCGAGCCCAACCATTACGAATTTTCCGATGCAGCGTTGGCATCGCAGGATTTGTTTTTACATTCCGATCCGCTCGATGCCTTGCTCCGCTCGCGCATCGGCCGATTGATGCAAAAGAATAATATGCATGATGAAGTGCAATTTGCCGCGCAACTCGGCGTGTACGACGTGATACCCAGACTTAAAGCAGGTGTACTGACGTTATTATAACTATTTGATTTAATTAATAATTTTTCTAAAGAGGAACCGCATGAATATTACCTCGTATTTTTCCAAGGATTTGTTTAAAGATAAAACCGTATTCGTCACCGGCGGCGGCAGCGGCATCAACCTCGGCATTGCGAAAAATTTTGCCGCACTCGGCGCCAATATCGCCATCTGCGGACGCACGCAGGAAAAGCTCGACAACGCTGCCGCGGAACTGCGCGCGCTTGGCGCGAAAGTTTGCCCGGCGGTCGCCGATGTGCGCGACATGGCCGCGCTTGAGGCAGCGTTCGCAAAATCAGAAGCGGAGCTCGGGCCAATGAACGTATTGGTCGCCGGCGCAGCGGGGAATTTCATATGCCCGGCGGAACAACTCTCCGCCAACGGCTTTAAAACGGTCATCGACATTGATCTCCTCGGCGCATTCAACGCATCGCGCGCGGCATTCGACCAGCTCAAGCGCACCAAAGGCAACATTATTTATATCTCGGCGGGTCAGGCATTCATGCCGTACGCCTACCAATTACACGTCGGCGCAGCGAAGGCCGGCATCGACAACATGATGAAAAACCTTGCGCTGGAATGGGGCAAGCACGGCATCCGCTGCAACTCGATTGCCCCGGGGCCGATCGAAGGCACCGAAGGCATGAGAAAATTGTCGAGCCCCGAGGCGACCAAGCAATTGGTTAACGCGATTCCGTTGCGCCGCATGGGCACCGTCGACGACATCGGGCAGGCCGCGGTGTTTCTCTGCTCTCCCCTCGCCACTTACATCTCGGGCACCTTGTTGGTGGTCGACGGCGGACAGAATCTTCCCGGCTCGGCATTATTCAACATGGGCGCGGAACAAATGATGCAGGCGATGGCAAAGAAATAAGGAACGAAACATGGACTACCAGACTCTCGCCGTTTCTCTGCAGAATCACGTCGCGCACATCGAACTCAATCGCCCTGACAAGGCCAACGCTCTGAATGAAACCATGTGGAATGAAATCCGCACGGCGTTCAGATGGGCCGATGAAACCGGCGAAGCACGCGCGGTCGTGTTAAGCGGCAGAGGCAAGCATTTCTGCGCCGGCATCGATCTCATCAGCTTTGCCGGCGTGCAGCAAATGGTAGCCGACAAAGACCAGGCGCGCATGCGCGAAAAATTGCGCCGACAAATTCTCGACATGCAGGATTGCATGAGCGTTATCGAGCGCTGCCGCAAACCCGTGCTTGCCGCGATGCACGGTGCCTGCGTCGGTTTCGCCATTGACATGACCACCTGCTGCGACATGCGCTACAGCACGACAGATGCATTCTTCAGCGTCAAGGAGATCGACATCGGCATGGCTGCAGACGTCGGCACGCTGCAACGCTTACCGAAACTCATCCCCGACGGCATGGCACGCGAGCTCGCCTACACCGGGCGCAAAATGGCCGGCGATGAAGCGCAACGCATCGGCCTGGTGAACCGTTGTTTCGACAATCAGGAAGCGCTGATGGCGGGTGTCATGCAGATTGCGCAAGACATCGCGCAGAAATCCCCTCTCGCCATGCGCGGCACCAAGGAAATGCTGCTGTATGCGCGGGAGCACGGCGTCGCCGACGGCCTGAATTACATCGCCACCTGGAACGCTGCGATGTTGCTGTCGGACGATTTGCAGGAAGCCATGGCCGCCAGCATGCAAAAGCGCCCGGCGAAATTTGCCGACTAAGAATTGCGTGCACAACGCTGACGCTATGCCTTTGATCCTATTTCGATAATGGCGAATATTTTAAACGGATCATGGACGATATAGTCCGCCAGGC
Organism: Burkholderiales bacterium; assembly: GCA_049698095.1. GTDB lineage: Bacteria > Pseudomonadota > Gammaproteobacteria > Burkholderiales > JBEEJL01 > JBEEJL01. The sequence continues at coordinate 8,880 of JBAVXA010000174.1, forward strand.
AATGGCCAAATGGCCGAACGTCCCCGACGTATACGGCTGGCTATCCCTGTCGCGACGCGGCGAGTGGCGCATCAAGGGCGAGAAGATTTCCAATCCTATCGTGTCCGACTTCATCAGCCGCAATTACACCCACGATGAGCAAGGCCGCTGGTTTTTCCAGAATGGTCCGCAGCGGGTATTTGTCCAGCTCGATTACACACCGATGGTGTATCGCCTCGCCGACACGTCTGCAATTGAAAGCCATACCGGCATACCGGTTTCGCGTATTTCGGGCGCCTATATAGATGATGGCGGCTCGCTGTTGCTGGATACTGAAGCGGGGGTCGGCGTAGTGGACGACCGCGATCTGGGTCATTTCCTGAATTTGATAGTCGATATATCCGGCCAACCTATAACGGATGGGGATCTGGAAAACCTTACCAGTCTCGAACCAAAATATTGGCCGAATTTACAATTGCGATTGCCGGGCGGGTATGTCGCCATGGAAGCGATTCCCGCCTCAGAAGCCCCACCGCGGTTCACGTTCAACCCTCGCCCGCATCAACCAGCCGGTGAAGAAGAATGTTATTGAGCCGCCCATATTGATCCATTAACGCTTTGCTCGCGGCTACGTAAAAAAAATGGGGCATATCCCTACTTAGCCGGGTATGCTTGACAAGCTAATATCAAACCGGTTCCCAGTCCGATTGCCAGCGCTTAACGGGCACAAAGACTCCCGTTGATGCGCCAAAAAGCAACCCCGAATAACCAAAAAGTAAAGAGGGATTTCCAGATGAAAATCAACAGCCGAACAAATCGCATTTATCAACTGGCATGCGGATTAGCGCTGATATGGATTAATGGTCAGGCAACTGCCCAGACACCTGACTTGGTACTTCAGCCAAACCTCACGACCTATGCCTGGCAGGCTAGTTGCGCGAGGGCTCCTATCGTTGTGGACCTGAATAACGACGGTCGAGATGACATAATCATACCTCAAACGTTCAGCCCGGATCCGAAGCCCCTGGTCCGTTTCGACATTCGCTTGACCAACGCCGATGGAACCGCCGGGACGTCGGCTGATTTACTCACCAACATCTATGGTTGCGGCTTCCAGGCGGCGAAGATGACTCCCGGCTCCAACAATAAAAGCATCGTGGTCTTTAATGCCGACGATGCCTACAATAATGGCGTGAGATTAGGAAAGATAGCCATTATTCCTGGCAACGGTGACGGCACATTTGGAGCGCCACAATTTATTAACGGACCATTTCTCGGCGGTGGATTTGGTGCACCAACCCCTCTGGACGTTTCGGGCGCGGGATATGCCAAAGAACTATAGATCTTTGGTAACGACGGGCTGAAAGTCTATAGTCGCAACCAGCAAGACGGCAGTTACGCGACCGTTCCATTTTTCACCACGTCTGACGTCATTTCTAACGCCTATCAGCCACCTTTCGTCGCCGACTTTAATGGTGATGGCCGTGACGATCTGATGGTGCAGATTAAGGATAGCAGCAACAATTTGGTGCGGCAAATATATCTGGGGGGCGGCACGGCGGATAATCCGACTTTGACCCAACAGACGCTGCTCGGGGGCGCGATCGGTAACGCGCTTAACATTTCGCTCACGCCCGATATAAATGGTGATGGCAAACCCGATTTCCTGGTGTATGACGTTGTTTCGTTTGTAACGACCTACAGTATTGCGTTTAATGACGGCTCCGGCAATCCGAGCTTAACCGTCACGCCAATAACAATTCCTACAATGAGCGCAGGCGTCCCAATTCGTGGGGCAAAACCGCTATTCGCGGATATGGATGGAGATGGCGCGACAGACTTGGTATGGGGAGCTGAGGTCCCTAATATTATCAACGGACAATATAACTCTGATTCCAGCTACCAGATCCTGTATCAAAAAGGCATTAAGAATAGCAATGCCGGTTTTGGCGCTTTAGCATTTTTGGGCGAAGCGCCTTGGACAACAATTCCAACCAGTTTCGGCCTGTCTGCTATCAGTACAAATACCTGTGGCAAGAAATCTGTCCTGGTGCAACGTAGCACGCCAATCGGTGAAAAGTATATTTATAACGTTTTCTTGAACCCGGCGAGCACGGGCACCACAATGTCGCTGGGGTTAATCCCGCTAAACGCAACCGCAGGCTTGGGCATCAGCATTACTGCGACGATAACCGGAAGCGCTGCAGGTAACGTCGCTTTTTCGGACGGCAATATTCCGTTGGGATCGGCTTCAATAGTAAACGGCCTGGCTACATTGACCCTCCGCGCAGGCCTCAGCGTCGGGAATCATTCGATATCGGCAACCTATGCCGGTAACGCATGCAGTGGCGGCAGCAATGCTATACAGACCATATCCGTTGGCAAGGCCAAAACACAGAATATCCTCTCCGTGGTTGCAGACGATTTAGATTCCGGATCTCCGGTTGTCTTAACGTCTAAAGTGACTGGTTTCAACCCCACGGGGACCGTTGTATTCGTCGACGAACGTGGCAATGAAATCGGGCAGGCATCCTTAATAAACGGCACTGCCGCTTTGAGCATCATATTGCCCAAAGGCAAATACCTGATCAAGGCAACCTATCTAGGCGATAGTTCAAACTTGGCGAGCAGTTCCAACCAGGTAGAGATTAAAGTCAAAAAATTCAAGGAGCGAAAAGCAAAACTACTGCCTGATAGCGCAAGCTTAGCGACGAGAGCGGGGGATTTCAGCATAAATGCCAAACGCATCTTCTATAGTTGGACCAGTAGTCTGCGTAATTTTTTCTTTTCCGGTTTTTTGAATAAGTGAAAATTTAGCGAAAAATACAGTTCTAAAATTTACGGTTGAGTAAACGCTAATTTGGGCAGCCGCCAAGGCAGCCCATTGATTTACTAACCCAGAAAAACGAGACATCTGATAAACATAGTGATTACCGAATCTGCTTCGCGGTGAATTCTTCTTCGATGTGGTCGGTAAAAAAACTGCCGATCGAACTTGCACTCATCAGCTTGCGCTGAATCTCGCGCGACACATTCGCGTATTGTTTGACACTGCCATCGCGAAACTCTACTTCGAGCAGGCGCGCGCGTTCGTCGTAGCCTACCGCTTTTATTTTCTCGGCGTTGACTGGTTTTCTATCCATAGAAATAGTTAATTATTACTTATAATCAATTAGTTATAAAATTATGATTATTCGAGTAAAAAGCCGCTGATCCGCCTGAACGCACGATCATCCTGCAGAAAAAACCGATGTCCGCCGTCGAAAACTTCCAGAATCGAATTGGGGATTTGTTTCTTCAACGCGAGCAGATTATCAGTCGGACAAATCCCATCGTAAAGCCCTCCGCAGATATACACCGGCATGGTGAGCTGCGGCAGACGATCGTAGGTGTGGTGTAATTTGCGCGCTTCAATCTGGCGCCGCGCGCCGATCTCACGCCCGGCCTCGCCCGCGCCGACTTTGCTGGCATCTGACTGTTGTTGCAGTAGCGAAGCATAAACCTGGGCGTGCGAAGCACGCCAGGCCGCATCATGGCGCGTGTCGTTCAATTCAACCATGCGCTCGCCATATTTCTCGGGCGGCAAAAATTGCAGTTGATGCAGCGGGAAAGATGATCCGCCCGCGCCACCGCTGGACGTCGCGGCGAGTACCACCTTTCTGATTCTGTGTGGATAACGTAAAGCGAGCTCCTGCGCCACCATGCCGCCGAAGGAATAGCCCCATACCAGGCAATCATCCCACCCAACGGCATCAAGCAGGGCTGCGGCATCGTCGGCGTAATCCTGCATGCTGTAGGGAATATTCGGCTTGTCGCTTTGGCCCATGCCGCGCTGATCGAACGCGAGAATTTCGAATTGCTTAGCCGGCGGCCAATCGAAAATATTCGGCTTAAGGCGCAAATCCGCCCCGGTCCCGCTGATGTAAAGCAATCTCGGGCCGCTGCCGTGCAATTCATAATACAAACGAACTTTAGTGACGGAAATGAACGGCATGAGAAGCGCGAATCAGGACAGGGTCAATTCGAATTTCTGCTCGGTAATGCTGCGTCCCCAGATTTTTCTCGGCGTTGCCTCCACCAGCCGGAATCCGGCCCGCTCGTAAATGACGCGAGCGGGATCAAGCCCGGCAAATGTCCACAAGACAATTTTTTTATAGCCCTGCTTGCGGCAAAACGCCAGTGCCTGTTCAATCAGCTTCTGGCCGATGCCTTTCCCCTGCCATTCCGGCTCGACGATGAACCAGCGCAGACGTGCGTCGGTAGTTTCGCTTTCCTTTCCGTCCACGGCGATCGATCCGACGAATTCTCCCTCGTATTCGCTTACCCACAAACCATCGGATTTTTTATTGAAGCCCTCGATGAAATCGGCCAGTTCCTTCGCCCTCGCCGCTTCGAACGACGCATCGAATTGCCAGTTCAACTGGTAATAGTTTGCGTGCGACAGCGTGATGCGACCGATATCGCCGGCCTTGTAGCCGCGCAACGTCAGATCGCGCAGCAGCATGCTGCTCATGGCGCGGGATTGGTGAAACGAAGGTGGATTGCGTCAATTTCCTTTAGCACGTCATCGCCGAGGGTAACCTGACATGCGGCGATATTCTCCTTCAGCTGCGCCATGGTCGTTGCGCCGATAATATTACTGGCGACAAACCAGCGGCTTTGCACGAAAGCGAGCGCCAGCGTGGTCGGCGCCAGGTTAAACTTTTGCGCCAATTCCACATACGCTTTTACTGCCGGTTGCACGTTCGGTTTGGTGTAGCGCTGCGGGAATCCCTCGAACAGATTGATACGCCCGTGCGCCCTCGGGTCGGCCAGATACTTGCCGGTGAGGTAGCCGAATGCCAGCGGACTATACGCGAGCAAACCCACTTTTTCCCGGTGACAGGTTTCTGCGAGATATTGTTCGTACGTGCGATTCAGCAAACTGTAGGCGTT
>JBAVXA010000175.1:0-4544 GCA_049698095.1 Burkholderiales bacterium
GGCCGTATGATGCTCAAGCGCGTCATGGGCAAGGCGAGTTTTGCCACCGTGCAGGACATGAGCGGGCAGATTCAGCTTTACGTCAGCAACGACATAACCGGTGAAGCGCAACATGAAGCATTCAAGCATTTCGACCTTGGCGACATACTCGGTGCAGAAGGCACGTTGTTCAAGACGAAAACCGGCGAACTGTCGGTGCGCGTTACCAATGTGCGCCTGCTGTCGAAAGCCCTGCGTCCCCTGCCGGAAAAATTCCACGGCCTTGCCGACCAGGAACAAAAATATCGCCAGCGTTATCTGGATTTGATTACCAATGAAGGCGCGCGCAAGGTTTTTGCCACGCGCTCGAAAATTATTCAGGCGATACGCGAATTCCTCGTCGAGCGCGGCTATCTTGAAGTGGAAACGCCCATGATGCATCCGATCCCCGGCGGCGCGGCGGCCAAGCCGTTCAAGACGCACCACAACGCACTCGACATGGAAATGTTCATGCGCATCGCGCCCGAGCTTTACCTCAAGCGTCTGGTCGTCGGCGGGATGGAAAAAGTATTCGAGATCAACCGCAATTTCCGCAACGAGGGCATGTCGGTGCGCCACAACCCGGAATTCACCATGCTGGAATTTTACGAGGCGTACCGCGATTACAAATATCTGATGGACCTGACCGAAGCGATGTTCCGCGAGGTCGCGCAGAAAACGCTGGGAACGACCCAGATAAGTTACGCTGGCAGGCCGCTCGACCTGGGCAAGCCGTTTGAGCGCCTGACCATCACCGCCGCGATCAAAAAATATTTTCCGCATTACACCGAGGCGCAACTTGGCGACCGCGATTTTCTAATCACGGAAATCACCCGCCTGGGCGAAAAATACAAAGCAAGCGACGGCATCGGCGGCTTGCAGTTGTCATTATTTGAGGCGACGGCAGAATCACTATTATGGGACCCGACCTTCATCATCGATTACCCAGCGGAAGTTTCGCCTCTTGCGCGACGTAATGACCACACGCCGGAAACCACCGACCGCTTTGAATTGTTCATTGTCGGGCGCGAAATCGCCAACGGTTTCTCGGAACTAAACGACGCGGAAGACCAGGCCGCGCGCTTCATGGAACAAGTTAAACAAAAAGACGCGGGCGACGCGGAGGCGATGCATTACGACGCGGACTATGTACTGGCGCTGGAACACGGCATGCCGCCGACAGCGGGAGAGGGAATCGGTATCGACAGATTGGTCATGCTGTTCACCGACAGCCCGAGTATCCGCGATGTGATTTTGTTTCCGCAGATGCGGCCGCAGGGCTAGTTTTCAGGCTGGGCTCATGGGCCCTGCCCAAGGCTTTGTCATCCTATGCATAGCGAAGGATCTGCAGTCAAAGCGGATGTGCAAGGAAATCGAAAGCAGATCGTTCCCGATTCTCAGGATGACAGATGATTACTTTGCCGACGTATCATCCTGCCATAAACCGAAAATGTTACCTTCGGTGTCTTTGAAAAACGCCAGATGGCCCACGCCGGGCACGACGAATTTCGGCACGACGATTTGCCCACCTGCCCGCTCCACTTTTTTTGCATATTCGTCCACCGACGGCACGCTGATGCTGCTGACCACCGGTTGCGCAGGATGTTTGCGCTTCATGATGGCGCCGTTGATACCCGGTGTGTTGGGATCGCCTGTGTTGGCAAGCCAGTAATCCTGCTCGCCGAAGCGCTTCATGTCCCAGCCGAACACGCCAGAATAAAATTCATTGGCGCGTTCCGGATCGTCAGCGGGAATTTCAAAATGCACAACGCGAAGCAAGGCTCACCTCGTTTAAAAGGAGAATAAATTTATTTCGTTAGCCTAAATCAGCTTGACCACCTGTTTGCCGAAGTTTTCGCCCTTGAGCATGCCGATAAATGCTTTCGGCGCGTTATCCAGTCCTTGCGCGACGCTCTCGCGGTATTTCAATTTGCCGGTGGCGATGTAACCGCCAAGTTCTTTCAGCGCTTGCGGCCACACTTCCATGTGCTCAGAAACAATAAATCCCTGCAGTTTGAGCCGATTGACGAGTAACGAGCGCACGTTTTTCATCGCATACGGTTCACCATCGTATTGGGAGATCAAACCGCATAACGGAATACGCCCAAAGGCGTTCATGCGGCGGAGCACATTGTCGAGGATTTCACCGCCAACGTTATCGAAATAAATATCGACGCCGTTCGGTGTGGCTTCCTTGAAATCGACGAACCAGGTATCTTTTTTATAATCGATGCAGGCGTCGAATCCCAGTTCTTTCACCACGTAATCGCATTTGGCTTGCCCGCCGGCGATGCCGACCGCGCGGCAACCTTTCAACTTTGCCAACTGGCCCACGACGCTGCCGACAGCCCCGCTTGCCGCCGAGACCACGACGGTTTCACCGGGCTTGGGCGCGCCGATTTGCGTCAAGCCGTACCATGCCGTCACGCCCGGCATACCGACCGAGCCGAGATACACTGAAGCGGGAATATGCGTGATATCGACTTTCATCAAGCCTGCGCCATCGGATACGCCGTATTGTTGCCAGCCGTACATGCCGACGACCATGTCGCCGACTTTGAATTTAGCGTTTTTCGATTCGACCACTTCGCCGACCGTTCCGCCGATCATCACTTCACCGAGATTCTGGCTGGCGGCGTAGGATTTTGAATCGTCCATGCGTCCGCGCATATAAGGATCGAGCGACAGAAAATGATTGCGTACCAGCACCTGCCCATCGCCGACTGCCGGAATATCCGTCTCGACGATTTTGAAATCCGCTTCCTTCACTGCACCCTGCGGACGAGCCGCCAATAACACCTGTTTATTTTTTCCCTGCATGTTGTCGCTCCCGGAATGAAATTATTTTGATTCGAAACTGATTGTCGAGCAGATAGCGTCCCCGCGCTGTTGCGTCAGCAATCAGGCTGTCGGCACGATGCCGCAACGCCAAAAGCGATGGCCTCTTTCTTCCTGCCCGTCCCGTCACGAATATAACACCTTGGCAAGCACAAAAACCTCCCTTCGTCGCAACGCGGTACATGGATTTTGCGGCACCAACCGCTGCGACCGGAAAGCCGGGGCGAACGAGGCAACTTTCATGCGTTATCCACCGCATCTCCAACAAGGGCGAAATTGTTTGGATTTTGCATGTTCGCATTGACCTCGCTTGCTTTGAAGTTGCGAATATTATCTAATAGAACAAATCGTGTGAATAATACCCACGTTTCTTTTTCCCTAACGCTTTCTGCTGAAATAATATTATTCAAATTCAATCAATTACCGAATCAGCATTATTAATATGCTTTAACCCATTGATAATAAACATTAAAACTAATTATTGTTTTAACCAATTGATTTTAAAAACATTTTATCGACAACGCGGGAAAGTGGCGAGAATTTACTTGACGCACCGCACATTTGGGGAATATATTCACATCCTGCATTAGGGATATTTTTCCCAACTATTGATTTACATCAGCGATTTATCGCGCCACAGTCATTTTCAGTTGCAGTTCGTGCTTCAGCCACACCACAACGGAGTTGATAACAATGAAATTCAAACCCCTCGCCGTGGCCCTTGGCCTGCTATTTACCGGGTTCGCATCTTCCGCTGTTGCCGCCGATGCAGCAGCCGGCGCAACGACCTATTCGAGCAACTGCGTAGCTTGCCACGGTGCAAATCCTGCTTCGGGGTTGAACAATATACTTAACGGAATCAGCGCGCCCAGAATCCTGAGCGCCATCAACAACAATACGGGAGGAATGGCAGCTTACAAATTCCTGACCTCGGCAGAGCTGAATAACGTTGCCGCATTTATCTGCAGCAAAAAGTCCGGATGCGCGTCGCCTACGCTCATACCGACTCCGGCGCCAACACCGACTGCCACGCCCGTTCCGACACCTGTTCCGACACCTGTTCCGACACCGGCTCCGACTCCAGTTCCGACCACGGCTCCAACGCCCGGTCCTACTCCGGCTCCGACAGCTGTTCCGACGCCGACGCCGACGCCAGCACCAGTGCCAACGCCAGCACCGACGCCCGTGCCTACTCCGGCTCCGACAGCTGCTCCGACGCCGACACCAACACCAACGCCAGTACCCACGCCCGTGACTACTCCTGTACCCACACCGATACCTCCGCCAACGCCGACTCCAGCGCCGAGCCCCGTCACGGCTGGGCAGGATTTATATGTCAACACGACCAAATACGCCGGCAGCATCAGCTGTTCAGCCTGCCATGGCGCGGACGTCAAAACCAATACATCCAAAATCCTAAACGGCAAGAGTGCTGCAAGTATCCAAGCTGCGATTAACGCCAACACCGGCGGCATGGGCATGTTCAGCGCGCTGACATCGGCTCAGGTTTCGAACATCGCAGCCTACATCACTGCAGCTGCAGGCACTGCCGCGCCGACGCCTACGCCAGCGCCGACCGCCGCTCCGACACCTGTTCCGTCACCGACCGCAACGCCGTTACCGACGCCATCGCCAGCACCGGGAACAACACCCGTACCGACTCCAGCACCGACCGTTGCGCCAACGCC
>JBAVXA010000176.1:0-5847 GCA_049698095.1 Burkholderiales bacterium
TGTCAGGCGCGAACCGATCTCGCACTGCGCGATCCTTTTTCGAGACTTCAAAATTTTTGTCATTCTGAGGGCATTGCCCGAAGAATCTGCAGTCTGTTTTTTTTCTGAAAGAGCGCCGCATTTTTGAATGCGAAAAGCAGATCCTTCCCCGTTCGCCACGCCCAGGGCTAAAGGCTAAAGGCTAAAATCACGCAGGATGACAAAACAAATGAAGGGTGGGCAAAACGCAGCGTGCCCACGCTGAGCGATAGGTGGGCACGCTACGCTCTGCCCACCCAACTCTGGCTGGTGGAGAAACTGCCAAGAAATAAGCGCACGCAACTCTGCGAAACTTTGACTGACAATTTTCCTTGCCCTCGATGCTCTCGCAACGCATTAAATATAAACACTATTTTGATTCCGAAAATTGTTCCGTTTTAATACGGTAAAATTTTGCTATTCTGTTCAAGCAAGTTAATCAAAGGAGAACAAAAATGATGCATTGGATATGGACGATTCTGATTGGATTTGTGGCCGGGTTGATTGCCAAAGCACTGACGCCGGGTAAAGGCCCGTCCGGCTTCTGGCTGACGGCCATTCTGGGTATTGGCGGCGCGATTGCGGCGACGGTCATCGGGCAGCTCATGGGCTTTTACGCTGAAGGACAATCGGCCGGATTTATCGCTTCGATTATCGGCGCGGCGGTGATGTTGCTGGGCTATCATTTCATGTCGAAGAAATAACGCGCTCACGCGCACTTAATTGCAAAGGAGATTTTCATGGGACTTTTAGATATTCTGGCGCAGGCCATCAACAGCAACAAAAGCGAGCAGCATCTCGACGAAGTGATTCAGCATGCACCGCCGGACGTTCTGGGCAAGGGCCTGACTGCCGCGTTCGATTCGGACAAAACACCGCCTATCGGCGAAATGGTGAGCCAGCTGTTCGGCAAATCCAACAGCGTGCAGCAGGCCGGCATGCTCAACCAGATTATCAGCGTGCTTGGTCCCGCGGTCATCGCCGGGCTGGCGGGCGGCGCGTTGAGCAAGGTGATGAGCCCGGGGCAGACGCAGATCACGCCCGATCAGGCAAAGCAACTGACGCCGCAGCAGGTGCAGGAAGTAGTGACAAGCGCGCGCGAAGCGAGCCCCAAGGTGGCCGATCAACTCGGTCAGTTTTACGCGCAGCACACGACGCTGATAAACACGCTCGGCGGAATTGCCGCCACCATCGCGATGATGAAAATGAAAGATCATCTGTCGAAAAAATAAGTGGCTGAATGATGATTTGCAATCGACGCCTGAGCTGTCTTGCTTGGGCGTTTTTTTATTCGCAGGCACGGATGACGCGCAGCGCATCGCGGGGAAATTGATATGTCGGCATTGAAGCTGAATGTTTTGTTGCTGCTGCTGTTCTCGTGCGGCGTTTCCGCCGCGCCGTTCGCGTATATTACCAATCAGGCCGGCAACAGCGTTTCGGTAATCGACCTGACCGTGAACAAAGCCGTCGCCACCATCGCCGTCGGCAAAGGTCCGGCCGGCGTGGCAGTGAATTCCAGAACCAAAAAGGCATTTATCAGCAATGCGGAAAGCGGCGACCTGTCGGTAATCGATATGGCCACTAACCAGGTGATCGACACGATTCCGACTGCGGAGGGCGCAGTCGGCGTGGCGGTTTCGAGGGACGGCTCGCGGGTTTACGTGGGCGACTGGTTTAACAGCCAGGTACTCGAATTTGACGGGCTGACGCATAAGCGCCTGCGCTCGATTCCGACCGGCAAGACGCCGACCGGCGTGGCGATTCCGCGGGATGGTGCGCGCGTTTATATCGCCAATCGGGATGAAAATGTGGTGTCGGTGATCAAGACGGCGACGGCAAAAACCCTGTCGAAAATGCGCGTCGGCAATCATCCGTTTGCCGTCGGCCTTACGCCGAATGGAAAACAATTGTATGCCTTGAACGTGCTGGGCAATGATGTCAGCGTGATCGATATCCGGCGCAACCGGACCATCAAGACCATCAAGGTCGGCAATTCGCCTTACGGCGTGGCTTTTTCGCCGGACGGCAAACGTGCATTCATCACCAACCAGCATAGCGAGTCCGTGTCTGTCATCAATACGGCGACCCGGCGCGTTATCGGGACTTGGGCTGCCGGCAGCTATCCGGAAGGCATCGCCACGCTGGGCAACCGGGTTTACGTGGTGAACTGGATGGATGACAATGTGCGGGTGCTGGATATGGAAAGCGGCAAGACATTGGCGACGGTGGAAGTAGGCAAAAGCCCGCGCGGGTATGGCGATTTTATCGGCAACCCGTAAAACCGATTTAACTGAATTTTTTACAGGAGAAATTGTTATGCGTAAAGCAGCATTAGCCGTGTTGTTATTGTCCCTCAGTGCCTTCGCCTTCGCACACGGCCCGTCGCGCCAGAAAGTGGTCGAGAACGTGACCATCAAAGCCGCCCCCGATGCGGTTTGGGCCAAAGTGAAAGATTTCGCCAAGCTGCAGGATTGGCACCCGGCGGTGGAAAGCAGCACGGCCACCGACGGCAGCAAAGTCGGCTCGGTGCGCACACTCAGCCTCAAAGGCGGCGGCAAAGTCGTCGAGACGCTGGAAGGCTTCAGCGAAGAAGACAAGAAATTCAATTACCGCGCAAAAGACGGCGGCGCGTTGCCGGTGAGTAACTATACGTCCACTCTCACCGTGAAAGCGGGCGAAGCTCCCGGCACATCGACCGTAGAATGGCGCGGCGCGTTTTATCGCGCTTATCCGAACAACAACCCTCCGCCGGAACAAAACGACGAAGCCGCGGTCAAGTCTATCACCGGCGTTTATCAAACCGGCCTTGCCAACCTGAAAAAATCATTGGAAAAATAGAGAACTATTATGACCGCCCCGAAAATCTTTACTGCCCTGCTTTTTGTTTCGCTTGCTTCGGCAAACCTTGCGCATGCGTCCGACGTCGATTGGTCGCCGGGCAAAAACAATATCCAAACCTGTTTTGGCCTGCAGAAAAATATCAGCTTCATGTTCAAGGCACGCGCCAACGGGGCGACGGAGACCTTTGCGGAAATGAAAGCCGATGTGAAAAAATTCCTCAGCGGCAAAGGCGAAGCCGAAACCAAGTTGCTCGCGATCTACGAAAATATCCTGCCGCGTATTGAAGCGGGCGAATTTTCGCCACCGAAGTTCGAACACGCGGCCGGGCAGGTGGAAGCGAAACAGACGGCGGGCAAGCAGTGCCTGCAGGCGTTCCCGAACTGAACCGGTTTTTGCATCGTGTAAGAGCGGACGAATAGACGTCCGCTTTTTTTTGCCTGTAAACTATGGCTGCATTCAAGATTCGACGGCGCACATTTCGCCGCCACAACTGTTATATAACTATATGATTATATTGGATTATTTATGAAGAGAAAAACCCTGTTGTTGTCGCTATTGCTGTCGCCCATCGTCGCTTTCGCGCAGACTGCGCCGCTTTCCGTCAGCTTTGCCGATACGGCGTGGGACGGGTTGAATGTTCCCGCCGGTCAACATTGCGCCAAGCATGGCGGCCACGGTGTGTCGCCCGCATTGAAAATCAGTCAAATTCCAGTGCATGCGAACCGCATCATTGTCGCCTTCAGCAACGGCGCATATAAAAAACTCGACGACGGCGGCCACGGCATTATCGGCGTGCAAATTTCTCCCGGCACTGCCACGGTGCAGTTTCCGTCGATCGCGGAAAACACCATCGACATGCCGAAAGACGTCTATATCGTCAGCGCGCAGAAAGGCGATTGGGGCAAGGAGGGCGCGGCCTACATGGCGCCCTGCTCAGGCGGCAAAGGCAGCCGCTATTACGCGACCGTGCGGGCAGTCAACGAGATCGACGGCGCCGTCACCGAACTCGGCAAAACCGACATCGAATTAGGCAAGTATTAGATCGTTCATAAAAATTCGCTTTTGATGATGCTCCCAAACCATGCGTGATACCGCCCTGCTGATCGCGGAAGCCATTCTCGACGGCTTTGATAAACACTACCGTATTTTCCGAGAAGTCGGCCGCGCGGCGAAACGCCATTTCGAATCGGCTGAATGGTCCGCCACGCAAATCAGCTCGCGCGAGCGTATCGATTTTTACGACGCGCGGGTAAGCGAATGCGTGGCGCGGCTGGAACAGGAATTTCACGCCACCAGCATCAGCGACCTGATCTGGCTGCAGGCGAAGCAGCATTACATCACGCTGATGAACAACCACAAGCAACCGGAATGCGCGGAGACCTTTTTCAATTCAGTCACGTGCAAAATTTTGCACCGCACGTATTTCAATAACAGCTTTATTTTTGTGCGTCCGGCCGTCTCGACCGACTACATGGACGCCAATCCGCCGTCTTATCGCAGTTATTATCCGGCGCAGGTCGGGCTGCGCGTCACGCTGCAGAAAATCGTCGCCGACTTCGAATTGAAGCGACCGTTCGCCGACCTGGCGCACGACATCCGCAACGTCATGCATGCGTGGCGCCGACTATTGCGGCGCCCGGTTGAGCTGCTACCCGACTACCAGATTCAGATGCTCGGCTCGCTGTTCTATCGCAACAAGGGTGCGTATGCGGTTGGCAAAATGATTAACGGCAGCGTCGAATATCCGTTCGTCATTCCCATCCTGCACAACGCCGAGGGAAAGCTTTTCCTCGACACGATTTTGCTCGACCAGCAATTGCTCATGCTGTTGTTCAGCTCGAATCGGGCCTATTTTCTGGTCGACATGGAAGCGCCGGCGGCTTACGTGCAGTTCCTGCGCAGCATGTTGCCGAACAAACCCAAGGCCGAGCTCTACACCATTCTCGGCCTGCAGAAACACGGCAAATCGCTTTTCTACCGCGACTTCCTGCATCATCTTCGCCATTCGAACGACGACTTCATTGTCGCTCCCGGCATCAAGGGGCTGGTCATGACCGTGTTCACCCTGCCGTCATATCCGTACGTGTTCAAAGTGATCAAGGACGTTTTCGCGCCGCCGAAGGAAGTCGATCGCAAGACGGTTATTGCCAAATATCTGCTGGTGAAACACCATGACCGCGTAGGGCGCATGTCCGACACGCTGGAATATTCGGACGTAGCGTTTCCCAAGAGCCGGTTCAGCCAGGAGTTGATTGACGAACTGCGCAAGCAGGCGCCCTCCTCGATCGAAGAAACCGACGACGCGATGATCGTGAAGCATCTGTATGTCGAGCGCCGCCTGATTCCGCTCAACATCTATCTCGACCGCGCCACCGACGAACAGCGCCGGCACGCGATAAACGAATACGGCATCGCCCTCAAGCAGCTCGCCGCGGCGAATATTTTTGCCGGCGATCTGTTGTTCAAGAATTTCGGCGTGACGCGTTACGGACGCGTGGTGTTCTACGATTACGACGAACTCGATTACCTCACCAATTGCGTTTTCCGCCGCATCCCGCCTGCGCGCAACGACGAAGACGAAATGTCGAGCACGCCGTGGTACACCGTCGGCCAGCACGACATCTTCCCGGAAGAGTTCGACACGTTCCTGCTCACCGATCCGAAAGTGCGCAAAATTTTCCTCGAACTGCACCCGGAGTTGCTCGACGCGGATTATTGGAAGGGCATTCAGGACCGCATCAAAGCGGGCCACGTCGAGGACGTGTTTCCCTATCCGCAGGCGTTGCGCTTTCAGAAACCGTTGGCCAAAGCGGCATAATAAAATTTTCGGATCAGCCAGTGATCCAGGTTATCAAGCAACAAAAAAGCCCGGGCAATGCCGGGCTTTTTTGCGATGCGGTTGAGTTTACTTTTTCGTTTCCGCGGGCTTGACTGGCGGCGTTGCGGGCGCGGCAGGCGTTGCTGCGGCGGCAGGCTTGGAAACAGCAG
>JBAVXA010000177.1:0-17522 GCA_049698095.1 Burkholderiales bacterium
AATACTTTCATGGGCGACATGGTGAAACAATCGCGCAACGCGATGGCATGGCTGTATCGTCATACGCCGCACTTCGGTGTTGATCCGGAAAAATTTTATATCGCCGGACATTCCGCCGGCGCGCATCTCGCCGCGATGATGCTGGCAACCGACTGGAGCAAATTCGCCGACGACACGCCACGCAACATGATTAAAGGCATGACAGGCATGAGCGGGATTTATGATCTCGAGCCGCTTCTGCGGATTGCATCGGTCAACTGTGATTTGAAATTGACGGCGAGCAGCGCAAAGAAACTCAGTCCAACATTGTTGAAAGCGCAATCGTCTGCGGCACTCTATCTTGCCGCCGGAGAACTGGAGAGCGATGAATTCAAACGCCAGAGCGATTTACTGGCGATACGTTGGAATAAAAATATTGAATATAATCAAAAGGTTAGTAATGCCCATCATTTAAACATCGTGGATCATTTTGCCGCTGCTGACGACGCATTGTTTCGTCAAACTATCGCGATGCTGGATGGTGACTGAACAAAAAAGGGTGCAGATTGCACCCTGATAATAATCGTCCGTGCCGCTATTTTTTGCCGCGCGACATCATCAATTCCGAATTCACTTTGCGGTCGGCGTTGACCTTGACGAAGTGCGGCCTCTCCGCAAGCCGCTCGATGTAACGTTTGGCGTTGGGTATTTCGTCGTACAGATTCCGGCCATAGGCGATTTTCATCGCCAGCATGACAATCGGAATATGCACAAATGCTGCGAAATCCGCATGGGTAAGCTTATCGCCCATGATGAATGGCTGGTCGAATCGCGTCAGTCGCGCCAGTCCCTTCAAGCCCTTATCAATCTGCAGCAGCGCCTCGCTTTTCGTGTCGTCAGAAACTTTCCCGCCAAAAAAAACTTCGGGATACAAACGGCGCGCCGGCCATTCCAGGTATAGCTCAATGAGTTTAATCAGTTCACGGCATTTGGCGCGATTCAGATTTCCTTGCGGATACATGGAAGGATCGGGATAGGCATCTTCAAGAAAGTCGGCGATCACGTGCGATTCGCTGATGGCACCGCCTTCGACTTCGATAAACGGGATTTTGCCGATCGGGCTGCGTTTGAACAGCGCTTCGTCTTTAGACGGCCAGACCAACTCTTCAGCAAATGGAATATTTTTTTCCAACAGCGCCAGTTTGACTTTGTTGTAATAATTGCTTGCCGAAAAACCGCAAAGCTTTAACATTGAATTTCCTTTTTATTTTATAAATGCTTTACTTCGTGAATCAGTTTATTCACCGCTTCCTGCCCGCCGCCGTAAAACATCCTTGTATTATCCTTGTAGAAAAGTGCATTCTCGATGCCGGAGAAGCCCGAACCCTGACCGCGTTTGATGACGACAACATTTTTCGCCATGTCGGCGTTGAGAATAGGCATGCCGTAAATCGGACTGCTTTTGTCGGTGCGCGCGACCGGATTCACCACGTCGTTCGCCCCGATCACCAGCACCACATCGGCCTGTGCAAACTCCGGGTTGATTTCATCCAGATCGAATATGCGTTCGTAATTCACACCGGCCTCCGCCAGCAGGACGTTCATGTGCCCGGGCATGCGGCCGGCGACCGGATGGATCGCGAATTTAACCTCGATGCCCTTTTCCTCGAGCAATTGCGTCAGCTCCCAGACTTTGTGCTGCGCCTGCGCGACCGCCATGCCGTAGCCTGGAATGATGATGACCTTTTGTGCATACGCCATAAGAATTGCCGTATCCTGCGCGCCGATCTCACGCATGGTGCCGACCACTTCCTGCGCGCCGCCGGCGCTCGGCGGCGGCGGGGAAAGGAGTTTGGCAATCGATCGGTTCATGGCTTTTGCCATCAGCTGGGTAAGCAAGGTACCTGCGGCGCCCACCACGGTTCCCGCAATAATCATCGCCGCGTTGTTGAGCACAAATCCTTCGAACGCAACCGCCAGGCCGGTCAATGCATTGAACAGGGAGATGACCACCGGCATGTCTGCGCCGCCTATCGGCAAAGTCATCAATACGCCAAACAGCAAAGCAAGCGCGAAAAACAAAATCACCAAAGGCGTCATGATCGGAATGCTGTCGCCTTTCAGCGCAATCAGGGCGAGCCCCATCAGCACGCTGATGGCGAGCACACTGTAGGTAATGATCTGGTGCTTGGGCAGGGAAAACACTCCCTTCATAATGCCCTGCAATTTTGCATAGGCAATCAAGCTGCCGGAAAACGACACACTGCCGATCAGCGCGCCGAGCACCGCGAGCGTGCCGACCAGCGGTGATGAAATATGGCCGCCGATCAATTGCGTCGCGGCGATCGCAGCGGCGGCGCCGCCGCCCATGCCGTTGTAGAGCGCGATCATTTGCGGCATATCGGTCATTTGCACTTTTTTGCCGCTGACCCAGGCGAGGCTACCGCCGATCGCAATCGCGACAATCATCAATACATAGTTAACGGTACGATGATCCGTGTTATTCAAAATGTTGCCGTCAAGGAAGGTGACCAGCGTCGCCAGGACCATGCCGGCACCCGCCCATACGATGCCTTTTTGCGCGCCGAGCGGCGAACTCATGCCTTTCATGCCGAAAATAAATAATACAGCGGCGATAAAATAGGCAATCTGGATAATATGGACGGTCATTTTCTCACCTCACGCTTGCCAGTAAACATGCCGAGCATGCGTTCCGTCACGACATAACCGCCGACAGCGTTCATCGCCGCCAGTGCCACGCCGAAGAAGCCAATGATCTGTTGCACTACGCTGGTTGCCTCGCCCAGCGCGACCATCGCGCCGACAAGCACAATGCCGTGGATGAAATTGGAACCCGACATCAGCGGAGTATGCAGAATCACCGGCACGCGGCTGATGACTTCGTAGCCGGTAAAGGCGGCCAACATGAATATATAAAGTGCGCCGTAACCTTCGAGCATGATTATTCTCCCTCCACGGCTTTGCGCGTGGCTTCGTGAATGATTTTTCCGGCATGGGTATAGAGTGAGCCTTTCAGGACCTCATCTTCCCAATCCGGTTTGAGTTCGCCGTCCTTGATCATCAGCGCCAGAATGGCCAGCAGGTTTTTGGCATACATTTCCGAGGCATGAACCGGCATGGTGCTCGGCACATTCAACGGGCCGTGCAATGTGACACCGTGAGCAGTAACAGTTTTGCCGGGTTGAGTGAGTTCGCAATTGCCGCCCGATTCCGCAGCCAGATCGACAATTACCGCGCCTGTTTTCATGCGCGCCACCATATCGGCGCTGATGATTTTCGGCGCCGGGCGGCCGGGCACCGCGGCTGTACAAATGACTGCGTCGGCTGCGGCGACAACGCTGGCGAGCTTTTCCTGCTGCGCTTTTTTCTCGTCCTCGCTCAGCTCGCGCGCGTAACCGCCTGCGCCTTCAGCGCCCGAGACAACGCTGATGAATTTCGCACCGAGAGATTCCACCTGCTCCTTTGCCGCCGCACGTACGTCATACGCTTCGACCAATGCGCCGAGGCGGCGTGCTGTCGCTATCGCCTGCAAGCCGGCAACGCCGGCGCCGATAACCAGCACTTTCGCCGGGCGTATCGTTCCGGCCGCGGTGGTCAGCATGGGGAAAAACCGTGGCGACAATTGCGCCGCCATCAGCGCCGCCTGGTAACCGGCGACACTTGCCTGCGATGACAGAGCATCCATTGACTGCGCGCGGGAAATGCGCGGCACCAATTCCATCGCCAGGCTGGTAATATTTTTTTCGCACAATTTTTTTGCAATGGCCGGATTTTTTCCTGGCTGCATGAAACTGATCATCGTCGAGCCGCTCGGCATATTGGCGATTTCATTTTCGCTTGGCGGTTGCACGCGCAAAACCAGATCGGCCGCCGTGTACAACGACGCCCCGCTGACCACTTGCACGTCGGCGAAATCGGCGTCGCGCAGCAGCGCCCGCTCGGCCGCGCCCATTTCCATGCGCAGCGTTGCGCCCATGGCCTTGAGCTTTTTCGCAACCTCGGGAACCAGCGCGACGCGGGTTTCGCCGGGTACAGTCTCTTTAGGGATAACAATGCTGACGGGCATGAATACCTCTTTGTTTAACTTATTGATTAAATTATCTTTTTTTCTAATTCTTGGTACGGCTGCCGTTTGCGACCAGATTGTCGCGGCAGGGCAGAAGTTAACATTTTTTTACAGCCGGCGCCACGCACGATTTTAGCGCCGAAATTCAGAGGCGTAACGACCTTGCATTGAATCCCGGCAAAGAAATTGAAAAATTTTTGCCCATTGCAATTGCCTTGAACAGTTCGCCCATTTCTGCCGGGCTGACAAGTCGCTGCAGCGCATTCACCATCGGCAGATAATTTGCCGCATCGCTGGGGTCATGGCGGGCAATCAGATCCGTAATGCCGCAGTCGAGCAGGAACTGCGCCTGCGACGTAAATCCGATGAGTTCTAACCCGGCCGCTTGCCCCGCTTTCGCGATCGCCGAAAAATCGACATGGCTGGTGATATCCTGCAAACCGGGCAGATAAAACGGGTCGTTGTGAGCATGATGCCGGTAATGGCACATCAGGGTGCCCATGCTGCGTTGAGGGTGATAATATTCGGCCGCGGAAAAACCGTAATCGATCATCAGCAACACGCCCCGTTGCAGCATCGCGCCGAGGCTGGCGATAAACCCTTGCGCCGCCAGATTTATTTCGCTGACATAATTCTCGGGAAAATCGAATTTGTCAGCCGCCGCGAATAATGCCGATTGTCTATCGACTGCTCGATCGTGAAAAACAAAATGTTCCAGTTCGATTGCCACGCCGCGTTCGCATATCCGATTATCCGTCCGGACAAGCAGGTGCGTCGGCATGGCATCCAGCACTTCATTTCCGATAACCAGGCCGCTGAAAGCGTCGAATAATTCATCGATCCACTTGATGCGCGAGAAAACATCGGTCGGAAGCGACGCCAATAAGCTCTGCTGTCGCTCGCGGAGATCTGCACTGACTTCAAGAATGTAATAGTGCCTTGGCAATCGTCTGAGCCGCTGCAATTCATCGAGCAGATCGAATGCCAATCGACCGGAACCGGCACCGAATTCCAGAATATCGCCGTCCGTATTCGCAATAACTTCCGCTGCAGACCGTGCGATCGATTGACCGTATAGCGCGGAAATTTCCGGCGCGGTAACAAAATCGCCGTCCTTGCCGATTTTTTTTGCGCCGGCGCTGTAATATCCCAGTCCTGGCGCATACAACGCGAGCTGCATGTAGCGCTCAAACGGAATCCAGCCGTCGCGGTCGACAATATCGCGGCGGATTAACGCAGACAGCTTCGCGCTGTGCGCCAGCGCCTCGGCGGACGGCGGCGGAAAAGAAACATGGGAGCGGCTCTGCGGAGTTTGCACTATGAGTGGGCGACGGATTTTTTGCGGTAGAATCTTATTTGAATTTCGGGATGAATTATAACATGCAGAATAAAGTGGCTCTGGTGACCGGCGGCGCGAAACGGGTCGGCGCGGCGATAGTGAAACGCCTTCACGGCGAGGGCATGAGCGTCATGATTCATTTTCAACATTCGCTGGCCGAGGCCTGCGCATTGCGCGACGAGCTGAATGCGCTACGCAAGAATTCTGCCGCCGCGATGCAGGCCGATTTATTGCAGCTTGTTGACTTGCCAAAGCTGATCGACCAAACGGTGAAAACTTACGGGCGCCTTGATGCGCTGGTGAATAACGCGTCGACCTTTCACGCCACGCCCGTCGGCAGCATCGACGAAAATAACTGGGCTGGTTTAATTGGGACCAATCTTAAAGCGCCGTTGTTTCTATCCCAGGCCGCCGCGCCGGCACTGAAGCAACATCGCGGCTGTATTGTCAACATTATCGACATTCATTCGGAACGGCCGCTGAAAGAATACGTCGTCTATTCTATTGCCAAAAGCGCCATGCTCGGGCTGACCCGCTCGCTGTCGATTGAGCTGGGCCCCGAAATACGAGTGAACGGCGTTTCTCCTGGTGTGGCGGCGTGGCCGGCTGATGGCGGGCACTTTGACGTAAAAGAACAGGCACGCATCGTCGACCAGACGTCGCTCAAACGGCCCGGCTCGCCGGACGATATGGCGGGCGCGGTAAAATTCCTGGTGTGCGATGCAACTTATGTCACCGGCCAGATTATTAACGTGGACGGCGGGCGTTCAGTGCATTTGTAATTGAAGCGGGCTGCGCCACACACGTCTGCGACGGGCTCCAATTGACTTCTGCTCCGGCAGCAGCACTTCCAATAGCGGAAAAAAATGGGCCGCTGATGCGGCCCAAACGCATTTCCGTAAAGTGTTTAATCTATTTCACCAACGAAAATTCCATCCGGCGATTTTTCGCTTTGCCTTCCGCCGTGTCATTCGAGCCCACCGGTTTGCTGTCACCATAGCCTTTTGCGCTCAGCATGCCTTTATTCACTCCGAAACCAACCAGCGCCGCCATGACGGATTGAGCACGGGCCTCGGAAAGTTTCATATTGCTCGCCGGATTGCCCGAGCTGTCAGTGTGTCCGCCCACTTCCAACTTGGTACCCGCTGCACCCGCCTTGATGGTCTCGGCGGCTTTTTTCACGATGTCCATGCTGTCGGGAGAAATTTGCGCACTACCCGAAGCGAAGTGGATGATCGCCAGGTTTAATGCTTTGACCAGCTCGTCACCGCTGACGTTTCCCGCCGCCTTAAGTGCATCCATTTTTGCAGCCGCTGCAGCGTTCCTCGCGGCATCGTCTTTCGGCGCTTCAGCCACCGCTGCCGCCGGCGTTGGCTCAGCCACCTTCGGCGCTTCCATTTTCGGCGCTTCAACTTTCGGCGCCTCAGCCGCGGGCGCGGGTTTCGGCGCTGGGGCAGCTGGAGCAGGCGCCTCTGCAGACTTGCGCATCATAAACCAACCCAGAACCAAGACAACCGGAATCAGCCATAACCATTTGGATAATCCGCCGCCCGTAGCGGCAACGGCTGTTTCGGCGGCGTTTCCAACTGCCGCCTTGCCCGCCGCTCCCACGGAAGCGGCGGCAGCACCGATCGCAGCAGCACCGGCAGCCGCGGCTGCACCTGGCGCAGCCTTGTCGCCACTCATATACTGGGTGACGGCGGCGGGAACATCTGTCGGGACTTTGCCGTCTGCGGTCAGGCTGCGAACAATATTAGGCAACATGAATGCGAGGGCGCTGCCGATCGGCCCGATCGGCAAACCGGTCTTCAAAGCCAGGTCTTTCATCAGACCCCCGCCAATGACATTTTCAAGCTGGGTCGGATTAATGCCCAAGGGCATCCCGCTGCCGCCGCCGATCCATGATGCTGCGAGATTGGCCAGGTCTTTTTGCTTGAACATATCGAGAAAGCCGGCGAGACCGCCGGATTGTTTTTGAAACATCATGCCGAGCAAGGCGCTGACGACCATCCCGGCCTTGTCGCCAAGACCGAATTTTGCCGCGGCTTCACGAATAATCATATCTAACATTTTATTTGCCTCCTGATGTTTTCATTTATAGGGGATTTCTATTTTTGCCTGCGTGGAATAGCGACAACCCGGAACCAGGACATAGTTTAATGCAGGCCACCGCAGTATGCTAATTTCGGATTTCTGCACCTGCACATGTCCCTGCAGCGGAAGCAATCATGCAGCCTCCGGCAACGCGTTAAGCAGGTGCTACAACCCGAGGCGCTGCCAGATGGTCGAAACCGCGCCTGCCTGGTTCAGTGTGTAGAAATGCAGGCCTGGCGCGCCGTGGCGCAACAGCTTGTCGCACAGCGCGGTAACGACATCAAGACCAAAGGCTTTGATCGAGGCCGTGTCGTCACCGTAACTTTGCAGCTTGAGACGCATCCAGCGCGGGATCTCGGCGCCGCAGGCGTCGGAAAAACGCGCGAGCTGGGAGAAATTATTGATCGGCATGATACCAGGCACGATCGGTGCGTCGATACCCTGCGCGCGCGCGGCATCGACGAACGCGAAGTACGCATCGGCATTATAAAAATACTGCGTGATGGCGGCGTTGGCACCGGCATCGATTTTGCGCTTGAAATTTTTCAAATCTTCGGCGGCGCTCTTTGCCTGCGGATGATACTCCGGATACGCCGCCACTTCGATATTGAAATGATCGCCGCTGTGCTGCCGGATAAATGCGACCAGGTCGCTGGCATAACGGAATTCGCCTGCATCGACCGTCCCCGAGGGTAAATCGCCGCGTAATGCGACGATGTGTTTTATGGCGTTGCTTTTATATTGGTCGAGCACGGAAATAATATTTTCGCGTGTCGATCCGACGCAGGATAAATGCGGCGCCGCGTCGAATCCGGATTTCTGGATTTCCAACACCGTTTCCAGCGTGCGGTCGCGCGTCGATCCGCCCGCGCCGAATGTCACGGAGAAAAATTGCGGGTTAAGTTGTTCGAGTCGCGTGCGCGTTGCGCGCAACTTTTCCATTCCTTCAGCAGTCTTTGGCGGAAAAAATTCGAAGCTATATTTATTTTTTGGCGTTGCTTCGGGCATAAAAGCGATTCTAAAAGTATAATAAAATTAGATAGTTATAAAGGATCCCCGCGCGTCAGTCACGCGCGGGGCCCTTCGGTTTAGTTTCAAAACAGATTCATTAATAGCGGTATGCATCGCCTTTGTACGGGCCTTGCTTGCTTACGCCGATATATTTCGCCTGCTCGTCGCTCAGCTCGGACAATTGCGCATTGAGCGTTTTGAGCTGCAGTCGGGCGACTTTTTCGTCGAGGTGTTTCGGCAACACGTAAACGCCAACCGGATATTTGCCCGAGCCCTTTTGCGCTTCGGTCCACAATTCGATTTGCGCGATAGTCTGGTTGGCGAACGACGAGCTCATGACGTAGCTGGGATGCCCAGTGCCGCAACCCAGATTCACCAGACGACCCTTGGCCAGCATGATGATTTTTTTGCCGTCGGGGAATATGACATGATCGACCTGCGGCTTGATTTCGTCCCAAGTATATTTTTCCAGCGAAACAACATCGATTTCATTATCGAAATGGCCGATATTGCAGACTATCGCCTGGTCTTTCATTTTTTTCATATGCTCGTGGGTAATGACTTTGTAATTGCCCGTTGCAGTAACGAAGATATCGGCTTTGTCGGCGGCGTAGTCCATGGTCACAACACGATAACCTTCCATCGCCGCCTGCAGCGCGCAAATCGGGTCGATTTCAGTCACCCACACCTGCGCGGACAACGCTCGTAGCGCTTGCGCAGATCCTTTGCCGACGTCGCCGTAACCGGCAACCACGGCGACTTTGCCGGCGATCATTACGTCGGTGGCGCGTTTGATGGCGTCGACCAGCGACTCGCGGCACCCATACAGATTATCGAATTTCGATTTGGTCACCGAATCGTTGACGTTAATCGCAGGGAAAGCCAGCTTGCCATCTTTATGCATCTGGTACAGGCGATGTACGCCGGTGGTGGTCTCCTCAGTGACGCCTTTGATTGCGGCGAGCCGCTTGGAGTACCAGCCCGGCTTTGACGCGAGTGTGGTTTTAATCGCGTTAAACAGGCAGATTTCTTCCTCGCTGGTCGGGTTGTTCAACAGCGATGAATCTTTTTCAGCACGGGTTCCAAGGTGCAGCAGCAAAGTTGCGTCGCCGCCGTCGTCGAGGATCATATTGGTGAGGGCGCCATCCGCCCATTCAAAAATACGGTGGGTGTAGTCCCAGTATTCGTCCAGGCTTTCGCCCTTGTAGGCAAATACCGGTACGCCAGTGACAGCAATCGCTGCGGCGGCGTGGTCCTGCGTGGAGTAAATATTGCAGGATGCCCATCGAACCTGGGCGCCAAGCGCAGTGAGGGTTTCGATCAACACCGCGGTTTGAATTGTCATGTGCAGCGAGCCGGTGATGCGCGCGCCTTTGAGAGGTTGGGTCTTGGCGAATTCTGCGCGGATTGCCATCAGGCCAGGCATTTCGGTCTCGGCGATGCGCATTTCCTTGCGACCCCAATCGGCGAGACTGATGTCGGCAACATGGTAATCGTGGGATGGTTTAACAATTGCATTCATGGTGATCTCCTGAAAATATGCTCACACATCGCATCCGCGATGCGCAGCAAGTTGATCATAAATAGGAGCGCCCTTGAAAATGGGGAACGTCCCGCTGAGCGTGGCTAAGTTATTTAATTAAATCAAGTACTTAGCTGCAGCGCTCCTCAGCGGAACGCGGAACAAAAACTTACTGCGCGACTGAGCGCAACTGACCCAGACCAGCCTCGGAGCGTAATAGTTCGGCCTTGTCGGTTTTTTCCCAGGTGAATTCCGGTTCGTCGCGGCCAAAGTGTCCGTAGCTCGCCGTCTTGGCGTAAATCGGACGCAACAGATTCAGCGTCTGGATAATCGCTTTCGGGCGCAGATCGAAATGGCGCATGATGAGATCAATGATTTTTTCCTCGCTGATTTTACCCGTGCCGAAAGTGTTGACCATCATGCTCACCGGTTTGGCGATGCCGATAGCATAGGCGATCTGTACTTCGCATTTACTGGCGAGGCCGGCAGCGACAATATTTTTCGCGACATAACGCCCGGCGTAGGCGGCTGAACGATCAACCTTCGACGGATCTTTGCCGGAGAAGGCGCCGCCGCCATGGTGTGCCGCTCCGCCGTAAGTATCGACAATGATCTTGCGACCCGTCACACCCGCATCACCCATCGGGCCGCCGATTACAAAGCGCCCAGTCGGGTTGATCAGGTATCTGGTTTTGTCCGACAGCATTTTTGCCGGCAGCACCGGCTTGATGATCTGCTCGATGATCGCTTCGGTCAATTGTGCGTGGGAAACGTCGGGGTGGTGCTGGCTCGAGACCACAACCGTGTCGATACTGTGCGGCTTGCCATCGACGTATTTCACGGTGACCTGCGATTTGGCGTCCGGTCGCAGAAACGGCATGCGGCCGTCTTTACGCAACTCGGACTGGCGCTGCATGATGCGGTGAGCGTAAAAAATCGGTAACGGCATCAGCGCCGTCGTTTCGTCGCAGGCATAGCCGAACATCAAACCCTGGTCTCCCGCACCCTGCTCAAGATCCAGACCCTGGCCTTCGTTCACACCTTGGGCGATGTCAGGCGACTGGCGATTGAATGCCGTCAACACGGCGCAGGTATGGTGATCGAATCCGATTTCGGAGCTGTCGTAACCGATGCGCTTGATCATTTCACGCGCTACCGGGATGTAATCGATATGCGCATTGGTGGTGATTTCACCAGACATGACGACCAGGCCGGTGGTGACGAGGGTCTCGCAGGCTACCCGCGCCTTGGGGTCTTGCGCTAGAATGGCATCCAGAATCGAATCGGAAATCTGGTCCGCCACTTTGTCCGGATGGCCTTCGGAAACGGATTCCGAGGTAAAAAGAAATTCGCTCATGTTCGGGGCTCGCTTATCTGGATAAATCAAACGGAATGGAATCAACTTTGCATTTTAACACTACTTGCCCGCCTGTCCAAAACACAATAATCCGGCCTGCCCCGTGACTTTCCTGCTCCGACTGCTCGCCCGACTGCCCCTCAAAACGAACCACGCCGTCGGCTCGGCGCTGGGTTTGATGGCTTATTTGTTTTCGCACAAATTTTCCCAGTTGACCTACGACAACTTGCAGCAAAGCGGCCTTGGGCCGAACGAAAAGAGTTTTCGCGAGTTGCTGTCGCAGAATGTGCGCGAAACCGGCAAGGGCGCGACCGAGCTCATCGTGGCGTGGTTTCGCCCGGAAGATGAAGTGGCGCGACTGGTTGTCGGCCATGAAGGATGGGAACACGTCGAGGCCGCACAAAAGATCGGCAAAGGCATCATCTTCGTGACGCCGCATCTCGGCTGCTACGACATCGCCGGGCGCTGGCTGGACAGCAGGATCCCAACGCGATTCCTGTACCGCGCGCCGAAAATGCCCTGGGTGCAAAAACTCATGGACGCCGGGCGCGACCGCGGCCAAGAAAAAATGGTGCCGGCGGATATGTCGGGGGTTCGTACCTTGATGAAAACACTCAGGCACGGAGGCAGTATCAGCATTCTGCCGGATCAGGTGCCCGGCGTCGGCGAAGGCGTGTGGGCGGACTTTTTCGGCAAGCCCGCTTACACCATGACGCTGGTCACCCGCCTGCAAAATGCCACGCAGGCGCCGGTGATTTTTTACTTTGCCGAACGATTGTCTGATGGCAGCGGCTATAAAGTCTGGCTCACCCCTGCGACCGCGCCGTTTTCCGACGACAGAAATATCGCGGCACGCCAGCTGAACGCGGCATTGGAAGACCTGATTCGGCGCGCGCCGGCGCAATACCTGTGGAGCTACAACCGCTATAAGACACCGGCAGGCGCCGAGCCGCCGCCGGCCGCCGGGCAGCAAGCATAGTGACGCGCATTTTTTTATTTTTCATGTGGCTGGTGCATTTTTTGCCCCTGCCGCTGATTGAGGGGATCGGCCGATTTCTCGGCGGTTTGATTTACTATGTTGGGCGCCGTCACGTCACGCGCACCAACCTGGCGCTATGCTTTCCGGAAAAATCCGACGCGGAACGCAAACTGATTGCCAAACAGCTGTTCAAGAATCTCGGCGGCGCATTCATGCAGGCCGGCGTGCTGTGGTGGTCGCCGCCGTCACGTGTAACGGAACTCTGCGATCTCAAAGGTCGCGAACACCTCGACGCCCTCAAAGGCCAGCCGGTGATCCTGTTGTCGCCCCACTTCGCCGGGCTCGACATCGGCGGTGCGCGCGTCGGCCATGAATGGCAGTTGGTTTCAATGTACAGCGAACAAAAAAATAAGGCCTTCGACAAAATTCTGCTCGCCGGGCGTAAACGTTTCGGCGATCCGCATCTGGTCACGCGCGCCCAGGGGTTGCGCCCGGTGGTGAAATATCTCAAACAAGGTTTTCCGTTTTTGTATTTGCCCGATATGGATTTCGGCCCGAAAGACTCGGTGTTCGTTCCGTTTTTCGGCGTGCAAACCGCGACCGTTACGGCATTGACACGCCTGTGTCAGATGACCGGCGCCAGGGTAATTCCCAGTATTACCAAACGCGTCGACGGAAAATACGAGACCACCCTTTACCCGGCGTGGGACAACTACCCCGGCGCGTCTCTGGAAGATGACGCTGCGCGCATGAACAAATTCATAGAAGACAGAATACGCGAAGCTCCTGAGCAGTACTTCTTTGTTCACAAGCGCTTCAAAACCCGCCCGCCGGGCGAACCGCCGATATATTAGAATGATGCAATGCCTACCAAGCTGAAATTTTCAAAAATGCACGGCCTCGGCAACGACTTTGTCATGTTCGACGCCATCAACCAGCACGTGGAACTGACGCCCGAACAGTTGCGTCATATCGCCGACCGGCGCTTTGGCATAGGTTGCGACCAGATTTTGCTGGTGGAAAAAGCGGCAGCGCCGGGTATCGATTTCCGCTACCGAATTTTCAATGCCGACGGCAGTGAAGTGGAGCATTGCGGGAATGGCGCGCGCTGCTTTGTCAAGTTCGTCCGCGCGCAAAAGCTCACCGACAAAACCCAGCTTCGTGTCGAAACGAGGAACGGCGTGATGATGCCGCGACTGGAAAGCAACGGCGAAGTCACGGTGAATATGGGGGTGCCAGTTTTTGATCCAGCAAAGATTCCTTTCACAGCAGACAGGCAGGCGCCGACTTATAAATTGGATGTTAGCGGTGACATGCGAGAATTTTCCGTGCTGTCGATGGGCAATCCGCACGCGGTGCAAATCGTCGCGGATGTCGATTCATCGCCGGTAACGACTGAAGGTCCGCTGATCGAAAACCACATTTCATTTCCTGCACGAGTAAACGCAGGTTATATGCAGATCGTCGATCGCCACTACATCAGGCTGCGTGTATTCGAGCGCGGCGCGGGCGAAACCCTGGCGTGCGGCACCGGCGCCTGCGCTGCTGTGGTCGCCGGCATCTCGCGCAAACTGCTTGATAGCCCGGTTCGCGTCGGCATGCGCGGCGGCGAATTGACTATTGCCTGGGCCGAAGACGATCAGCCGGTTATCATGAGCGGAAGCGCAACGCACGTGTTTGACGGTGAAATCACGCTTTAAATAACTACAAATAATTTAATATAAACAAGGACTTATAAATGGCATTGGAAACTGAAAAAATCGCCGAGTATATCCGCAGCAATCCCCGTTTTTTCGAGCAGTACCCGGATATTCTGCTGAACCTGCAAGTGCCGCATCCTCATGGCGGTCGCACCGTTTCCATCAGCGAGCGTCAAATCCTTGCGCTGCGCGAGAAAAGCAAATTTCTCGAGCGCAAACTTGCCGAGCTGATTCAGTTCGGCGAAGAAAATGACGCCATCAGCAACAAAATTCATACGCTTGCGTGTCTGCTCATCGGCACGCGCAGCATTGACGAAGTGCTGGACACGCTCGAAGGCCAACTGACGGAAAATTTCGAAGTGCCGCACGTTACCCTGCGCCTGTGGACGGACAATAAGCTGGCGACCGAGGGGCGCGACGAGTTTGCCCCGACCAACCAGGAACTGCAGGGATTTTCCCACGCCATGTCGGTGCCGTATTGCGGCCAGCATGCGGTTTATGAGACGCATCGCTGGTTCGGCGAGGCCGCGCCGCATCTCAAATCTTTTGCCATGGTGCCGCTGCGCCACGGGGTGACGTTCGGCTTGCTAGTCATGGCCAGCGAGGACGCTGAACGCTTCTATCCTGAAATGGGCACCCTGTATTTGCAGCGCATCGGCGAACTCGCCAGCGCCGCGTTCGCTCCATTCGTCGTGAACGGCTGAAATCCATGCCGGCCGGGACGACCAAGCGTAAATCTTCCCGCACCGCGGCCAACCAACCTGCTGGCGCGAGAGTCGGCGAGATCGATCCGCGCCTCGCATCGTATTCGCAGCATTTGCTGCGCGAGCGACGCCTGTCACCGCTCACCACCAGACATTATGGGCGCGATGTCGAAGCCTTGTTTGCGTTGGCCGCCGAAATTCCGCTGGACAAACTGACCGTGCATCACATCCGTCGCTTTATTGCCACCCTGCATGCCAAGGGGCTGTCAGGAAAAAGTTTGCGTCGCATGCTTTCCGGCTGGCGCGGATTCTTCGATTTTCTCGGCCGACAGCACATGGTCACGCAAAATCCGGTTGCTGGCGTGCGCGCACCCAAGTCGCCGAAGACCTTGCCCGATGCATTATCACAGGACGATGCGGCCAGAATGGTGAATATTCCGGGTGGCGATGTTTTCACCTTGCGCGATCGTGCCATGTTCGAATTATTTTATTCGTCCGGTTTGCGTTTATCCGAATTGATTAACCTTGATCCCGCGGATATCGATAACGGCGAAGTACGCGTGACCGGCAAAGGCAGCAAGACGCGCTTGATCCCTGTCGGCGGCAGCGCGCTGCGTGCCATCGAAGCCTGGCAAACGGAGCGCGGTAAAATCATCCGGCCCGGAGAAACGGCGCTGTTCCTCGGCAAAAACGGCAGGCGAATTTCCGCTCGTATGGTGCAATTACTGGTAAAAAAATGGGCGAAGATCCAAGGGATCGACGCCAACATGCATCCGCACGTCTTACGCCATTCCTTCGCCTCGCATATGTTGCAGGCATCGCAGGATCTGCGCGCAGTGCAGGAAATGCTCGGCCACGCCAGCATAGCGTCAACGCAGGTTTATACCCACCTCGATTTTCAGCACCTTGCCAAAGTATATGACTCGGCCCACCCGCGGGCGAAGAAAAAATGATGCGCCGACCGATTGGCCGTTATTGACTTGCCACGCCAATTCAATCATCCTAATGACATGCGATTCCCACGCTGGCTTCAGATAGCGCTGTTCTGCGTAGTCCTGCTGTTTGCGCAGCAGGCTGCAACGACGCACGCCATGGCGCACGCGTTCCAGTCACAGTCCGGCCAGCAGGAGCAGGATCCCCCCAGCGCCAAGGCATGCAGCCAGTGTATGGCGCTCGCGGAAATTCAAAGCGCGATTCCTGCAGGTCATGCAGCATTTGCCGCTTTGCCGCTCAGCTTCATCGGCCACAGGTTCTCCGCTTCATCCGCTTTACAAAAATATAACCGCATTTTTTCCGCCCGCGCGCCGCCTGTTCTTCTGTAACGCCTCATACATTCGCCGTCACGCTGCGTGATGCCATTGTATTTTGACTGTTGCAGGAGAATTCTGTGTTCAAACCATATTTGCTGATCATTGCCCTGCCTATTGCTGCAATCGCCGCACCTTCTGCGCACGCTGCATCCGACGCCGAGATCGGCAAGATCCGCGACGAAATTCGCGAGCTGAAAGATAGCTACGATTCGCGTATCAAGGCGCTCGAGCAAAGACTGAAAGAAGCCGAAGCCAAGCCTGCTCCCGCTACGCCGGCAGTTCGTAGCGGCACGGGAAACGCATTCAACCCTGCCATGTCGCTGATACTTTCCGGCGTGTACAGGAATTTATCGCAGGATCCCGCCACCTACCGTATCGGCGGATTCATGCCTGCGGGAGGCGAATCGGGGCCCGGCGGGCGCGGGCTCAGTCTCGCAGAATCCGAATTGACGCTCAGCGCAAATATTGATCCGTTCTTCTTCGGGCAGTTCACCATGGCGGTGAGCGCGGAAGACACCGTCTCGGTCGAAGAAGCGTTTATCAATTCCACGACACTGGGGAACGGACTGAATCTCAAACTGGGCCGCTTTTATTCCGGCCTCGGCTACCTCAATGACCAGCACGCACATGCCTGGGACTTTGTCGACAACCCGCTGGTTTATAGTGCGTTTCTCGGACGCCAGTACACGCACGACGGCTTGCAGTTGAAATGGCTCGCGCCGAGCGAACACTTCATGGAATTCGGCGCAGAAATCGGCAACGGTGCGCGTTTTCCCGGAACCGCGCTAAATAAGAATGGCGTCAATGCCGCGACTTTGTATGTGCATAGTGGCGGCGATTTGAACGAATCGCATTCGTGGCGCGCCGGGGTGTCCTTTTTGCGCACCCGCGCTGAAGATCGCAGTTTTGACGACACGCTTCAAGGCGCTTCGGCTCCGTTTGCGTTCAGCGGCAGCAGCAAACTTGCCGTCGCCGATTTTGTATGGAAATGGGCGCCGAACGGCAACAGCAAAGAAACGAATTTCAAATTACAGGCTGAATATATGCGGCGCAAGGAAAGCGGTACGTTGTCCTACTCGGCGCCGCAGCCGCAGATCCCGGCAAACAGTGTTAACGGGCCTTATGCCTCAAACCAATCCGGCTGGTATGTGCAGGGTATCTATCAGTTCATGCCGAGATGGCGCGCTGGATTGCGCTACGACAGACTCTCAGCGGGCAGGCAGGCGCCACCGACCGGCGGAATCGCCGACGCGTCGTTTCTCGCCGACTACCGACCATCGCGCTCGACGCTGATGTTTGATTTCAACGCGTCAGAATTCTCGCGCTTCCGCCTGCAGCTCGCGCAGGACAAATCCCGACCGGACGCTACCGATAACCAGTTCACTTTGCAATTTATCAATAGCCTGGGCGCCCACGGTGCGCACAAATACTAGGAGCGCC
>JBAVXA010000178.1:0-7563 GCA_049698095.1 Burkholderiales bacterium
CGCAAAAACAGACACAGGGCATTTAACGGATTCTTGTGTTTTTTCAAATAATGATTCCACATGAAATCATCGAAAATAATCACGCCGCCGGGCTTGACCAGCTTCCATGCATTAATGGCATCGTGCAGCACATCGTCTGAGTAATGCGATCCATCGACATAGATTACGTCGTAAGACTTATTTTCATGCACCAGCTGCGGCAATCCCAAGAGTGAATTATTCTTGATTTTACGCAGCCTGGCACCATGGCTGGCGAGGTTACGATCGAATTTTTGCTCGATATTTTTTGTCTGCTCGAGCGCGGCGTGTTCGTCCGCCCCCGCCCAGGTGTCGAGGGCAGTAACATTGCAATTAGGATACGTGGCCATCAGGAATAAGGTCGCACGTCCTTCCCAAGCACCTACTTCAAGAAAATCGAACCGCTCCGACTCTTTGTACGGCGCGAGAATTTCCAGCCAACTGTCGATATTTTTATCAAACCAGTCCGTCGAAAAACTGCCTTTCCGCGCAGTTTGCTGAAAAGCCATTTTTTCTGCAGGCGCCGGATTTTCTCCGCGAAAACGGCGCACCAGCTTACCCGCGCTTCGTGAAACACTCCAGCGTGTGTAATTCCACAGCAATGGCGGCGGCGCCTTGAATCTGAGCAGCAGGAAAAAACTTTCCAGAGGATATTTTTTCATGAGCTTTATTAAATGAATGCGGCCTTCAGCCGCGCCCGATCAAAGGCATTTTGGTTGCCATGACGGTCATGAACTGGACATTGGCTTCGAGCGGCAAAGTGGCCATATAGGCTATTGCCCGCGCGGCATGCGCAGTATCCATGGTCGGCTCCACCGCGATTTCGCCATTCGCCTGCAGCGCGCCGACCGACATATTTTTGGTCATGTCGGTAGCCGCATTGCCGATGTCGATTTGGCCGCAGGCGATATCGTATTTGCGCCCGTCGAGCGAGGTCGATTTGGTCAGCCCGGTAACGGCGTGCTTGGTTGTCGCATACGCTGCCGAGTTCGGGCGCGGGCTGTGCGCCGCGATCGAGCCGTTGTTGATTATGCGCCCGCCGCGCGGGATCTGGTCTTTCATCATGCGAAATGCGGCCTGCGTGCACAGAAACACGCCGTTCAGATTGATGTCAACCGCTTTCTTCCAGTCATTGAAATCAATGTCCTCGATCGATTTGCCAGAAGGAAAAATCCCTGCATTATTGAATAACAGGTCCAACCTGCCGTATTTCTCGCTGATTCGTTTGAATAGCGCAGCAACCGAGCCAGGGTCGCTTACATCGGCTGTCATCGCGCTCGCGCGGAATCCCTCTGCGCTGATTTCCTTTACCGTTTTCTCCAGCGGTTCCAGCCGCCGCCCTGTAACCAACGTCAAAAAACCTTCGCGCGCCAATGCAATCGCCGCCTGCTTGCCGATGCCGGTGCCGCCGCCGGTAATTAACGCAATTTTCTGGAATGAAGTCATTTGGATAAATTCTTTGTCGAAAAAAAATCAATCAGCACTGGGTGAAATCGATCAACCGTAGTTTAATCCCATCGCTTCCCGTACATCGCGCATCGTATCTTGTGCCAGCTTGCGTGCTTTCTCGCAGCCGTCGGCAACGATATTGCGCACCAGCGTCGGATCGTCGAGGTATTGTTGCGCACGTTCGCGGATGGGTTCCTGTTCGGCGAGAATCGCCTCGATGACCGGTTGCTTGCATTCGAGGCAGCCGATGCCTGCGCTGGTGCAACCTTTTTGTACCCAGTCCTTTATCGCATCGGTGGAATACACCTGATGTAATTGCCAAACCGGGCATTTTTCAGGGTTGCCCGGATCGGTGCGACGCACGCGTGCTGGATCGGTGGGCATGGTACGGATTTTTTTGCTCACGCTATCGGCATCTTCGCGCAAGGTGATGGTGTTGTTATACGACTTGGACATTTTCTGTCCGTCGAGACCCGGCATGCGCGATGCCTGTGTGAGCATGGAATGCGGCTCGGTCAAGATCATTTTGCCGGTTCCTTCGAGAAATCCGAATAGTCTCTCGCGGTCGCCCGTGTTCAGGCTTTGCTGTTCGTTCAGCAAAGCCTTCGCCGCCTCAAGCGCTTCGTCGTCGCCTTGCTCTTGATAGCGTGTACGTAACTCATTGTATAATTTCGCTTTTTTTGTTCCCATTTTCTTTACGGCGGCCATGGATTTTTCTTCGAAACCGACTTCGCGTCCATAAAGATGGTTAAAACGCCGCGCGATTTCGCGCGTGAATTCGATATGGGGCACCTGGTCTTCGCCGACCGGAACGCGGTTGGCGCGATAAATCAGGATATCGGCGCTTTGCAATAGCGGGTAGCCGAGAAATCCATAAGTTGTCAGATCCCGCTCGGACAGTTTCTCCATCTGCTCTTTGTATGTAGGTACGCGCTCGAGCCAGCCGAGCGGCGTAATCATTGACAGCAATAAATGCAGCTCGGCGTGCTCGGGCACGCGGCTCTGAATGAACAAAGTGGATTGCGCCGGGTCGATACCGGCGGCAAGCCAGTCGATTACCATGTCCCAGGTATTCTGCTCGATGTCTTCGCGCGTTTCGTAATGCGTGGTGAGCGCATGCCAATCGGCAACAAAAAACAAGCACTCATATTCGTGTTGCAGCTTGACCCAATTTTTCAGGGCGCCGTGGAAGTTGCCGAGATGCAACGCGCCGCTGGGACGCATGCCGGACAAAACGCGGTCTGGATACATATTATTTTTATCCTGTGGGGAAAATTAAATACCGAACAGATTCGATGTGATGTTCAACACGATCTCCATCAGCGGCCCCATGATTCGGGTCAGCACGCCGGTAATCAGCAAGCCCATGACGATGAACATGCCGTACTGTTCCATCTGCGCGAACGGGCGTGCCAGGCTCATCGGTAACAGGCTCACCGCGATGCGTCCGCCGTCCAGAGGCAAGATCGGCAGCAGGTTCAGCACCATGAGCGAGGCATTAATCAGAATTCCCGCGCGCGCGATCAGGCCGAGCGGCTCGCTGAAGTCGCCCACGCCGTCCATCAGCGCAATCTTGTAAAGAAACGCCCAGATGATGAGCATCAGCAAATTCGCCGCCGGCCCCGCGGCCGCCACCCACAGCATGTCCGCTTTGGGTTGGCGCAGCTGGCTGAAATTGACCGGTACCGGTTTGGCGTATCCAAACAACATTCCGCCGGAACTGACCAACAACAGTAATAGCGGCAACGCGATGGTGCCGATCGGGTCGATATGTTTCACCGGATTGAGGGTAACGCGGCCGAGCATATAAGCAGTCGGGTCGCCGAAATATTTCGCCACGTAGCCGTGCGCCGCTTCATGGACGGTGACCGCGAAAATCACCGGGATGGCGTAAATGGCGATATTTTTTATTATTTCTTCCAAAATGGTTTCCTAAATTAATTCAATATAATCAAATAGTTAAAATATTACTCAAAACTGAACGAGGTGATGTCGCCCTTGCCTTGACGCACCAGCACTGGTAGCGCGTGAGTCAAATCTATCACAGTGGTCATGTCCGTTCCGCAGGAGCCCCCGTCGAGAATCAAATCAACATCGTGTTCCAGCCGCTCGCGCATTTTTTGCGTGTCGTTCAGCGGCGCATCGTCACCCGGCATGATCAGCGTAGAGCTCAACAGTGGCTCGTTCAATTCTGCCAGCAGCGCATGCGCCACCGGATTTTGCGGCACGCGCACGCCGATGGTACTGCGCTTGGGGTTAAGCAGGCGTTTGGGCACATCGCCGGTTGCCTGCAATATGAAAGTATAACTGCCCGGCGTGTGTTGCCTGATCAAACGATATTGCAGATTGTCCACGCGCGCAAACTTGCCGACCTCGGACAGGTCGCGGCACACCAGGGTGAAGTGGTGGCGTTCATCGACGTCGCGGATGCGCCGGATGCGCTCCATTGCCGCCTTGTCGCCGATGTGGCAGCCGAGCGCATAACAGGAGTCCGTCGGATAAACGATCACGCCTCCTTTGCGGATGATTTCCACTGCGCTGCGGATGAGTCTCAATTGCGGATTATCGGGATGAATTTCGAAATATTGTGCCATGCGTTTTTTATTTGAAGTTGATGATGGGGTGTGCGTCCCAAACGGCGGTTAGATCTGCGGGCAAATTGGGTAAGCGGCCGGGCTCGGTATAACTTTCGCCCGGCCCATGGTAATCGGAGCCGCGCGACGCCGCCAGCGAAAACTCGCGCGCCAGCGCAGCGTATTGTCCCGCCTGGTCTTTGGTATGGTTACCGGTGACCACCTCGATGGCGCCGCCGCCGAGCGACTTGAATTCGGCGAGCAAGCGACGCATCGCCGCACTGGAAATATCGTATCGACCCGGGTGTGCGACCACGGCGATGCCGCCGGCGCCGCGTATCCAGTTGACAGTGTCGGCCAACGTCGCCCACTGATGCGGTACAAAGCCGGGCTTGCCTTTGACCAGATATTTTTTGAATGCGGATTTCACGTCGGCTACCATACCTTGCTCTGCCATATAACGTGCAAAATGCGCCCGCCCGATCATGTCGCGATTGTTGGCGTAAGAATATGCGCCTTGGAGTACGTCGGGCAGGCCGACCCGCTGCAGATCCGCCGCCATAAGCTGCGCGCGTGCATGGCGCCCGGCACGGATGCCGTGCAGGCCGGCGATCAATTCGCTGTCATCCGGGTCTATCCCAAGGCCGACAATATGCAAGGTGGTCTTTTCCCATGACACAGAAATTTCTACACCGTTGATAAACAAAATGCCGAGTTTCTGCGCTTCAATTCTCGCCTCGTCGAGCCCACTGACGTTGTCGTGATCAGTCAATGCCAATGCCTCAACGCCGCTGCTCGCGGCACGCCGCACTAACTCGGCGGGCGCCAGGGTGCCGTCAGAGATCGTGGAGTGACTATGCAGGTCGAAATTGAGCAAAGGAACAATCTGATAATAAAGTTGTGGCGCCAAGGCAAATCATAGCAAAATACGGGGTTTCCTGCGCGAAGCTTGTGCCTGCCCAGAACCAAGGTAAATGAAATAGATGATTGAAATCAAAACGATAGACCTGAGTAATCTGCAAAACGACATGCGTACCGAAGCCACGCGCGATGTTCGTAGCAGCTTTGATCCGCTGGTCGGGCCGGTGCGCGAAGCCTATGCGAAAAAAACCAATGCCGAGGCGGGCGAACACGCGCCGCCAAAACTAATTAATACAATTTACGAAATTTTTGCCCTGATGGAAAAGCTCGACAAGGAATACGGCGGCGATGGACCGTTGCCGATTGAGGACGCGGAAGAATTATCCGACCACTGCATTCGCTACCTCGCCGAACTGGGCAACTGGCTGCCGCGGCTGGAACTCGGCCGTTTACAGACGGCGCTCGACGACACTATTGTCGGCACGGCGTTATGGGCGGTGCGCCACGAATGCGCCATCGGCGTGGCCGAGCCAATCGTCAACGCCCTTGCGTTGCGCGCCAATGACGCCGGCAGCAAGGAAGCATTGGCAGCCATTTACGCGATTCAACAAGGCGTGATCAAACATATTGCGCCGCGCTACCAACACGACCTGGAAAAGACCGATCCGCAGCGGCCGTGGCGAGTTCTGAATTTGAATTTTGCCATCGTGGCCATTCGTACACAGGATTTACGCATGATGTCGTACGCATTCAAAACGCTGGGCGAGCATTTGCCGGAAGAATGTGCAGGCTTTTTCGAAGAAGCGATTCGCCTCGCACAGCATCCCGCCTTTTCCGACGAAGTAAAGGGCGTCCTGCACGGCGAGCATGCGCGCTGGGCGTCGCGCCATTAAAATTTAACTTATTGATTATAATGAAGAAATTTTTATTTGATTTATTCCCGCTGATTCTGTTTTTTGCCGCGTTCAAACTGTTCGATATTTACGTCGCCACCAGCATCGCCATTGCCGCGACATTTGCACAAATCGGCTGGCTCTGGCTGCGCAAGAAAAAAATCGATCCGATGCTCTGGGTCACGCTGGTCATCGTGACGGTGTTCGGCGGCGCGACGATTTATTTTCACAACGAGAATTTTATCAAGTGGAAACCCACGGTTCTGTATTGGCTGTTCGCCAGCGGTTTGCTGATTGCGCAGTTCGGTTTCAACACTAATCTGATGCGCAAATTGATGGGTAAAGAGCTGACGCTACCCGACCCAGTATGGAATAAAGTCAATCTTAGCTGGGCGCTGTTCTTCGCCTGTTTCGGTGTGCTCAATTTAATTGTCGCATTCAATTTTTCGACTGAAACGTGGGTCAGCTTCAAACTGTTCGGCTGGATTATCCTGATGATCATTTTCATTATCGTGCAGGGGATCTGGCTGCATAAATACCTGCCTAACGACGAGCCAAAATAACATGCTCTATGCCATCATCGCCGAAGACGTCCCGCATTCACTCGACAAGCGAAAAAGCGCGGTTGACGCGCATCGCGCACGCCTTGCCGCGCTGCAGGCCGAGGGCCGCATGATCCTCGCCGGTCCGCATCCTGCAATCGACAGCCCGGACCCGGGGCCGAATGGATTCAGCGGCTCGCTCATCGTGGCGGAGTTTGTTTCGCTCGAAGCTGCACAAGCCTGGGCGGATAGCGACCCCTACGTCGCGGCGGGAGTGTATGCCAAAGTAACGGTCAAGCCGTTCAAGCGAGTGTTTCCGGCGTGAGCGATACCGTCAAACGCATGCAGGAAAAATTGGCGGCGCTGGCGCCGGCGCAACTCGATATTGCCGACGAAAGCGCCGCCCATGCCGGACACGCGGGCGCGAAGTCCGGCGGCGGGCACTTTTTTCTGACTATCGTGTCTGAGAGTTTCGCCGGCAAACCGACGCTGGCGCGGCATCGCATGATTTACGACGCGCTGGGCGACATGATGCAGCGGGAAATTCACGCATTGAGTATTAAAGCGTACACTGCTGCCGAATTATAAATTTTGTACTTGTTTTGTTGTATTCACTTTAATTTAAGGAAATTCAGATGTCATATCAAAACTCTTTGCTTGCCCTTGCCATAGCATCACTGTTCGCGGCCTCTGCCGTTGCGCAGTCGCCGGAACCGGCAGCCAAACCGGCGGAAAAAGCCGCCGTTGCGAAAACGCCCGCCAAATCGGTCAGTGTAAACGGTGTGTTGATTCCTGCCGCGCGGTTCGATTTCATGACCAAAATGGCCACGTCGCAAGGTCAGCCGGATACGCCCGAGCTGCAAAGCATGGTGAAAGAGAACCTCGTCAATCAGGAAATCCTGGTGCAGGAGGCCATGAAAAAAGGCCTGGATAAAACGCCGGAAACGGCAATGCAACTGGAAATGATGCGTCAGCAGATTCTCGGACGCGCGGCGATCGGCGAGTATGTCAAAGCCAACCCGGTGAAAGATGAATTGCTCAAGGGCGAATACGAGAAAATGACGGCACTGATGGGCGACAAGGAATATCACGCCAAGCACATTCTGGTGGAAAAGGAAGACGAAGCCAAAGCGATCATCGCCGAGTTGAACAAAAAAGGCGACTTCGCCAAGATCGCCAAAGCCAAATCGAAAGACGCTGGTTCGGCAAAAAATGGCGGCGACCTGG
>JBAVXA010000179.1:0-2296 GCA_049698095.1 Burkholderiales bacterium
GCGTCTTTAGCGGCAGTGGCAGCAGTGCTTGCTGCGTCTTTTGCAGCTTCGACGGCTTTAGGCATTTCAACTTTAGGAGCTTCAACTTTAGGAGCTTCGGTCTTTTGACCGCAAGCCGAAACAGCAACTGCCAATACGGCTGAGAGCAAGAGTGAGTATTTCATTTGTATATTCCTTCGAGAGTGGTTAAGTAAAATATCCGGCCCGTCTGCCTTATGCCGGGGAACCCGCACAAATTGTAGCGACTAGCCTTTGTTTATCAACGTGTTGTGAAACTTTTCAATTATGCTGCATAACAGCAGTTTTGGCAAGTTTTTTCACCTTGCTATAACATTAGGGAGGATAGGCGAATAATCGGCGCGCCTGCCCGTACCGGATCGGCCCGGATTCAAAGCATTCCATGTCGACAAAGTCTCACAAACCGAGCGTTGTCGCGGTGATTCCCGATTCGGACGCTTCGGTCAGCTCGGCAAACCGCAGTAGCAAGCCGCTTGCCCCTTGGGCGTCATTGATGGCGGCGACCGCGCGCGGATGATCGGTGTGCATGCGATGCCAATAACTGTGATCGTCGGCAATCACGAATGCGTCCATGGCGCTTTGCGCAGCATGAGTCGTTTTGCGAATCTGGATGCAATGCGAATAGATCCTTAGCAGGTTACAAAAACGCGGGGCTTGGCGCTCGAGGAAATCGGTCTTGTGTAATATGATGTCGATGCGGCGGTTGCGCCCGTGCTGCAGAAAATGGCCGAGCTGTTCGACACGGCTCGGGGTGTTAAAGCCGTATTCGCTTAGCGAACTATCAAAAATTCGAATATGCCTTGCCGCAGTACCGATAACGTCCTCGATCGCGGTAAGCGATTCCGCCATGGAATCGGTGCGACGGTAGCTGATTGGAGCGGGATTACTCTGGTTTGAACTGATCATGTAGAAAATCAGGGAACAAAGGATACATATCCATTATTGTACCATTCGCATAGACGTGCAATCACGGCGGCAGGCGGGCGTGGCGCAAGTGGCGCACGGCGCATGTCGGCAAGACGGGTAAAAAATTTCTGCGCGGCTTTATCCGCATAGAATTCTTCACCGTTGATAAAAAATTGTCCTTTAATAAACAATAATTTGCTGGCAGGCGCTAGCAGCACGGCTCGGCTCCGCGCGCGCATGAAAAACGTTTTTTCGCTGATTTTTTCTTCCGGCGCATCGAAGAAGATATACGGCTTCGGCTCGGATAGATATTTACCTAGGAATGAAGCAATAACCAATTGATTATATTTAATTTTTTTGAGAATATCAGCTGTCTGATTCAGCATATCGCGGTTGATTTCTGCAGCGTGTTTCTGAGGCTTCAGGTTCGCGTCGCTGTACATTCCAGTCAACGCAATGTGGTCCTGCAGATATACCAGAAACTCCGTAGCCAGTTCCTGATGCGACGGCGCGCGAAAACCGATGGAATAAGTCGTACAGGCGTTAATCGCCGTGCCTTTGTGGGCGAAATTCGGCGGCAAATAAAGCATGTCGCCGGGACCCAGCGTCCACTCCGTCTGCGGT
The DNA here is from genome assembly GCA_049698095.1 of Burkholderiales bacterium. GTDB lineage: Bacteria > Pseudomonadota > Gammaproteobacteria > Burkholderiales > JBEEJL01 > JBEEJL01. Next base: position 1,549 of record JBAVXA010000179.1, read on the forward strand.
GTAAATTTTTTCAACAGCTTGAGCGGTGCGTCGGGCACGAGGCTCAAATCTTTTTGCCGGGCAATCTCCCAGCGTCGCTTTCCTTCTCCCTGTAACAAAAAGACGTCGTATGAATCGACGTGCGCGCCGACGCCGCCGCCGGGGGCGGCGTAACTCACCATCAAATCATCGAGGCGCGCATGCGGAATGAAACTGAAGTGCTGTAGCAATTCCGCAGCGGCAGGCACATGAAGGTTGAGTTCCTGCACGAGAAGTGTCCAGTTTTTCGCCGGCAATTCCCTGAGCGTTTTCTTTGCCAATGGTCCGTGCTGCAAATGCCATTTGTCCGGACGTCGTTGCACCAGCCGCGATTGCACGGTTTCATTTCGCGTCAGGGCGAACAAGTCTTTGAGCGCGATCAGTCCATGGAAACCGGGAAATGCATCGCGTATCAGCAGCGGCTTTTTCTGCCAGTATTCGCGCAGGAATTGCGCTGCACTGAGTCCGCCGAGTTGGGGTAATGGCTGAGTCGTCATAATGGGAATTGTTTTGTCGTGCCGGGCATGGATTTCGCTATTGTAAGCCATTGAACGGTCTCAATTTGACCGGTCGGATTGCGGCCGTATTTTTTCCGGCACCTGTTGAAATAAGCTAAAATGCCATCAAATGAAAAGGAATGACCCATGTTGGAGATAGGGCATCCCGCGCCGCAGTTCAGTTTGCCCGACGCGGGCATGGACATCGTCAGTTTGTCCTCGTTAAAGGGCAA
>JBAVXA010000180.1:0-3902 GCA_049698095.1 Burkholderiales bacterium
ATCAAATCCGAGTTGCTCGAACAAGTTATTGAAGCCATCGAGAAAGCGGCTAATACCGGCAAGATCGGCGATGGCAAAATATTCGTTTTCGAGCTTGAACAAGTCATTCGTATTCGCACCGGTGAAACCGGCGCGGATGCGTTGTAAGGGGAATAGCATGAAAAAATTATTGATATTATTCAATATGTTAATTCTAATCGGGTTGAGTGCAGGTGCTCACTCCGAGAGCTCGCTGGCAGGAATAGCCGAACTGGCCAAGTCGCAAAATGCCGAGACGAAATTGGCGCAAGCGACGGTTCCAGCGCCGGCTGCGGACGCCAAGCCAGCAGACGCCAAACCGGCGGAAGCCGCCGCACCGGCGGCGCCAACCAAGCCGGAAATTGTCGAAGCCAAAAGCATTAATTCCGGCGACACGGCCTGGATGCTTACTTCAACCGCGCTGGTTCTGTTCATGACCATTCCCGGCCTCGCGCTGTTTTACGGCGGCATGGTACGCAAGAAGAACGTGCTGGCTACCTTAATGCAGAGTTTCGCCATCACCGCCCTGATCACCGTTCTCTGGATGGTGTTGGGATACAGCCTGGCGTTCATGCCGGGCAGCGAATGGCTGGGAGGCTTTGACCGCGTCATGTTGAACGGGATGTATTTCGGCAAAGAAGCCGGAAAACTTTCCGTGCACCATTTGGCGACGAATATTCCTGAGTCGGTGTTTTTCATGTATCAGCTCACCTTCGCTATCATTACGCCGGCGTTGATCGCCGGGGCATTTGCCGAGCGCATGAAGTTTTCCGCCATGCTGATTTTCATGGCCCTTTGGTCGCTGGTGGTTTATGCGCCGGTTGCGCATTGGGTGTGGGAGCCGAGCGGTTGGCTTGCAACTAAGGGCGTGCTGGATTTCGCCGGCGGCACTGTCGTGCATATCAATGCCGGTGTCGCAGGCCTGGTCTGCGCGCTCGTATTAGGCAAGCGTATCGGCTTCGGCAAAGAGGCCTTGATGCCGCACAATCTGGTGCTGACCCTGATCGGCGCATCGATGCTGTGGGTCGGCTGGTTCGGCTTTAACGCCGGATCCGCTGTCGCCGCAGATGGCCGCGCCGGTTACGCCATGCTGGTAACGCAAATTGCGACCGCTGCTGCTGCTTTGGCGTGGATGTTCGCAGAATGGCTGGGCAAAGGTAAAGCATCGGTGCTCGGCATAGCGTCCGGCGCGGTGGCTGGTCTGGTGGCGATTACTCCTGCTGCGGGCTTTGTAAACCCGGTCGGCGCATTGGTAATCGGCGTCGCTGCGGGCGTACTCTGCTTCTGGGGCGCCACCAGTCTGAAGCATATGCTCAAATATGACGATTCGCTCGATGCCTTCGGCGTGCATGGTATCGGCGGTATCGTCGGCGCGGTCCTCACCGGCGTATTCGCCGTGAAAGAGATCGGCGGCGCGGAAGGCAGCGTGATGACGCAGCTGATCGGTGTCGGCGTGACCGTCGTCTACAGCGGCGTGGTGACGTTCGTATTGTTAAAAATCATCGACGCTGTCATCGGCCTGCGCGTGACGACAGATGAAGAGCGCGAAGGTCTCGATATCGCCCTTCACGGCGAGCGCGTCGAATAAACGTTTTTGCGGCTGGAAATTAGATGGGGCGCTTCGGCGCCCCATTTTTATTTGTCACAATATTGCGTTGCATATCAAACGTCCGTACGCGTCCTCAGTCAGGATTAATCAATGAACAGCACGTGACGCCGCAGTTAGCCCAGCGTGGCTTCAGATCGTGTGTCTCGAGCAGGCGCGGCAAATGCGTTAGCTACAGGGCAGGGTTTTTGTAGCAACAACCAATATCATTTGTTGGTTTTGCAGATCCCGCACACTTGCAGGCCATGTTCGGCGGGCAGGCTTTATACATTGGCCGTGTCGTCGCAGAACCTGAAATAAAAGATAATTTAATCAATCAGTTAAAAATATTCCGTGGTTTGTTCCCTGAAAAAAACCCTACCAAACCCGCTCCTACTTATTTCCCCTACTCATGAAGTAAGGGTAATTACTACCGTAATACGTACATTCCTGTAGTGAATTAAGCCGGAATGCCATGCAAAATACGCTCTAAGCTGAAAGGCATTAGAGGCAAAACATACGTTTTTGCTTGAAGCAGCGGATAAATCGTAGTTAACTTTAACTTTAACTTTTCGTAATCAATAACGGGGTGAAATAATGGCGTTGAATTCTTTAACAAAATTGACAGTTGTCGTTGCTTTGGCAACATTAACGGCTTGCGGCGGCGGTGGTTCTGACTCTCCTGCGCCTACTCCGACACCGATACCGACCCCGACCCCGACTCCGACCCCGACCCCTACACCGACGCCGACGCCGACGCCGACGCCGACACCTGCCCCCGTATTAAGCGTGACGCCGTCTTCGTTTGCTCTAGGTCAGATCAGCTACGGTGTCCAATCAAACGCAAATAATGTCGCTGTCAGTAACACAGGCAATGCAGTTCTAACCTTGAATGCAATCTCGCCTGGTGGCACGTACGCGGGAGATCTTTTTGTCAGCGATAACTGCCCAACAGATCGCAAACTTTTGCCGGCTGCAAGTTGTACCGTCGCTTTCTCAATCAATCCAACTGGTGCAAATTCGGGTCCCCAAACAGCAAGCTTAATTATTACAAGCGATGGCGGGAACAAGACCGTTAACATAACGTATGCGCCACTGGCTCCTCCAAGCCCGTCGCCGACACCAACTCCATCGCCGACACCAACTCCATCGCCAACCCCGACCCCAACACCAACGCCAACGCCAACACCAACCCCAACACCAACCCCTGGCCCTTCGCCAACGCCGTTGATAAGTGTCGCTCCGGCGATCCTCGATATTGGAAAGCTTGCACTAGGTAACCAGTCTGCTAACAACGTCGTGACTGTGACAAACAATGGGGACGCAGACCTTAATATTATTGATATTCAAAAGGCAAATACAACCACTAGCGATACAGGTACAGTGGCCAGCAACCTATTCAGAGGTGGCAGCTGTCAGCCTGGTGCTTCGGTTGCACCCCAAACAAGTTGCGCTTTGGTCGTTTATCTTAAGACAACCGTCGAGAGTAACTTGATAGACACGAACCAGTTTCTCGCAGATGGTACTACGCCCAACCCTTACTTTAACAAACCAAAATCAAGCATTGATCTGAACATTACTAGCAATGCAGGGAGCAAAACAATTCCTGTGACTTATGTGTCGATCGCCGGTCCCGCTATCCAAATAATTGGCGCCCCGACTAGCTATGCTTCAATTACCGCGCTGTCATTAGGCAGTGGACCGGCAAGCACGGCGCTCGGCCCAAAGTCACTTTATATAAGGAACGTTGGCAGCGGAACGCAATCGGATATGATCGTAAACAGTATTTCCATAACTGGAACTGGCGTGTTTACGCAGACTAACGATTGCATTGGCGCGCCAATTGTAGGCGGAACAACCTGCAAAGTCGATGTATCAGCTCTTTCTGCTACGGCTGGTGACTACACAGGTACGCTGATTATTGATACCAACGCTTTCAACGGAAATCCGCGGACGATAGAGTTGAGTGCTACCATCAACTAAAGTTGTTTTGAAAAATCATTGGATTATTTGGTCATGTGAATAACATACAACGGATTGAAAAAAAGTAGGTTAAATGATTAACCCGCAACTCTCAAAAGTTGCGGGTTTTTTTATGTGCCTCTTTGGCGCGGTGGGAATTACGCCGGCGAGATTTTTTTCACTGCGCCGAACAATTCCAGGGTTGTCGCGCGTGCAGTCGCGTGATCGACAATCGGCGCCGGGTAGTCTTTTCCGATAACGGTGCCGGAGGCCTGCTGCTCCAGAGGTGTCATCAGCCACGGCGCATGAATATGTTTGTTGTCGCAATTCAACAGCT
>JBAVXA010000181.1:0-1782 GCA_049698095.1 Burkholderiales bacterium
GTGCTGGCGCATCACATCACCGGCAAATACGCGCTGGACTTGCACGCGGAAGATATTTTCTGGTGTACCGCCGATCCCGGTTGGGTCACCGGCACTTCGTACGGCATTATCGCCCCGCTTACCAACGGCGTGACCAGCATCATCGACGAAGCGGATTTCGATCTCGAACGCTGGTACGGCATTTTGCAGGAGCAACAAGTCAGCGTCTGGTACAGCGCGCCGACCGCCATCCGCATGATGATGAAGGCGGGACTCGAACCACTGCAAAAATATCGCTTTCCGCATTTGCGTTTCCTGGCCAGCGTAGGCGAGCCGCTCAATCCCGAAGCGGTAGTGTGGAGCCAACAGGCCTTCGGCAAACCGTTTCACGACAACTGGTGGCAGACCGAGACCGGCGGCATCATGATCGCCAATTTTGCCTCGATGGAAATCCGCCCGGGTTCGATGGGCAAGCCGCTGCCCGGCATCACGGCAGCCATCGTGCTGCAAAAAGAGAACGGCAGCGTGGAGGAAATCAGCGAGCCCGACATACAAGGCGAACTGGCGCTGAAGCCGGGATGGCCCTCCATGTTCCGCGCCTACTGGAACGAACCGGCGCGTTACCAAAAATGTTTTGCCGATGGCTGGTATCTGAGCGGCGACCTGGCCAAAAAAGACCGTGACGGCTATTACTGGTTTGTCGGCCGCAAAGACGATGTGATCAAAACTTCCGGCCACCTCGTCGGCCCGTTCGAGGTGGAAAGTGCGCTGATGGAACACCCCGCCGTCGCCGAAGCCGGCGTCATCGGCAAGCCCGACCCGGTGGCCATGGAAATCATCAAGGCCTTCGTATCACTGAAAAGCGGCTTCGAGCCGAGCGAGATTTTGCGCAAGGAATTGCTCGGCTTTGCACGAACACGGCTTGGCGCAGTCGTCGCGCCCAAGGAAATCGAATTCGTCACCAGCCTGCCCAAAACCCGCAGCGGCAAAATCATGCGCCGATTATTGAAGGCGCGCGAACTCGGCTTGCCCGAGGGCGATACCTCGACTTTGGAAAGTAGCTAACATTGGCAATCATGCATACGCCATGAATCCAGAAACGACAAAAGTCCTTGATATAAACCTGCCACAACGCGAACACGCGTTCGCTTTGCTGCGGCAAATGCTGCTCATCCGTCGCTTCGAGGAAAAGTGCGCCGAGCTTTACAGTGCAGGAAAAATCCGCGGCTTTTTGCATCTCTATATAGGCGAAGAGGCCGTAGCCGTTGGCGCGATGCAGGCTTTGACAGCTGAGGATGCGGTGGTTGCCACCTACCGCGATCACGGCCACGCCTTGGCGCGCGGCATACCTGCCGGCAACTTGATGGCTGAAATGTACGGCAAGGCGAATGGCAGCAGCCGCGGCCGTGGCGGTTCTATGCATGTGTTCGATGCAGCGCGACGTTTTTACGGCGGCTACGCCATTGTAGCGGGCGGGTTGCCTATTGCCGTGGGTCTTGCGCTGGCGGACAAAATGTTAAACCGCGCCCGCGTCACCGCCTGTTTTTTCGGCGAAGGCGCGGTGGCCGAAGGTACGTTTCACGAATCATTGAATCTGGCGGCGCTGTGGAAACTGCCGCTGCTGTTTTTGTGCGAAAACAATTTATACGCTATGGGCACCGCGCTGGATCGCTCGGAATCGGAGACCGATATTCATCGCAAGGCGGAGGCCTACCGCATACCGGCCGAGGTAGTGGATGGCATGAACGTTGTTGCCGTAGAAAATGCCGTGCAGCGTGCAGCTGAACAAGTCAGAAGCGGATC
>JBAVXA010000182.1:0-4281 GCA_049698095.1 Burkholderiales bacterium
ATCGTGTCAAATAACGCAAAAGCGATATGTAAGACGGAGAAAAAGCGCAAAGCCCGTCAGCGATGCGCTTATGTCCGGCTCGGCAGGGCGTCAGGCAAAAACCAGCCGCTGATTCTTCACATTTTGAACGATTGAACCGTTTCCCACGCAACTGTCTGCAGATGCCGCGCGACGTCTTCCGACAGGCCAGCGTAGTACTTGTTTCCGATCGGGTTTTGTTTATATACAGACGCCATCACCGTGCATGAACTGAGATACGTTCCAGCTAGGCTGGGGTGGCGTTTATCGGCCGCGTAGAGATTGATCTCGGGTTTCAGCTCGATCGATTTGGCAAAAGCGAGTCCGGCCGGCACCACGTTGGCATTGACCGCTTTGCCCGCCTTGATATATTCCGTCGCCAGCTGCTGCGTCATTTCAGGCTTGTCCTGGTAAGCCCACGACATGAACAGCACCGGCTCAGCCCCGTATTTGCGCACCGTCGCACTATGCTTGGCGACGTATTCGTAAAAAACCGGCTGCAGTTTGGGATGCACCGGACATTGGCTGCAATCCATCATGATGGCGACATCGAACGGCTTTTCGAAAGTATTGAATACCACTTCATTGCTTGGCGTGAAAGAATAGCTCGACACACCGCCCGGCTTGAAGTGCGCCTCGACGTCATGCCAGTTAATACCCGAACCGCTGATCGTCGCCGACACCGCGCGATAACCGCCGACGCCGGGATTGGCATTGCTGATCAGTTGCCTGACATGGTCGTGCATGCTGTTGTTGTAATAAAAAAAGCTGTTGCCGACCCACAGCGCCGTTTTGACCGGCGCGGCTGCCGATGAGGGCGCTTTCGCAACCGGTGCATGCGCGCAGGCGCTCAAACAACCGGCCACTATTAATAGAGTAAAATTCTTCGGGGAAATGGGGCGCATGAACAGGTCCTTATGATTGTCAAAATAGTTAAATGAAGAAAATCGCAGCCGCCCATATTAAAGCGACGTTTACCAAACTTATCAATACCGCCGCGCTGCCCATATCCTTGGCGCGCTTGGCGAGTTCGTGCTGGCCGGGCGAGGCGAGGTCGACGACGGCTTCGACGGCGGAGTTGAGTAATTCGACGATCAATACCAGCAGCACGCTGGCGATCATTAAGGCTTTGCCGAGCGCGCTAACGGGTAGAAAAAAAGCAAATGGAATCAATACTAAGGCCAGCCAGACTTCCTGACGGAAGGCGGCTTCGTTTTTGTACGCGGCGATGAAGCCGTCGCGCGAATAAAAAAATGCGCGCCAGACGCGCGCGAGACCTGTGTTATTTTCTGGGGGCATCGATGTGGGTTTCATATTTCCCTAATTATTTTTTCCAAACCAAGTCGAGTTCGCGTGCGGCTTTTACGTCGTCGAGGCGACGCACTGGCGTGGTGTGCGGCGCGGTCTTCACAATTTCCGTATTGTTCATCGCTTCGTCGCGTACTTTGATCATCGCTTCTATAAAGGCATCGAGGGTTTGTTTCGATTCGGTTTCGGTCGGCTCGATCAATAAACATTCAGCGACCAGCATCGGAAAATAAGTGGTCGGCGCATGAAAGCCGTAGTCGAGTAAACGCTTGGCGAAATCCATCGCCGTCACGCCAGTCGTATCTTTAAGTTTTTTCAGGGTGATAATAAATTCGTGGCTGGCGCGACGACGCGGAAAGGCTAATTCAAAACCCGCGTCGCGTAATTTCACGGCGAGATAATTCGCATTCAGCGTGGCAAATTCGGCGACGCGGTGCATCCCGTCGCGCCCGAGCAGGCGCGCGTACACATAGGCACGCAGCAGCACCCCCGCATTGCCCATCCACGCCGACAAGCGGCCGATGGAAAGCGGTAAATCCTTCTTGTCCGACCAGCGATAGCGTTCGCCGTCTTTGATCACAATCGGCGCCGGCATGAAAGGTTTCATGCGCTCGTTGCACCCTATCGGCCCCGCGCCCGGCCCGCCGCCGCCGTGTGGCGTGGAAAAAGTCTTGTGCAAATTCATGTGCATCACATCGAAGCCCATCTCACCCGGCTTCACGGTGCCGAGAATCGCATTCAAATTCGCGCCGTCGTAATACAACAACCCGCCAGCGTCGTGGACAATTTTCTGGATATCGGCGATCTGTTTTTCGAACACACCGAGGGTCGACGGATTGGTCAACATCAGCCCGGCAGTGTGCGGGCCGACGGCGGCTTCGAGGGCGGCGAGATCGACGTTGCCGTCAGCGTCGGTCGGAATTTCGCGTGCGCTGTAGCCGCACATCACCGCTGTGGCGGGATTGGTTCCGTGCGCTGCGTCAGGCACGATGATTTCCCTGCGTGCGCTGTCATTGCGCGAGTCGTGATACGCGCGGATCATCGCGATCCCCGCCAGTTCGCCCTGCGCACCGGCCATCGGCGTCAGCGACACTCCGGCCATACCGGTAACGTCTTTCAACATTTCCTGCAGCTCGTACATGCAACTCAGAAATCCCTGCCCTGATGCAACCGGCGCGAGTGGATGGCGCGACAGGAACTGCGGCAACATCGCCAGCGTATTGCAGGCACGCGGATTATATTTCATGGTGCACGAGCCAAGCGGGTAAAAATTGGTGTCGATGGAAAAATTCTTCTGCGATAGCCGCGTGTAATGCCGAACTGCATCAAGCTCCGAAACTTCCGGCAATAACGGCGTGCTTCTGCGCAGAAATCTCTGCGGAATACTGTTCGCATCGCTTTGTTGCGGCGCCTGCGGCGCGTTGCGGCGGTTTGCTTGCGACAGTTCGAAAATCAGCATGGCTATTTGAACCCTATTAGAAATCCCCGCTTGCGCGGGGACACTGCAATGATTATTTTAATACTGCCAAAGCTGCATCGTAATTCGGTTCGTGGCCGATTTCCGGCACCAGTTCGGAGTGCAGCACCTTATTATTTTCGTCCAGTACGACCACGGCACGGGCGGTCAGATCGCGTAACGCCCCGCTGGTGATATGCACGCCGTAGTTGTCCATGAAGTCTGCGCCCCGGAACGTGGATAAGGACACTACATTATCCAATCCTTCAGTGGCGCAAAAGCGCTTCATCGCGAACGGGAGGTCGGCTGCGATAACGAGTACCACGGCATTATGCATTTGCCCGGCCTTTTCGTTGAATTTTCGTGTGGACGTTGCGCAGGTTGGCGTATCCAGACTCGGTACAATGTTCAAGACCTTGCGCTTGCCGGCGTAATCCTTCAGCTTCTTATCTGCCATGTCGGTTCCGCAAAGGGAGAAATCCGGGGCGATCTGGCCTGGCTGAGGCATGTTGCCGCCAATGGTGATGTTAGTGCCGCGATGGGTGACAGTGGTCATGCTGAATCTCCTGATTGATTTGTGGATTAAAAAAGGAACGCCGGAAAATAGTGAGAATTTAATTGCGTCCAGCGGCTTGCGGTTTGCGCTGAGATAATAATACCTGCTCCAGTGTGTTAGCGAAACAGTCGATATCGGCGTCGGTTTTGGTTTCTGTGGCGCACACGAGCAGGCAATCTCCGAGCTCGGGATAAAACGAATTCAAACTTAACCCGCCGCCGATTCCTTGCTGCTCAAGCCCCGCCAGCACGCCATCGACTGAGGCCGGCAATTGCAACAGAGCTTCATGAAATATCGGCGCGTCGAATTTTCGCGTCACGCCGCGGATTCCGGTCAGCCGTTGCAGCAACTTTTGCGTGTTGTTATGCGATGCGGCGGCGACATTCTTCAAACCCTGCGGTCCGACCAGCGCCATGTAAATCGTGGCGGCGGTGACCAGCAAACCTTGGTTGGTGCAAATGTTCGAGGTGGCTTTGCTGCGGCGAATGTGTTGTTCGCGCGCCTGCAGTGTCAGAGCGAAGCCGGGTTTGCCGTCGAGATCGACAGTGCGGCCGATGATGCGTCCCGGCATCTGGCGTACGAATTCCTGCTTGCAACACATGAAGCCGAAGTAAGGTCCCCCCGATGAAAGCGGCACGCCGAGCGGCTGGCCTTCGCCGACGACGATGTCCGCGCCTTTTGTTCCCCACTCGCCCGGCGGTGCAATCAGCGCGAGCGCGACCGGATTGACGGCACCAATTACCAGCGCTTTCTTGTTATGTGCGAAATCAGTCAGCGCGTCGACTTCTTCGAGCGCGCCGAAAAAATTCGGTTGCGGAATGACCAGCGCAGCGAAATCGTTTTGCTGTTGCAGTGCGGATAACGAGCTGGTTCCGCTCTTGGGGTCAAAAGAAAACTCAACCAAATCAATGGCTTGTGATTTGACGATACTGCGCACGACGTC
>JBAVXA010000183.1:0-7555 GCA_049698095.1 Burkholderiales bacterium
TTCATTAAAATTAGCCGCCAGTCATAAAGCTGTCATATTCTATTTCTATACTAGGCAGAGTAAAGAAAGACTTTGATTTATTTTTTTCAATAAGAGGAAATATTATTATGTTTGCAAAAAAAATAGCTTTGCCTGTTGCGCTGTTGCTTACTGCTGCAGCTTCGTTTGCATACGCAGACTCCAGCGAAATAACTTTGTATGGCCGTATCAATGTGGACGGCGAAAGGGTGAAGTTGGATGCGCCGGTCAGCTCACAAAAGACGCGCCTGTCGAGTAATTCTTCCAACCTCGGCATCAGAGGCTCCGAAAAATTGGGTGGCAATCTCAAAGCCTGGTTTCAAGTCGAGCAGGACCTACGTATCGATGGTGACAACCAACCGGCAGGCTGGGCAACGCGTAATTCTGCCGTAGGCTTGAGCGGCGATTTCGGCTCGATACTCGCAGGCCGTTGGGATACGCCCTACAAAACATTAGTACTGCGTCTTGATCCATTTGGCGACATGGGTATTCCCAGTATGTCGAACTTAATGGGCCAAGCTGCATTTAAAACCGGTTTGACGCAAGACTTCCAGCAGCGGCCGATTAACGCCATTCAATATTGGTCGCCTAATTTTTCTGGCTTTACTGGGCGCGCGCATGTCAGTACAAACGAAGGCACGGGTAACTTCCGTCGTAACTACTCAGCTTCTGCGCAATATGAAAACGGCCCATTTTTTGGAGGTTTAGCTTACGAAAAACATATTGATTCGTTACGCCTGGGCGGCGCAAGCAATCTTGGCGATGATAAAGGTTTGCGTGTCGCGCTCGGCTATCAAGTGCCTACTGCGAACACCAAGCTCGGTATAGTCTATGAAAAATTGACTTATGAATCCGCGCGCAGCGGTGATCTCAAACGTGATGGTATTTGGTTTAGTGTCGATCAACCGATCGCAGGTAATCAGGCCATTTGGCTAACCTATGGCAAGGCAAAATCTTTCGAGGGATCAGGCACGGTGACGACTCCCGTACTGGCAAACAATACGCGTCCTGTGAGAGATAACAGCGGCGCAAAAATGTTGAGCCTTGCCTACGATTACAAGTTTTCTAAGCGCACCGATGCCTATGTTTTCTATACGAAAATTGATAACGAAACCAATGCGTTTTATGATTTCGGCAACATCTCGTATGGTGGCGTACCCAAAGGCGGTGATTTATCCGGCTTCGGCCTGGGCCTGATCCATCGTTTTTAATCGGTGCGAAAAAAATTCTCCGCGGTCATATCACTGTCATATGTTTCCCGTTAAATGAAACCAGCAAGTAAAGAAATAAGGGGCCAGGCTCAATATATTTTTCTCGCTGAAGAAATAGCTGCTCATCACGGCGCACCGCCCACTCTTTCGTCTACGGAGTGGCGTAACGCAGGCGAAAAAAATGCCGCCCTGTTTCCAGAGCGGCATCAAAGGAGCATTTCGCAGAAAGACGATTAGTGTTTTTTTCTACGCCGGCGCAATAGCATCAGCACGCCGGCAAGCAGCGCAGGCAGGGTCGGGTCAATCGGTCCTTTGCCTGAACCGATGGCGCATCCTGGGCCAGTAAAAACAATAAGTTATAAATCGCGGAAAATTGGTAATTCTGAATTTCGAACCAGTAGGCCAGATCCGCGACGTCACGCGGAACGGGAAGCTTGCAGACTTTGCGATAGGTCCGATTTCCGGATTGTCCTGTAAAGGTACCAGCGGGCAGCGGGCAGTGCGGCGACCCGCCGCATCGACTGGATGAGGCTGATGGGAAATGGTATGGGGGGCTATCTCGCAGCTTAATTTCTAAGCCAGATCGAGATATTTCCCTGAAGACAGGCCGAGGTAGGTTTCGACAACTTTGGTATTGCTTTTGAGCTCCGCGCTGCTGCCCTGAAGCGAGATTTCGCCGGTCTCGAGCACATAGCCGTAGTCGGCGACTTGCAGCGCGGCGTGGGCGTTTTGTTCGACCAGCAGGATCGACACGCCATTGGCGCGCAGTTGCGCGAACGAATGGAAAATTTCCTTGACGATCAGCGGCGCGAGACCGAGCGAGGGCTCGTCGAGCAACAGCAGTTTCGGTTGCGCCATCAGCGCGCGTCCGAGCGCGAGCATTTGCCGTTCGCCGCCGGAAAGCGTATTGGCCAATTGCGCGGCGCGTTCTTTCAGACGCGGAAACAACGCATAAATTTCTGTCAGGCTTTGCGCGATGCTTTTGTCACCCTTGCGATAGCGATGGTAAGCGCCGAGCATCAGGTTGTCCGCCACATTCATTTCGCCGAACAGTTCGCGTTTTTCCGGCACCAGCGACAAGCCCAATCCGACGCGGTCCTCGGTCGGCGTGTCGGCCAGCGAAGTGCCGGAATAAACCGCGTCGCCGCTGGAGGGCAGCAGTCCCGCCAGCGCCAACAGCAAAGTGCTTTTGCCAGCGCCGTTCGGGCCGATGACGGTGACGATCTGTCCTTGCGCCACCACGAGCGATAGCTTGTGGACGGCTTCGACCTTGCCGTAGCTCACGCACAGATTTTTTACGCTCAGCAGCGCGCTCACGCCACGCCTCCCAGATACGCTTCCTGTACCGCAGGATTCTGCTGCACTTCGTGCGGTCGGCCTTCAGCGAGTTTCGCACCAAAGCTCATGACGACCAATCGGTCGGCGAGACTCATGACGAATTCCATATCATGTTCCACCATCAGGATAGACATACCTTCGGCACGTAATTTACTCAGCAGTTTCGCCAGTGCGACTTTTTCCCGATAACGCAGACCCGCCGCCGGTTCGTCGAGCAAAAGCAAAATCGGATCGGCGGCGAGGGCGCGCGCGATTTCGAGAATGCGCTGCTTTCCCAGCGGCAGGTTTCCGGCGAGTTCATGCACGTCGGCGCCGAGGCCGACACGCTCGAGCTGGCGCGCGGCGTTTTGCAGCAGTGCCGCTTCCTCGGCGCGATCCAGCCGAAAACAGGATTTCAGGAATCCGCAACTGCCGCGCTGATAAGCGCCGATGGCGGTATTTTCCAGGGTGGTCATCTGCGGCAACAGCTTGACGTGTTGAAACGTGCGCGCGATGCCGAGCCCTGCAATCCTGCGCGACGAAAGCGTATCGATGCGTTGCCCGCAAAAGCGTATTTCGCCCGACGTCACCGGCGCAACACCGGTGATGAGATTAAACATGGTGGACTTGCCCGCGCCGTTGGGCCCGATCAGTCCAATCAATTCACCCGCGCCGAGATCGAAACCGATTTTGTTGACCGCAATTAATCCGCCGAAGCGCTTTTCCACCGTATTTACTTGCAGAAGAACATCGCTGCCCGTCGGTTTGGCGCGCCGGGGCAGCTCTGCCGCGGGCTTGATTTGAAGCGGTGCGGCGGGAAAATATTTCGCCGTGAGCTTCACCAGATAAGGCCACAGTCCTTCACGCGCGTTCTGCAGCAGCAGCACAATCAGCACGCCGAAAACCACCAGCTCGAAGTTGCCTTCCTGGCCGAGCAATTTAGGCAGCACGCTTTGCAGGCTGTGTTTAAGGAGGGTAATCAGCGCAGCGCCCAACACGGCACCCCACACATAGCCTGCACCGCCGACGACAGCCATGAACAAAAACTCGACGCCCCAGTTCAGGCTGAACGAAGTCGGATTCACATAGCGCTGGAAGTGCGCATAGAGCCAGCCGGAGATCGCGGCGAGAAAGGCGGCGAAGAGAAACACGGAGATTTTCATGCGCGCCGTATCGACGCCGAAGCTTTCCGCCATCATGCCGCGACCTTTCAGCGCGCGGATGGCGCGACCGCTGCGCGAGTCGAGCAGGTTGAGCGAAATCCAAACCGACGCCATGACGGCCAGCCAGATCAGCCAATAGAAGCTACGCTCGCTTTTTATTTCCATGCCGAATATTTTCAGCGCGGGGATATTGCCGAAGCCGGTAAACAAGCCGAGCGCCTCGGAATTGCCGAACAGGTAATACAGGCTCATACCCCAGGCAATCGTGGCGACGGGCAGATAATGGCCGCTCATGCGCAGGGTGATAAAGCCGAGCACATACGCCACCGCCAGCGTGATCAACACGCCGGCAATCAGCCCCATCCACGGCGACTGGGCATACTGCGTCGTCAGCAATCCGCTGGCGTAGGCAGCGAGGCCGACAAACGCGGCCTGCCCGAACGACACCTGGCCCGCGACACCGGTGAGCAGCACGATTCCGAGTGCGACGATTGAATACAGGCCGATGTAGTTCAGCAGCGTGATATGAAATGCGGGCAACACAAACGGCGCGACCGCCAATACGGCGGCGAGAATGACATAGCGCTTTTGCAGAATCATTCGTCCTCCTCGACATGGTGCGAGGTGAACGAGCGCCACAGCAGAACTGGAATGATTGCAGTGAACACGATCACTTCTTTATAGGCGCTGGCCCAGAATGACGAGAACGACTCGAGCATGCCGACCAGAATCGCGCCCCCTGCCGCAATCGGGTAACTCACCAGACCGCCGATGATGGCGCCGACGAACCCCTTGAGGCCGATGAGAAAACCGGAATCGTAATAGATGGTCGTGATGGGACCGATGAGCAAACCTGATACGGTGCCGATTAGGGCGGCGAGGGTAAAGCTTGCGCGCCCGGAGACCACGGCGCTGATGCCGACCAGATGCGCGCCTTTACGGTTAATTGCCGTTGCACGCAAGGCTTTGCCGTATAGTGTTTTTTCAAAGCCGAGATACAGCCCGCCGATGAGCAGTGCGCTGGCGCCGAGTACCCAAAGGCTTTGTCCGCTGATGCGCATCACGCCGAGTTCGAACGAAGCGTCGCTGAACGGCGGCGTGCGCACGCCTTCGGGACCGAAGAAAATCAGGCCGATGCCGGTCAATGCCAGATGCAGCGCGACCGATGCAATCAGCAATACCAGTACCGACGCTTCCGCCATCGGTTCGTAGGCCAGCCGATAAAGGATCGGGCCAAGCGGAACGACCAACAATAAGGTGAGCAGGACCTGCAGCGCCAGATGTAATTTCATCGGCGCGGTAAAAATGGTGACCAACGCGAGAGCAGTGGGCAATAATAAAAATTGCCCTAAGACTTTCGGCAGCGATTTATATTGGTTATGTTTAACTGCGGAATAAAATTCTTTCAACGCCACAAACGCGCCGCCACCAACCAGCAACCACACCGTGCCGGGGACTTTGCCCAATTGCAAAGTCGCAAGCGTTAACGCGGCGAAACTGACGAATTCGCCTTGCGGAATAAAAATGACACGCGTAACGGTGAACACCAACACCAAGGACAAGGCCAGCAACGCATACACCGCGCCGTTAGTGATGCCGTCTTGTGTCAGGAGTAGTGCAATTTCTGCATTCATGGATTGTTTTTTTCTACCTGTAAAAAAGGGTAGGGGTCTCGCGACGCCTACCCTAACTCATTTATTTTATTGAATTATTTAATCAATTTCCATGTGCCATTTTCTACAGTCACCATCACACGTGCATCATCTGCCAGACCTGCGTGGTCGGTCGCGCTGAAATTAAATACGCCGTGTGCAGCGGGCAAACCTTTGACGCCTTCAATCGCATCACGTAACGCTGCGCGGAATTCTGCTGTGCCGGGCTGGGCTTTTTTCAGCGCTTCAGGAATGGCTTTTTGCAAAATCAACATGGCGTCCCAAGCATGACCGCCGAAACCGGAACGCGAACCGGCGCCGTGTTTGCCTTCATATACTTTGATGTATTCCAGCGCGGTTTTCTTGGCTGGGTGATTGTCGTCCAATTGCTCAGCGACTAATAACGGGCCAACTGGCAGCAGGCCTTTCTCCAACGCCTTGCCGCCTACGCGCAAAAAGTCATTATTCGCCGCGCCGTGGGTTTGGTAAATTTTGCCTTTGTAACTACGCTCGACCAAAGTGGTGTGGGGAAGGGCGGCAGGTGTGCCGGAGCCCGCCACTAAAATCGCATCCGGATTCAGAGACACCAGTTTCAAAATTTGCGCGGTGACCGAAGTATCGGTGCGGTTGAATTTTTCTTCGCCGATAATCTTCACGCCGTTGGCTTCGGTTGCGCGCTTCATTTCTTTCAGCCAGCCTTCACCATAGGGGTCGGCGTAACCGATGATGCCGATAGTCTTGATACCGGTCGTAGCCATGTGTTTCGCAATTGCGTCGGCCATAAGCGAATCGCCTTGCGGCACTTTGAATGCCCAGCGGCGTTTTTCATCTTGCGGCTCGACGATGCGCGCCGAGTTGGCCATGCTGATCATCGGCGTTTTGGCTTCGGCGGCGATATCGACCATGGCGAGGGAATTTGGCGTGATGCTGGAGCCGACGATGATATCGACTTTATCTTCACTCACAAATTTTTTCGTATTGGCGACGGCTTTGGCCGTATCGCTCGCGTCGTCGAGAACGATGTATTCCATTTTTTGCCCAGCTATTGTTGCTGGGTAGAATTCAACGGTATTTTTTTCCGGGATGCCTAATGATGCTGCGGGGCCGGTAGCGGAAAGCGTAATACCAATTTTGATATCGGCGTGGGCAGGCGAAAACATCAACGCAGCCAACAAACCGGACAGGACGACAAATTTCTTCATTACTGGCTCCTCCAAGAGTTGAAACGAAAAGGGAAAAAATCGAATGCTTTTTTATAGGCAGCATTTGTGTTGCATATTCTACTGCATAAAAAGCTGTTTTTACATGGGCGAAACAACAGTATGTTTGTAAGCAATTTGTCAGTTATTTCCAGCCATAACAGTTTGCTCTATCGCCCCAAAAATCGACTCATTGTTTTGATTGAACATTTCTATACGCACACTATTGCCGAATTGCAAAAACGGCGTGGTGGCTTTGCCATGCTCAATCAACTCCAGACAACGCTTCTCGGCGATACAGGCTGACCCGCTGCTGCGGTCAAGATTAGAAACCGTACCGGAGCCGATAATGCTTCCGGCTTCCAGCTCGCGCGTTTTTGCTGCATGTGCGATGAGTCGGGGGAAATTGAAGGTCATATCGACACCCGCATTTGGTGTGCCGAATAATTTTCCATTAACGTGAACGGTGAGCGGCAAATGTAGTTTGCGTCCGTCCCATGCATCCCCCAATTCATCTGGTGTGACGGCGACGGGCGAAAATGCGCTGGCGGGTTTGCTTTGAAAAAAACCGAAACCTTTGGCGAGCTCGTTGGGTATCAAGTTGCGCAAACTCACGTCGTTAACCAACATCAGCAGCTTGATATGTTTAGCCGCTTCGTTGGCTGAAACGCCGATCGGTACGTCGTCGGTAATTACCGCCACTTCACCTTCGAGGTCGATGCCCCAATCTAAGGACGCCGCAACAATCGGATCGCATGGGCCGACAAAACTATCCGAGCCGCCTTGATACATCAGCGGGTCGGTCCAGAACGAAGCGGGTATGTCCGCACCGCGCGCTTTGCGCACCAACTCAACGTGATTCACATACGCGCTGCCGTCCGCCCATTGGTAAGCGCGCGGCAGTGGGGAATGACATTGCGTCTGGTCAAACGCGAATGCGTGCCGCGCCGCGCCGTGGTTCAGCGCCGCGTACGCTTCGGCCAGTTTCGGCGCGA
>JBAVXA010000184.1:0-3739 GCA_049698095.1 Burkholderiales bacterium
GAGGTGCCGGGCATGCGAATGTCGCTGACGACCACTTGCGGCGGAGAAGATTTCAGCGCGGCCAACGCATCCGTGGCGCTGGCAAAACTTTTGAATTCGATATTTTCGCGCGCCATGGCCTTTTCAAGCACCCAGCGTATCGATTTGTCGTCGTCGATGATCCATACTAAATTGTTCATATTATTCAATAAATTATATTAAGTCGGAGAAGAGCCGTTGGTCACCGGCAGCAACAGCGTAAAACAGGTGCGGCCGGACACGCTGTCGAATTCGATCATGCCATAGTGCTGGTTGATAAACGTCTGCGCCAGCGATAAGCCGAGGCCGCTGCCGCCGTCGCGGCCAGACACCAGCGGATTAAAAATCGTATCGCGTAAATGTTCCGGGACGCCCGGGCCGTTGTCGATAATGTCGACTTGCAGCGCATGCCGGTATCGCTTGCGCGCGAGTGTGACCTGACGCGCGATGCGCGTGCGCAGGGTGATGACGCCGTCGCCATTCATTGCCTGCGCGGCATTGCGTACGATATTCAGCAATGCCTGAATCAATTGTTCGCGGTCGCCCTTGAGGTCGGGCAGGCTGGTGTCGTAGTCGCGCACCACGCTGATGCCCTTGGGATATTCGGCCAGGATGACGCTGCGCACGCGCTCCAGCGCTTCGTGGATGTTGATCGGCGCGAGTTGCGGCAGGCGATGCGGCGTGAGCAGATTATCCATCAGCGTCTGCAGCCGATCGGCTTCCTTCACAATCACCTGGGTGTATTCGCGCAACTCCGGCCGCGGCAATTCGTGTTCGAGTAATTGCGCCGCGCCGCGAATGCCGCCGAGCGGATTGCGGATTTCGTGCGCGAGATTGCGAATCAGCTGGCGGTTCGACTCCTGCTGTTCGAGGATGCGTTCTTCACGCGCAATTTTCTTCTGCTGATCGAGTGGTCGAAATTCCAGCAGCAGGACCGAGGATTCGAGCGGCGTAACGATGCAACTCACATGCAGCGGCAGCGCGCTGCCGCCGACCGTCACCGTCAGCTCATGTTCGTTAAAGCCGGTCGAGTTCGCCAGCGCCGCACGCAAGGTGGCCATGAACGCATCTTTGCCGTGCAGAAGTTGCTGCACGGAATGATGCTCGGTGTTTTTTCGGCTGAAAGCGAATAGCGTTTCGGCCGCCGGGTTGGCGTAGCGCAGGGTCAAATCCGCGTCGAGCAGAATGACGGCGGTGGATAACAGTTCAAGGCCGGAATAGAGTTCGTTCATCGAAGGGGCGGGAGCGGCGGTGCTATGCTTTGGCATCATAGCTATCATGATAGCAACAAGCAGGCCAACTTGCGGTTTCGCCTTCCAGGCGAAAAAAAAGCCCGATCAATCGGGCTTTTTTCTCCAATGCGTGGGAATCAGTTTCGGTTGCCCGAGCCTGAGCCGGTCGTCGGGCTGGCGCTGGCGCCGCCGATTTCTTTTTTCAACGCGGCAATATTTTTTTCGTGCAGCGCCACGGTGTCTTTCAGCTTTTGCACACGCTCCTGATACTTGACGTAATTGCGCTCGTCGCCGCGGCGCTCGGCTTCGCCCTCGGACAGCGCCAGTCTGGCGTCGGCGAGCAGCTTTTCTTCCGCTTTCAATTCATCATCGAGAATTTTCTTGCGCGAATTATCGCGGTTGCGCTGCGTCGCGCCGTCGACTTTAGGAAAATTGGAAGGCGTCGGGCCTGCTGCCGGCTCCTTGATTTTTGCCGCGGGCATCGTCTGGATCGGCTCCATCACAATCACTTTCGAACCGGGCATGGGCACATTGGAATAGGTCACGCGGCCGTTTTCATCGACGAGTTTATAAATATCGGCGTGAGCGGCAAAAGCGAGCAGCATGCAGATAGCGGGAATCAGACGAATTTTCATAAAAAACCGATATTAATCAAAGATGATTTAGTTTATGCCAGGCGAAAAATTATAGCAATCAAACTAACGTTAACGAGCGTAACACGTTGACCGTAGCGGAACGGCGGAAATGAAAAAGGGCGGGAAGCCCGCCCTTTCTGTGAAGCAAAACACGGATTACAGCGAGTAATACATATCGAACTCAACCGGATGGGTGGTCATGCGGAAGCGCGTGACTTCTTCCATTTTCAACGCGATGTAAGCGTCGATCATGGCGTTGCTGAAAACGCCGCCGCGGGTGAGAAACTCGCGATCCTTATCCAGATGTTCCAGCGCCTGATCGAGCGACGAACAAACGGTCGGGATTTTTGCATCTTCTTCCGGCGGCAAGTCGTACAGATTCTTGTCGGACGGATCGCCGGGATGAATCTTGTTTTGCACGCCGTCCATACCCGCCATCATCATCGCGGAAAAGGCGAGGTAAGGATTGGCAGTCGGATCGGGGAAGCGCACTTCGATACGGCGGGCCTTGTCGCTTTGCACGAACGGAATGCGAATCGACGCAGAGCGGTTACGCGCCGAGTAGGCCAGCTTCACCGGCGCTTCGAAGCCCGGGACCAGGCGCTTATAGCTGTTGGTGCCGGGATTGGTGATGGCGTTCAGCGCGCGCGCGTGCTTGATGATGCCGCCGATGTAATACAGCGCGAATTCAGACAGACCGGCATAACCGTTTCCGGCAAATAAATTTTTGCCGTCTTTCCAGATCGACTGATGCACGTGCATCCCGGAGCCGTTGTCGCCGACGATCGGCTTAGGCATGAAGGTGGCGGTCTTGCCGTAGCTGTTGGCGACGTTGTGAATCACGTATTTCATGATTTGCAGCCAGTCGGCGCGCTTTACCAGCGTGTTGAACTTGGTGCCGATTTCGCATTGCCCGGCGTTGGCCACTTCGTGGTGATGCACCTCGACTTCAACGCCCATTTCTTCCAGCGCCAGACACATGGCAGAGCGGATGTCCTGCAATTGGTCAACCGGCGGAACGGGAAAATAGCCGCCCTTGACCGCCGGGCGATGACCGAGGTTGCCGCCTTCATAAAGCTTGCTGGTATTCCATGCGGCTTCTTCGGAATCAATGCGCACGGCGCAGCCGTGCATATCGACGTTCCAGGTGACCGAATCAAAAATGAAAAATTCGGGTTCCGGGCCGAAATAGGCGGTATCGCCGATGCCGGTCGATTTCAGGTACGCCTCGGCGCGTTTGCCGAGGGAGCGCGGATCGCGGTCGTAACCTTTGCCGTCGGCAGGTTCTACCACGTCGCAGGTGAGAATCAGCGTCGATTCGTCCATGAACGGATCCATGCGCGCCGTACCGGCGTCGGGCATCAACAGCATGTCGGATGCTTCGATGCCTTTCCAGCCTGCGATGGACGAGCCGTCAAATGCATGGCCGGCCTTGAACCAATCGTCTGAAATCAGGCGCGCGGGAATCGACACGTGCTGTTCCTTGCCGCGGGTATCGGTAAAGCGCAGGTCGGCAAATTTGACCTCGTTATCTTTTATCATTTTCAAAACATCGGCGGCTGCCATTTTTTTCTCCTGAAGGTGAAGTGGGTTTTAGGGTTTAATCAAATCAAAGAATTAGGTAGCAGCAAGCGTGCCAGAGGCAAATTTCAGCCCATTATTGTGCCATAAGACTTTTTTTCCGACATAAAATATTTCTGAGCCCTCCCGTGGTGCAAAATTCTTCGCGCTCGCACTGCTCTGGTGCGGACGCGAATTGAGCATGCGTGGTGCACATGGCGTAAAATGGCGTTTCGCCACAGATTCAGGAAGGTGCGTCATGCCGATAAGTAAAATCCTCGCTGCCGCGCAGGC
>JBAVXA010000185.1:0-2807 GCA_049698095.1 Burkholderiales bacterium
CCGAATCCGCTGTGCGACAAATGCCACGGCGCACACAAAGGCAGACCGATTCTCGGCATGAAAATCATCAACCAGATGAAAAAAGTGGTCGACGAATATAGAGACGGAACCATCATGGATCCGGACAACGGCAAGTTTTATAACTGCAAAATGTGGATCGAGGATGGCGGCAAAAAACTGAAAGTCAGAGGATATATCGGACCGTTCTTCCGCACCCAAACCTGGCTGCGGGCAGAATAGTTTTTTGTTTGGTACGGTGCGGCGTATGGGCGCATACGGGTTTTTGCGGATTTATAACCGGCGTTCGGAATGACAGATGTTGCGGAGTGCAACACAATCTACACCAGGCTCTGCGCCGCTCCGTCACCCAGTGCAATAGTCCCCAGCCGATTAACATCAATGCCTTCAATGCACGTCACATTGAAGCCAAAACGCGTCGGATCGCTGCGGCGTTGATGGTGCGTATAGATACCGCAGACGCTGCAGAAATAATGCTTTGCCGTGCGCGTGTTCCATTGATACAAGGTCAGCTTGTCCGCGCCTTCCAGAATCGTGAGTTTAGCCAGCGGGACATCAGCCATCACTGCGCCTTTGCGTCTGCACAGGGAGCAATTGCACCGGCGCAGGTTTTCCAGACCATTCACCAGCTCGACCTGAAAAACAACCGCGCCGCAGTGGCAGGTGCCTGTTCTGGTTTCCATTGCGACGGCTGACTCGCGTCCGGCTATTTGCCCGGCTTCAACATCATCGCCGTCTGAAAAAGCATCGTCGATCGCGTGCCGGAGCGACAAAATGCTAACGCAGGTTTCGGCGCGGCATCCAGAATGTTGCCGAATTTAGCTGCTTCTTCTCCCACCTGGCTTCTGACCACGGGCAGAAAAACATAGTGAATTCCAAATACTCCCGCCGCTTCTTCGAGCTGGGCATTGGTCGGCTGACCGGCGCTCTCACCATCGGGGCGATTGTTGATGAGTGTCTTGAAGCCCTGTGCCGCTACCTCTTTCATGTCCTCGATCATGATCTGTGGCGCAGTGGCAAAATCGGTTGTGTGGCGCGTGATGTGGACGCTCATTGGAACTCCTCGCCTGCTCCGGCAGGCATTGCAAGTATTGATTAGACAGTAAACGCTTTCAATTTCTTCGCGACCGCGACGTTCTTCAGTTTGATGTAATCGGGCAAACCTTTTTTGAACGGCGGATAGTCTTCACCGGCAATCAAGGGCAATAAATATTTTCGGCATTTATCGGTGATACTGAACCCGTCTGGGCTGATGAAATCGCGTGGCATTTTCTTTTCGACGTTGGCGACGTCTTTTAATTGCGCGGTGGTAATTTTCCATTTATACGGCTTGTCGCTGGTGCGCGTGATCGCGGGCATGACGGCGTTGTGGCCCTTCAGCGCCAGTTCAACTGCCGCTTTGCCGACGGCATAAGCTTGCGCGACGTCGGTTTTCGAGGCGATATGGCGCGCCGAGCGCTGCAGATAATCCGCGACCGCCCAATGGTATTTATGCCCGAGTTTGTCTTTCACCAGATTGGCTATCACCGGCGCGACGCCGCCGAGTTGCGCGTGGCCGAATGCGTCTTTGAGGCCGCTCTCGGATAAAAATTTGCCGTCCGTCGTATGCAGACCCTCACTGACGCCGATAACGCAATAGCCGTATTTTTTTACTGCCTCATCCACTTTGGCGAGGAATTTATTCTCATCGAATACGATTTCCGGAAACAACAGAATATGCGGCGCATCGCCAGCCTGCTCTGCGGCAAGCCCGCAAGCGGCGGTAATCCAGCCGGCGTGGCGGCCCATCACTTCGAGAACGAATACCTTGGTGGACGTTTTCGCCATCGACGCAACGTCGAATGCCGCTTCGCGAATCGACGTCGCGACATACTTGGCGACCGAGCCGAAACCTGGGCAGGTATCGGTGATGGGCAAATCGTTATCGATGGTTTTCGGTACATGGATCGCCTGGAGCGGATAATCCATTTTCTCCGACAGTTGCGAAATTTTCAGGCAGGTATCGGCAGAATCACCGCCGCCGTTGTAAAAAAAATAGCCGATGTTATGCGCTTTGAATACTTCGATCAGCCGTTCGTATTGCGCACGGTTTTGTTCCACGCTTTTCAACTTGTAACGGCAAGAACCGAAAGCGCCTGCCGGCGTGTGGCGCAACGCGGCAATGGATTTGGCGGAATCCTTGGAAGTATCGATCAAGTCCTCAGTCAGCGCACCGATAATTCCGTTGCGTCCGGCGTAAACCTTACCGATTTTATCTTTGTGCTTGCGCGCGGTTTCGATCACGCCGCACGCGGAGGCGTTGATAACAGCGGTGACGCCGCCCGATTGCGCGTAAAAGGCATTACGTTTTTTCATCATAATATTAGAATCGTTGTGGATATTTAATTAATAAAATCAATTAGTTATATTAGCTACTCAACGCAGAAAAAATCCTGTCACGAATTTCTTCGACCTGCCCAATGCCGGCAATTTTGCGATATTTCGGCGCGCCGGGCGCGCCGCTTTTTGCCCAATCGTTGTAATAGCCGACCAACGGCTCGGTCTGCGCGTGATAAATTTCGAGGCGTTTTTTCACTGTCTCTTCCTTGTCGTCGTCGCGTTGGATCAGGTCTTCCGCGGTGACGTCGTCCTTGCCGGCGACTTTCGGCGGATTGAATTTAACATGGTAGGTACGGCCCGACGGCAAATGCTCGCGCCGTCCGGACATGCGCTCGATGATTTGCGAATCATCCACGTCGATCTCGACGACATAGTCGATTTTCACGCCCGCTGCTTTCATCGCATCGGCC
>JBAVXA010000186.1:0-10663 GCA_049698095.1 Burkholderiales bacterium
ATCGTGACGCCTTCGTTGACTTCGCCGCCTTTGGCAGCACGAAATTCCTGGCTGTTCTGCGCCTTGACCAACACGTCGCCGGTCACAAATTGGAATTTGCCCGCTGCAGCCCACGCCATGTGCGGCATGGCGATTGTCAATGCCACCAGTAAGGAAGCGAGCTTACGTAGCGTTTGAGCACGAGTATTCATGGCTGTGCCTATCGTTTCATTATTTACGGTTGGGGCGGGAGGTGCTAAACCGCGTCACCTTTCCTGCCCTGGTAACACAAACCATACAGGCGAACTTGAAAAAAGGCTGTTAATCCCGTCACATAGCAATGTACTTCGTTTGCAGTCCGTGTGGCGGAATTCAAAAAAACGTGAGGTCAACGAAAATCGCGCCGGACGGAAAGCGAAAAGTCATTGCGGTTGAATTCGTAAATCGGAATATTCGAAGAGGCGCGGGTGTAAGTATAATTGGGGCGCACGTACCAGTTAACTACCGGCACCCAGGTCAAGCCGAGATTAAAGTCCAGCCGGCGATCGCGCCGGGTGACGATGAGCGGCTGCGCGCCAGGTTTGGTATCGAACAGAATTTCGCGTTCCACATCGAATTGGTCTTGCACAAAGCCGATACCGGATGACGCCAGCAAGCGATCGCCGAGGCTGATTTGACCGTTAAGACGCGCACCGCGAATCTGTTTGTTTCCGTCGGGCAACTCGCCTATCGCTTTTTCCCTGCCGAAATTCAGACCGAGCAACAGCGATGGGTTGCCTTTTGCCTCGCTCACGCTGAACCATGACAAACCGTACAGCGTTTGATCGACGTTGTAATTTTGATAAGCAGTCGGGAAAAAACGAATATGGCCGGTTTGCGCATATAGCGTCAGCTGATCCAGGCGCGATAAATCGTAACGCCATTCGAGCGTAGCGCCGCTGTTACGCCGCAAATTGGCATAGTCGAGCACGCCGCGGCCAAAATTTCCGCTGAGCTTAAAGTTGGACCTTCCGAGCGTTTTTTCGAGCCCCAGATTCAGCGCGCCGTTGATCGAATCGAAATTACGCAAGGAATTATTGTCGCGCCTTTGCACATCGGTGTTGGCAAACAGCGCCAGATTTTCATCCAGCGCAAGACGCACAGCGGCGCCGATATTCAGCGCCAGATACGCGTCCGCCGCCTTGATATTGTTTTTGTCCAGCAGAAACGGATCGTTAAGCCCGACAACATATAATCTGCCGTCCTCAAGCCCGCCGGGCACATTGCTGTCGCGCCCGACAGTGGCCGACACATAAGCGCTGCCCGACAAATTGCTTGAATTGCCGCGACGGCTGATTTCCGCCAGGTGATAATCGATGGACTGCTGCGCGGCAGGGGGCGGGTTTTGATATGCCGCGGTGATGAATGCACTTTTGGCTTCGTCGAAATTGCCGACGGCAAAATGCGCTCGCCCAAGATCGAGTCGCGCAGCGGCCAACTGCGGATTGATAGCCAGCGCGCGTTTTAACGGCGGGATGGCTTTTGCCGGCTGATTCGACTCAAGCAGGCTGGCACCAAGCAAATATTCGTAACGCGCGTCCTTATTCTGTCGGCCCTCGATCGGCGCGAGCAACCGATAAGCGTCGGCTGGTTTCCCGTTTGCCAGCAAAGCTTCCGCCTGCTGCAACACTTGGTCGAGATCCTGTGCAAAGGCGTTCGGCGCAAGCAGCAGCAAAGAAAATGCGGCAATAAAAAATTTGATGGGCAAGGGTATCAAGGCGCTCGGAAAATTATTCAGGGTTGCGCGCCATGATACCCGCATTACCGCTAATTCGCATGCACCGACGCGCGAGCCGCGTCAGTGATTTTTCCGGACGATACATTTTCAAAAGCCCGATAAGTCCAGAATTAATATAAAAAATACTTATAATTCAATAAGTTAAAATTTTACCAGTGCGGATGAAAGTTAACGCCGACATTGCGTTGGAATGGTAGACCGCACAGACCTTGCTTGCTATGCGCTGCGTCATAGTCTTTAATGGCTCGACAAATTATTATCAGAACGTTCATTTCCCGCAAAAGTCCATCATGCTCAATAAAGTCTTATCGCGCGCCGACGCAAGCGCTTCCGCCACCGATCGATTGTTGCATGACGCGTCGCTTGTGATTTTGGGCAAAGATCATCAATTGCGCCTCGCCCTCGCCTGCATACTGGCGCGCGGACATCTGTTGATAGAAGACGTCCCGGGCGTCGGCAAGACCACGATGGCACATGTGCTTGCCCGGCTGCTCGGCCTTGAATTCCAACGCATCCAATTCACCAGCGATCTGTTGCCTGCCGATATCATCGGCGTTGCGGTGTATGACCGCGATAGCTCGGCGTTTGTTTTTCATCCAGGGCCGGTCTTCAGCCAGTTCATTCTGGCCGACGAAATCAACCGGGCGACCCCCAAAACACAGAGCGCATTGCTAGAAGCGATGGAAGAAAACCAGGTCACAGCCGAGGGCGAAACGCGCCAGTTACCCCAGCCGTTTGTCGTGATCGCCACGCAAAATCCGACTCAGCAAATCGGAACGTTTCCGTTGCCCGAATCACAACTTGATCGGTTTTTAATGCGCATTGAGCTCGGCTATCCTGACGCCGACGCGGAACGTGAATTGCTCAAAGGGCGTGATCGGCGCGATATGATCGCGTCATTGCAGGCATGCCTTAACGGCGACTCGTTGCAGGAAATCCAGAGGCAGGTTTCCCAGGTACACGTGTCAGACGCGTTGCTCGATTATGCGCAGGCGTTGATCGCGTATACGCGTCGTCCCGGACTTTATCTGTCCGGCCTCAGCCCGCGCGCCGGTCTGGCTTTACTGCATAGCGCACAGGCATGGGCCCTGCTGGACGGGCGCAAGCACGTGGTGCCGGAAGATCTGCAGGCCGTCATTCGTGCCGTGGTCGGTCATCGCCTGCACCGGACGAACGACCTCGGCGCGGCAAAATCGACGGATCTCGTGCACGAATTGATCGAGGCGGTGGCAATCCCATAACTATATGATTTAATTAATTATTTTTTATTTTAATTCTGACCGCTTGCGTCCAGACTCATCCGCATTTTAAAACGTCGAATTCCATGTCTGGCCCACTGAAACATATCTATTCACAACGCTTGAACACTTGGGCGCTGAAACGAAACGGCGTGCAAAGCGGGCCGGTACGGCTGACCCAACGACGCATCTATATTCTGCCGACGCGGCACGGCATGCTGTTCGCGCTGCTCCTTTTACTGCTGCTCATCGGCTCAATTAATTACGGCCTCGGTCTCGGCTTTATATTGACGTTTCTTTTAGTTTCGATGGGACTGGTGTCGATTCTTCACACCTGGCGAAACCTTGCCGGGCTGTGGGTTCAGCCGATAAAAAATCTGCCGGTATTCGCCGGCGATGACGCCGCTTTTGCGGTGGGCGTGGAAAATAAAAGTGCCGTATATCGCTACACCATCGGCCTGAAGCAAATCACCACCTTGCACCACGCGTATGCCAATGTCGCGCCAAGACAGCAATCGCAACTGGCATTGCGTATGCCGGCCAAGACGCGCGGCTGGCTCCAGGCGCCACGGTTTCATCTGTTTACCGAATATCCGCTCGGACTGCTGCAGGCATGGACTTACGTTTATTTCGATGCGAAATGCCTGGTTTATCCACACCCGGAACATCATGCTCCGCCATTGCCGCTGAGCGGAAAAAAAACCGGCGTGGTATCGCGGCAGGAAAACGGCAACGATGATTTCGCAAATTTACGCATTTATCGCGTTGGCGATTCGCCAAAACACGTTGCATGGAAAGCCGTTGCGCAAGGTAAAGGTTTGCACACCAAACAATTCAGCGGCGAAAGCGGCGGCGAAGTGTGGCTCGATTTTGCCGCAATCGATGGACTCGATACCGAAGCGCGTTTATCGCGCCTGACGCGGTGGGTGCTGGAAGCGGACCAGGCGCAATTGCAATATGGATTGCGCTTACCGGACAAAATCATTGGTCTCGCGCACGGCGTCGAACACCGTGCGCGCTGCCTCGAAGCTCTCGCCATACACGGGCTCAACTGAAATGGCCGACGCCCCGAATAAGCAGGCAACGCTGGCCCCGCTGCCGCGCGCGGATGTTCTGTGGCTGGCGGCGGGCTTGTTGCTCGCTGCGATTCCTCATGTCATGTTGATCGCGCCGTGGGTTAGCGCATACTTTTTTTTCACCCTGGCTTGGCGCACCTACATTTCCTGGTACGGACGTGCGATGCCTCCGCGCTGGCAGATTCTTGCTTTGGCAGCCGTTGCCATGCTCGGCATCTATCTCGGTTACCGCACGTTGATTGGGCGCGACGCCGGCGTCGCGCTGCTGCTGATTATGGCGAGTTTGAAACTGCTGGAGATGCGCAACCGGCGCGACGCGATGCTCACTGCGTTCCTCGGCTATTTCATGGTGCTGACGGAATTCCTGTATTCCCAATCGATGACGCTCGGCATCTATGCGCTAATAGTCGCGTGGCTCATCACTGCCGCTGTGGTGGGGATCCACCGGCCCGACAACGCAGCGGGATTTCGCGAACGACTGAAACCCGCCGCGCTCCTGCTGCTGCAGGCTGTACCAATCATGCTGGTTCTGTTTATCTTATTTCCTCGCGCCGGAGGCCCGCTATGGAGCATGCCGCAAAACAAACACGTGTCGAAAACCGGTCTGACCGACAAACTGGAAATCGGCAATGTGAATGAATTGGCTCTATCTGCCGAGATCGCCTTTCGCGCGGAATTCGAAGGACCGATTCCAAGGCCCACCTCGCTTTATTGGCGCGGGCCGGTCATGTGGGACGTGGAAAACAATGTCTGGCACGCGCGCAAACATTATCCCGCACAAAGCGCCTCGTTCTCTCCGAGCGGCGCACCCATCAGCTACAACGTCACGATGGAAGCCTCGGAAAAACCCTGGGTTTTCGCGCTCGATATTGCCGCGCAAACCCCGGCCGGCTTTCGCGGCACGGCAGATTTTCAATTGCTGTCACCGACGCCGATCAATACGCGCCTGCGCTACCGCGCTACCTCGCATCTCAAATATGTTCTCGGCGAAAACGAGCAAGGCGACGAACTGCAGCGTGCGCTTGCGCTGCCGCAAACCGGCGCGGAAAAAACCCGCGAGCTGGCAATAAAATGGCGCAATGAAAACAACAAAGCCGAAGACATCGTAAAAAAAGCGCTGGTATATTTTCGCGAAAATCCGTTCAGCTATACCTTGTCGCCCTCGCTGCTGGGCGAAAATCCGATCGACGAATTCATGTTTCGCACACGCAGTGGCTTTTGCGAACATTACGCCAGCAGTTTCGTGACCCTCATGCGCGCCGCCGGCGTCCCTGCGCGCATCGTCACCGGCTATCAGGGCGGCGAAATCAACCCTGTCGGCAATTACCTCATTGTGCGCCAATCGGATGCCCACGCATGGGCGGAAGTGTGGCTGGGGAGACGCGGCTGGGTACGGGTCGATCCCACTGCAGCGGTTTCGCCGGACCGCATCGAGATAGGCATGGATGCGGCACTGCCTTCGTCAGCATCGAATTTCGCCGGCATCCCGTTTCCGAAACAAATCAACTGGCTGAATTCATTGCGGCTGAATTGGGACGCGCTGAACAACCGGTATAACGTATGGGTGCTAGGTTATAACATGGAAAAACAGCAACGCTTTCTTTCCGGCTTGGGATTCGGCGAAGTGGATTGGCGCAGCATGACAATGTGGATGGCCATATTGGCGAGCGCGGCCGGTGCGATTGTCGCGGTTTTTCTATTCACGCCGAAGCGCCAACGCAACCAGGACTCGGTACAAAAAAATTACGCCAGGTTCTGCATGAAGATGGCGCGCCATGGCATGACGCGTTTCGGCTTCGAAGGGCCGCAGGATTTTCTCACACGTGTCGAACGCGAACGCCCGGAACTTGCGGCTGAAGCGCAACTTATTACCGCCTTATACGTCGAAGCTCGTTACGGAAACGGATCGGCTGACAGCATTACGCTGCTGGGGCAGCAGGTACGCCAGTTCAAGCCTGGTAGAAGGCACATAACTATTTGATTATACTTAGAAAACTGGGGTGGCTGATGGGGTTCGAACCCACGACAACCGGAATCACAATCCGGGACTCTACCGCTGAGCTACAGCCACCATTGAACCTGTTCGATTAACAATCCTGTGTCGGCGCTGGCGTGCCCGACAGGAATCGAACCTGTAACCCCCAGCTTAGAAGGCTGGTGCTCTATCCGGTTGAGCTACGGGCACGAATCGAAACTGGTCGGGGTGGAGAGATTTGAACTCCCGACATCCTGCTCCCAAAGCAGGCGCGCTACCAGGCTACGCTACACCCCGAACTGCGCATCTTACAGGCCGCGAGACAGCGGGTCAATTTCGCTCCAGAAAACGCAAATCCTCCCGCATAAATCACCGCAATTCGGCCCTTTTACAGACATGTTCGAAATACCAATCGGTGTGACACTACGTGACACCTGGCTGTTTTTGCCACATGAATGGCGCAGGATTGTGTGCTTGTTTTTGCTGGATTTTTTTTGTTGGTCCGGCAGAAGATTATGCAATCAACCCCTTAAATGCAAAGCGTTTTGCGTGGCATGACTATTGCTTTTTATCAGTTGGGTAACTACAACAATATTTCCAAAATTTTTCCAGGAGGAACCATGCAAAAGTCGCTCCATATCGACCCGGTAAAATGTACTGGCTGTCTGCAGTGCGAAATGGCTTGTTCATATGAAAATGAAGGCGTTTTCAATAACTCCAAGTCGCGCATCAAGGTATTCGACTTCCACCACGAAGGCCGCAAAGTCCCCTACACCTGCACCCAGTGCGCAGAAGCGTGGTGCCTGCATGCATGCCCGGTTGAGGCTATCGTACTCGACGCCAATACCGGCGCGAAAATCGTGTTGGAAGATGTTTGCGTCGGCTGCAAAGTTTGTACCATTGCCTGCCCATTCGGCACCGTGAACTATAATCACGATACCGGCAAGGTAATGAAATGCGACCTGTGCGGCGGCGACCCTGCTTGCGCTCAGGCATGCCCGACTGGCGCCATTACCTATATCGATTCCGATTGGACCGGCCTCGACAAAATGCGCCAGTGGGCGCAAAAACTCGACACCGCCGTCCGCGCGTAATCTGACCCAAAACAGGAGAAAATATCATGGCATGGACCAAAAAAGTTCTGCGCGTCAACCTCACCAACGGCACCTGTACCAGCGAGCCGCTGAATATGCAATGGGCCGATCAGTATCTCGGCCAGCGCGGATTGGCAACCAAATATTACGTCAACGAAGTCAGCCCTAAAGTAGATCCGCTGTCGCCGGAGAATAAATTAATCATGGCAACCGGGCCACTTACCGGCACGATGGCTTCCACCGGCGGACGCTATTCCGTCATCACCAAAGGTCCGTTGACGGGCGCGATCGCCTGCTCC
The DNA here is from genome assembly GCA_049698095.1 of Burkholderiales bacterium. Lineage (GTDB taxonomy): Bacteria > Pseudomonadota > Gammaproteobacteria > Burkholderiales > JBEEJL01 > JBEEJL01. Next base: position 7,439 of record JBAVXA010000186.1, read on the forward strand.
AATTCCGGCGGGTATTTTGGCGCAGAACTGAAGTTCGCCGGCTGGGACATGGTAATCATCGAAGGTAAATCGCCCAAGCCGGTTTATCTGAATATCCAGAACGACAAGGCTGAATTACTCGACGCAGGCTGGCTGTGGGGAAAATCCACGTGGGACACGGAAGGCATGATCAAGGCAAAACACCAGGACCCGCAGATTCGCGTATCGTCTATCGGCCGTTCGGGCGAAAACGGCGTGCTATACGCCGCCGTGGTGAACGACTTGCATCGCGCCGCTGGCCGCTCTGGCGTTGGCACCGTAATGGGCTCGAAAAACCTGAAAGCAGTGTGTGTACGTGGCACCCAAGGCGTGGCGGTAAAAGACGGCAAGGCCTTTATGGCGGCATCCTTCGCAGCCAAGAAAGTACTCGCGGACAATGCCGTTACCGGCCAAGGCTTGCCCAAGTTCGGCACGCAGGTGTTGATGAACGTGATTAACGAGATGGGCGCATCGCCGACGCGCAATCACCGCGACAATCAATTTGAAGGCGGCTCGAAAATCTCCGCTGAAGCGATGGCAGAAAAACGTCCGACTGATGGTAAGTCCAACTTGATTGCTAACGCGGCTTGCTTTGGTTGCACCATTGCCTGCGGTCGCATTTCCAAAATCGACGAAACCCATTTCTCTGTGAAAAACAGCCCGAAATACTGGGGCGCATCGGGCGGTCTGGAATATGAAGCGGCATGGGCGCTGGGCTGCGCTAACGGGGTCGACGATCTGGAAGCGCTGACCTACGCTAACTTCATATGTAATGAAGATGGTTTCGATCCTATCTCCTTCGGCGCGACAGTCGGCGCGGTGATGGAGCTGTATGAAATGGGTGTCATCACGGAAAAGGAAATGGGCGTCAAGGCGCCGTTCGGCTCCGCGGAAGCACTGGTCAAGTTTGTCGAAATGACCGCAGCAGGCGAAGGTTTTGGCAAAATCATCGGCCTCGGCTCCAAGCGGCTTTGCGAAAAGTATGGTCATCCTGAATTGTCGATGTCGGTTAAAGGTCAGGAGTTCCCGGCCTATGACGGCCGTGCGATTCAGGGCATTGGCTTAGCCTACGCGACATCCAACCGTGGCGCCTGCCATCTGCGCGGCTACACCATAGCGTCTGAGGTGTTGGGTATCCCGGTAAAAACCGATCCCCTTGCGACTGAAGGCAAGGCCGAGCTGGTAAAAGCGTTCCAGGATGCAACGGCTGTGTTTGATTCTGCCGGCGTATGCGTATTCACCACCTTCGCCTGGACCATGGCCGACCTGCAGCCGCAGCTCCAAGCCGCTTGTGAAGGCGACTGGTCGATGGACAAGCTGAATGTTGTTGGCGAGCGCATCTGGAACATGGAGCGCGAATTCAACAATGCAGCCGGCTTTACCGCGAAGGACGACAACCTGCCGAAACGTTTACTTACCGAGCCATGCAAGACCGGCGGCTCGAAAGGCAAAGTCAACGAATTGAGCAAGATGCTGCCGCAATACTACGCAGTCCGCGGTTGGTCGCCGGAGGGTATACCCAGCGCCGCTACCAAACAGCGTCTCGGACTATAATCGACTGATGTAACGGCAGCATATTTTGCGCATGCTTCAAACACGGCAGGGGCGGCTTGAAACCGCCCCTGTTGTTTTATGAAGATCGTTGCAATCAATCATAAAAATATTTTGAGGAGAATCACATGAACTACGTCATCATTGGCAACGGCCCCACCGGCGTGATCGCCGCCGAAACCCTGCGCAAGGCCGACCCTGCGGGCAAGATCACCATGATCGGCAGCGAAGCCGAGCCGCCCTACTCGCGCATGGCGATCCCGTATTTGCTTATCGGTAATATTCAGGAACAGGGCACGCATTTGCGTAAAGGCCATAATCATTTTGCCCATCTCAAGATCGATAACGTTTTCGGCAAAGTGAGCAAAGTCGATACGGCCGCGAAAAAAGTAATGCTCGAATCCGGCGCGCAACACAGCTACGACAAACTGCTCATCGCTTCAGGTTCGCACCCGGTTGCGCCGCCGATCCCTGGCATCGACCTGCCGGGGATCCACCCGTGCTGGACGCTCGACGATGCCCGCAAAATCATGGCCGTGGCCAAGCCCGGCGCCCGCGTGCTGCAGATGGGGGCGGGCTTTATCGGCTGCATCATCATGGAATCACTCGCCGCGCGCGGTGTGAAGCTCACCGTGGTGGAAATGGGCGACCGCATGGTGCCGCGCATGATGACCGAGGGCGCAGGAAAGATGATCAAGCAATGGTGCGAGAAAAAAGGCGTTGCGGTGCACACCGGCACGAAAGTGACCTCGATTGAAAAATCCAGCGATTATCCCGGCGCGTTGCGGGCAAACCTGAGCAGTGGCGACAAGATCGTTGCTGACCTCATCATCAGCGCAACCGGGGTGAAACCGAATATCGATTTTCTCCAAGGCACGGCGGTAAAAACCGCTGCCGGCGTTTTGGTGAACGAAAAGATGCAAACCAATGTCGCCGATATCTATGCCGCCGGTGACGTCGCGGAAGCAAAAGATTTCTCCACCGATAAGACTTTGGTCAATGCAATCCAACCGAATGCCGCCGATCAGGCACGCATCGCCGCGCTCAACATGGCTGGCAAACCCGCCACATCGCGAGGAAGTCTCGCCATCAACGTTCTCGACACACTGGGACTCATTTCATCGTCGTTCGGCCGCTGGTGGGGTGCGGAAGGCGGCCAATCGGTTGAACTCAAGGACAATGACAACTTCAAGTACATGCATCTGGAATTCAAGGACGATGTCCTGGTCGGCGCCACCAGCGTCGGGCTCACCCAGCATGTCGGCGTGTTGCGCGGATTGATACAAACCCAGGCCAGACTGGGCCCGTGGAAAGACGTTTTGCTGAAAGATCCGACGCGCGTCATGGAAGCGTATTTGGCGCGCGCGCAATCTGCTGCCAATATCAAAAAATTGAGCACATGAAAATCAGACTCAAACTCTACGCAATGTTGACGGATTTTTTACCCCAGCCGGCGATACGCAACGAAGTAACGATCGATATTGACGAGGATATGACGATTGACCAAGTGATCAATCGTCATAAGCTGCCGCCGGAATGGGTACATCTGGTGCTGCTTAATGGCGTCTACGTCTATCCGCCCGAGCGGCAGACCACAAGGCTTCGCGACGGCGATGCGCTCGCAATCTGGCCACCTATTGCCGGCGGCTAAAAACT
>JBAVXA010000187.1:0-13085 GCA_049698095.1 Burkholderiales bacterium
GCGGCAAAGCGAGATTGGTAATCTGCGAGCCGAACACCGAGATGGTTTCCGATGTCCACAGTTTCAGGAAATCTTTATTGCGCCACAGGCCGGTGAAATGTTGTTTCATAAGTATTTGATTATAATGTATTTTTATTTATTTTGATAGGGATGGTCGATTGGCCCAAAATCAAAAACACCTCCTTCGAGGTGCTCAGGATGACAAAATAAGTGATGTCATTCAGAGGCCTTAGCCGAAGGATCTGCTTTTGCATATACTGAACGAGATACCAGATCCTTCACGTCGTTCAGAATGACAATATTTTCATTCGCGTACAATTCTATCCTGCAATCTCGCACTGCATTCGAGGGCTCGCCATGATCACGCTTAATATAAACGGAAAAGATAACACGCTCGACATCGAAGAAGACATGCCGTTGCTATGGGCATTACGCGACGTGCTGAATATGACTGGCACGAAATTCGGCTGCGGCGTCGCCGCCTGCGGCGCATGCACAGTGCATGTCGATGGCGCGCCGACGCGTTCGTGCATCATGCCGGTATCGCTGATGGCCGGGAAAAAGATCCGTACCATTGAAGCTCTCGAACAGGACGGCAAATTGCACAAGGTGCAGCAGGCGTGGATACAGGCGCAGGCGCCGCAATGCGGATATTGCCAGAGCGGCATGATAATGGCGGCAGTGTCGTTGCTGGAACAAAAACCCGACCCGACCGATGCCGACATCGACGGTGCGATCAGTAATATCTGCCGCTGCGGCACCTACCCGCGCGTGCGCGAGGCGATCCGCCTCGCCGCAAAAATGGGAGGCTCGAAATGAACGGGCCGAAAAGTAAATCGAGGCGCAAACTTCTGCTGGCCGGCGCCGTGTTGGCTGGCGGCGGCTTGATCGTCGGCTATAACGTTCTGGGACGACAGGATAAACTCGGCAGCGGCTCGACGCTCGCTGTTGGCAAAGATGAAATCGCGCTGAACGGCTGGGTGAAAATCGCCGCCGACGGCAGTGTCACCATCGAAGTACCGCGCTCGGAAATGGGTCAGGGCGTATACACCGCATTGCCCATGTTGCTGGCGGAAGAATTGGATGCCGACTGGTCGAAGGTCAAAGTCGAACAATCGCCGGTGGCAAAGATGTATTCCAATGCGGCGCTGTTCCAGAACCTGCTGCCGTTCCATCCCGACGACGACGGTTTCGTCGCGCGCAGCGGGCGCGAGTCGATCGAGAAGATCGGTTTTGCCTTGGGACTCCAGGTTACCGGCGGATCGAGCAGCGTGCGCGACGCCTGGTTGCCGATGCGCACGGCGGGGGCGACGGCACGCGCCATGTTGGTTGAAGCCGCGGCGAAAAAGTGGAATGTTCCCGCATCGGCCTGCGTGACCAAAAACGGCGAGGTGCTACATCCCGCCGGCAATCGCAAAGCGGGATACGGCGAATTGGTAAAAGATGCGGCGGGGATCGTGCCGCCGGGCACGGTGAAACTCAAGGACCCGTCAACCTTTACCCTGATTGGCAAGCCGATTCCCCGCACCGACATCGCCGACAAGGTAAATGGCAAAGCGCAGTTCGGCATCGACACGCGTTTGCCGGGCATGCTCTACGCCGCGGTGAAACAGTCTCCCGTATTCGGCGGAAGCCTGAAATCCTCGCTTGCCGATCTCAATAAAAATATTAATAAAAACAATGAATTATATATTATTCCGAACGGCGTGGCGGTTGTCAGCAACAATTGGTGGCGGGCGAAAAAAAATCTCGACGCATTGCAGATCGAATGGAATGAAGGGCCGAATGCGGGCCTTGATTCGGCGGCGATTAAAAAACAGCTCGAAGCGGATTTACAGAGATCTTCCGCATCCGGTTTCCGCAAAGTCGGGGATGCCGATGCAATCTTGCAAGCCGCCGCAAAAAAAATCGAAGCGATTTACGAAGTGCCTTTTTTGGCGCATGCGGCCATGGAACCGATCAACTGCACTGCGCAAGTTAAAGACGGGAAATGTGAAGTCTGGGCATCAACCCAGGTGCCGTCGATTGCCAAATGGAAAGCCTCAAGCGCGGCAGGCGTGAGCGGCGACAACACGACCGTTCACACCACCCTGCTCGGCGGCGGCTTCGGACGGCGCCTGGAGATCGACATGATTGAACAGGCCGTGCACATCGCGAGACAACTCGGCGGCAGGCCGGTGCAGATGATCTGGACACGCGAGGAAGACATGCAACACGACATGTACCGCCCCGCCGCGATGGCCAGATTTCAGGGCGCGCTCAACGACAAGGGACAGATTTCCGCCTGGGCCAATCGCGTCGCCGCGCCGTCGGTCGGTTTCGACACCACGCAGCGCCTGATAGGCAGCATGGCGATGGACATGCCGGACAAAAATCAAATTGAAGGCGCGTTCGATCAGCCTTACGAAATTCCCAACATCAGGATTGAACAGGCGCGCAGCAAAACGGCCGTTCCGGTCGGCTCATGGCGCAGCGTCGGCCATTCTTACAACGCCTTTTTTGTCGAATCGTTCATGGACGAAATGGCACAGGCAGCGGGCAAAGATCCGTACGAATTCCGCAAATCGTTACTGCAAAACCACCCGCGCCATCGCGCCGTGCTCGAGCTGGCAGCAGGCAAAGCCGGATGGGGCCAGCCGCTTGCCGCGGGCAGCGCGCGCGGCATTGCGCTGCATGAGTCGTTTTCCGCCATTTGCGCACAAGTCGCGGAGGTATCCGTCGATAAATATAACGCCATCAAAGTGAAGCGCGTCGTCTGCGCGATCGACTGCGGCAGCGTGGTCAATCCGAACATTGTAGAGCAGCAAATGGAAAGCGCGATCATCTTCGGCCTGACCGCCGCGCTATACGGCGAAATCACCATCAAGAACGGGCGCGTCGAACAAACCAACTTCCCCAGCTACGATATGCTGCGCATGGCGCAAACGCCGCGCATCGATACTTATATTATGCCGAGCACCCTGCCACCCGGTGGCGTAGGCGAACCCGGCACGCCGCCGATCGCGCCCGCGGTGGCGAATGCCTTGTTTGCATTGACGGGCAAACGGTTGAGAAAGTTGCCGTTGAAGATAGTGGCTTGATGTCGTGCATTCAGTTAAGTAGCAATTAACAATGAACCCGAACAAAGTTGACCGAAACCGCGTTATAGCGCTGACAGATCTGCCGAATATCGGCAAGGCGGGCGCGGAAGATTTGCGTCTGCTCGGCATACACAAACCGAGCCAGCTGATCGGCAAGTGCCCATTCGCGATGTATGGCATGCTTTGCGAAAAAACCGGGTTGCGTCACGACCCATGCGTAATCGACGTTTTCATGTCAATCACGCGTTTCATGAATGGGGAAGCACCGCAGGCGTGGTGGAAATACACCGAGGAACGAAAGCAGGCACTTATCCGTAGCGTGCTCACGCAGAAATAGAAATCACTGAACGTCACTAATACACTACAGGAAAAACGCCATGTTGATTACCCCATTCTATGCAGCGCTTCTTGGCCTGATGTTTATTGTTCTCAGCGTGCGCACTTTACGTACGCGCCGCACGTTGCGCATCGCCGTCGGCGACGATGGCAATCAACAGATGCTCCGAACCATGCGGGTTCACGCGAATTTTGCCGAATACGCTCCGATTGCTTTGCTGCTGGTATATTTTTTTGAACTGCAAGGCGGCTACCAATCCCTGACTCATTTGTTCTGCATTTGTCTTCTCGCCGGACGGATCTCGCACGCATATGGGCTAAGCCAGCTGAAAGAAAATTATAAATACCGGATTTTCGGCATGGCGATGACCTTCACGGCGATAGTCAGCGCGTCAGTCGGATTGCTGTTTCTCTACGTGCGGCAGGTAACTGGGTAAAATTCCTGCCCAGAAGTGCCAGTTCTTCCCGATGCATGGTTTTAACGGCTGTCTAAATTCATGCGGCCGATTCTAGAGATGAGGCAAATGGCTACCCAAATATTTGTAAATCTGCCGGTCAAGGACCTGGAAAAATCCGTCGCATTCTTTACCCACCTTGGGTTCACGTTTGATGCCAAATTCACCGACGAAAGCGCAACGTGCATGATCGTCGGTGAGAACATCTTCGTGATGTTACTGGTTGAAAAAATGTTCCAGACTTTTACTCCGCTTCCGGTTGCCGACGCGAAAAAAACCACGCAGGTCTTAGTCGCTCTTACGCTGGAAAGCCGCGCCAAGGTGGCTGAGATGGTGGCCAAGGCCGTTGTCGCGGGCGGTCGGGTGCCGCGCGCGCCGCAGGACCACGGCTTTATGTATGCGCATGCCTTCCAGGATCTGGATGGACACATCTGGGAACCGTTTTATATGGAACCGGGTGCAGCACCGAATTAATTCTATTTTTGCGAAAGCCGAATGAAACATAATCTACCGATTTTTCTTTTCCTGTTTTTTTCAGGCTGCGCCAGCGCGCCCACGCGGGAAATCGACCCGGCGGATTTCCACGTACTGGCCGGCAATCAATGGGTCGGCACGCTGACGTATCTGGACTATGGAAACGGTCGGAAGACCTCCATAGCCTCGACTCTCGTTGTAACGCAGTCTTCCGACAATAAATTAAAATGGATTTTTAATTTTCAGTATCCGGACGAACCGAAAGCGAATCAGAAAAGCGATGTCATGCTTGCGGCAGATGGCGGAATGGTAGACAGCAATACAGTTGTCGAGAAAAAATACCTGCCAGACGGCACGCTCAAATTTGTCACAGAGAGAAACGACAAAGACAATAATAAAGCCGCATTGCTTCGCTACACTTACCTTTATACCGCAACGAAATTGTCGATTAAAAAAGAAGTGAAATACGAAGGGGCAAGTGATTTTATTGAACGCAATGAATATAGTTGGAAGCGGTGATGCAGGATGATTACTTTGTCTTGATGCCCGCAATTACAAAAAACCAATATCAAAATATAGAAATAGTTAAATAAAAACAATAAGTTATATAATGATGATTATTCGTCAAACGACAGAAGCCGACTGGCAAAAATTAAGACAGATTCGCCTCGAATCGCTATTGGAGTCGCCAAAGGCATTCAGTTGGACTCACAGTTTAGCTTCTCAATTAACTGAAAGTGACTGGCGAAAACGTGCGGCGGCGGCTGATTACCCAATATTCTTTTTCGCGCTAGAAAATGAACACCCCGTCGGCTTGATTGGCGGCGTCATCGAAAATAGTGAATTCAATTTAATTTCAATGTGGGTCGCGCCAACTTCAAGAGGGCGAGGCGTGGGCGAATTACTCGTTGCTACATTAAAAATTCATGCAAGAAAAACTGGCTTCGACAAAATGGGTTTGCTCGTCTCGCCGGAAAATAAGCCAGCCAGCCATTTTTACCTCAAGCAAGGATTTGTATTTCTCGACCCAGCTGAAGCATTGCCTAAAGACGACAAAATGTCGCAAAAAATGGCCATGAAAATTTCAACTTAATTAGCCGCGCGCGCCGCTTGTTTAACGAGACCTGAAATGTATTTCCAATCTATCTCAGCGTCAGCCAATAATTCTACGTGGCGCATAGTCTTGCCCGTGCCTTTGAGCAAACCGCGCGGATCGTTCAAGCTTGTCCCGCCCCATAACTGCAAATTGACATGCTGTTTGTGCGCGACGACGGCACAGACATTCTGCTCGGCGTGATAGGTCAGATTGCCCCACTTCAAACTAATATCGAGATTCGGCACAGCCTTAACGATCATCAAATGCAGCATGCGGACCAATTCGTGCTGCTCAGTTGGGATTTTTTCCAGGTATTGATTTAACGCGGACATTGGAAGAAATGAAATAGAGTTTTGTGCACAGTGGGCACGCTACATTTATATTGCCGTAGATTGTTTCAGCATTGTCACAATAGAGGTTGCCTCGCTGAAAGTCTCCACATCAAACGCCTTATCACCATTCTCAAACGGCACACCTTGCGTTTGCAATTCCTTAAAGCCGAATAATTTGTTGTCCGCCAAGTGCGACGGCACGACGTTCTGCATGGCGCGGAACATGGTTTCCAGCCTGCCGGGGAATTTCTTGTCCCACATCTGCATCATGTCCTTGACTGCCTGGCGCTGCAGGTTTTCCTGTGCGCCGCACAGGTTGCAGGGAATGATGGGGAATTGTTTTTGCTCGGCGTATTCGGCTAGGTCTTTTTCTTTGCAGTAAGCCAGCGGGCGGATGACAATGCGGTCGCCGCTATCGCTCACCAGTTTCGGCGGCATACCTTTGAGTTTGCCGGCGTAAAACATATTCAGGAATAAAGTTTCGAGAATGTCGTCGCGGTGATGACCGAGCGCAATCTTGGTCGCGCCTAATTCACCGGCAACCCGATACAACACGCCGCGGCGCAAACGCGAACACAGGCCGCAAGTGGTTTTGCCTTCGGGAATGACGCGCTTGACGATGCTGTAGGTGTCCTGCACTTCGATATGGAATGGCACGCCGAGCTTGCGCAGATAATCCGGCAATATATGTTCCGGGAAACCGGGCTGCTTCTGGTCGAGATTGACGGCAATAATGTCGAAGTTGATCGGCGCGTGCTCGCGCAGATGCAACAGCATATCGAGCATGGTGTAGCTGTCTTTTCCGCCGGACAAACACGCCATGACTTTGTCGCCCTGCTCGATCATGTTGTAATCGACGATGGCGTTCCCGGCCGCGTTACGCAACCGTTTGGCAAGCTTGTTCGCCTCATATTGCTGCTTGAGTTCCTGCTTCCCCGGCGTTTTCATCAGCAATGTTTCGGTACTGCTCATATTGTATAAGTAATTGATTATATTAATAAATTCGTAACCAAGTATGGGTACGAAAAAACAGGCCGTTATACCCGCGCACCAACAGTTTTGCGCCGTCATCCTTGATCCATGCCCGGGAATCGTAAACGTTTCCGTTCATCGGGTCGAGCAAATAGCCGTCTTCGTAAGTTGAACCGTCGCGTTTGATGCTATAAATGATGCGCAGGCCGAGAAGCGACTTCCCTTTCAACGGCCCCTCGCAGTCGGCGCAAATGCCGTCGCGAATTTCCACGTCGCCGCCCAGCACTTTTACGATGTGTCCCTCGAACTGGCCTTTGTTCTCGCTGATTTTGACCACATAGCGCGGTTTGCGCGTGGTGTAGTCCAGCACCCGCCATGTGCCCAATATTTCAGCCGGCTTCGTTTCCGGCAATTCGGCGAAGCTGGGCGACACCAGTAAAGACACAATGCTGACAGTCAATAAAATAATCTTCATGTTCCCCCCGAAACATATCAACTCATGCGCTGGCCTTGTCGCGTGCAAGATCCAGCCAAGTTTCCACAACCGTATCCGGATTCAGCGACATCGATTCAATCCCCTGCTCCATCAGCCAGCGTGCGAGGTCAGGATGATCGGACGGCCCCTGGCCGCAAATGCCGACATATTTCTTTGCCCGCTGGCAGGCAGTGATTGCCAGGACCAGCATTTTTTTCACTGCCGCGTCGCGTTCGTCGAACGAATCGGCCACCAAGCTTGAATCGCGATCGACGCCCAGGGTCATCTGGGTGAGGTCGTTGGAGCCGATGGAGAAACCGTCGAAATGCTCGAGGAATTCGTCGGCGAGAATGGCGTTCGACGGCACTTCGCACATCATGATCATGCGCAGGCCGTTCTTGCCCCGCTCGATACCGTTCTCTTTTAATATCGCTTGCACCTGCTTCGCTTCTTTCACTGTGCGCACGAACGGCACCATGATTTCGACGTTGGTCAGGCCCATGTCGTCGCGCACTTTTTTCAGTGCCCGGCATTCCATGTCGAAGCACTCGCGAAAAGATGCGGAAATATAACGCGCCGCGCCGCGAAAGCCGAGCATGGGATTCTCCTCGTGCGGCTCGTAGCGTTTGCCACCAATGAGGTTGGTGTATTCGTTCGATTTGAAGTCGGATAAACGCACGATGACTTTTTTCGGCCAGAACGCCGCAGCCAATGTCGCCACGCCCTCGGTAATTTTTTGCTCGTAGAATTCTTTCGGCGTAGCGTAACCGCGGCAACGTTCCTCGACTTCGGCTTTCAGGTCGGTCGGCAGGTCCGGATATTCAAGCGCCGCTTTCGGATGCATGCCGATCATCGCGCTGATGATGAATTCCAGCCGCGCGAGGCCGACGCCGGCGTTGGGCAATTTCTGGAAATCGAACGCGAGCTGCGGGTTACCCACGTTCATCATTATCTTCACTTTCGTCTCGGGCATTTTGTCGAGCGATACGTCGATGACCTCGAAATCGAGCTTGCCCGCGTAGATATTACCGGTGTCGCCTTCCGCGCACGATACCGTGACGATATCGCCGTTTTTCAGGACTTTGGTCGCGTCGTTGCAACCGACGACCGCCGGGATGCCGAGTTCGCGCGCAATAATCGCGGCATGGCAGGTGCGCCCGCCGCGATTGGTGACAATCGCCGATGCGCGCTTCATGATCGGCTCCCAGTTCGGGTCGGTCATATCCGTCACCAGCACGTCGCCGGGGTTCACTTCGTGCATCTGCGCGATGTCGCTGATCACGCGCACGACCCCTTGCCCGATGCGGCCGCCGATGGCGCGGCCGGAGGTGAGAATGTCGGAATGCTGCTTGATGCGGTAGCGCCGCAGCACCTCGCCGTGCGCCTGCGATTGCACGGTTTCCGGGCGTGCCTGCAGGATGTACAGCTTGCCGTCCTCCCCGTCGCGCCCCCATTCGATATCCATCGGGCGCCGGTAATGCGCCTCGATCGACATGGCGTAGCGCGCCAGCTCTTCGACTTCGGCGTCGGTGAGCGAAAATCGATTGCGCTGATCGGCCGGCACTTCAACCGTTTCAACCGAACGTCCGGCTTCGCGTTTGGCGGTGAAAACCATTTTGATGGCCTTGCTGCCCAGGTTGCGGCGCAAAATCGCCGGCTTGTTGTTTTTCAGCACGACTTTGCTGACATAAAATTCATCCGGGTTGACCGCGCCCTGCACCACCGTTTCGCCGAGACCGTAGCTCGAGGTGATGAACACTACGTCATTGAAACCCGATTCGGTATCCATGGTGAACATGACGCCGGCCGCGCCGCTATCCGAGCGCACCATGCGCTGAATACCGGCGGACAGCGCAACTTCGCTGTGGATGAAGTTTTTGTGCACGCGATACGCAATTGCACGGTCGTTATACAGCGACGCAAATACATGTTTGATTGCCGCCATGACATTGTCGAGGCCGTGGATATTGAGAAACGTTTCCTGCTGGCCGGCGAACGACGCATCGGGCAAATCCTCCGCGGTGGCGGACGAGCGCACCGCGAGCGACAGGTCCGAGCCGTGCGTCATTTTTTCATAAGCCGTTTTGATGTCCGCGAGCAACGCCGGCTGGAACGGCGCATCGACGACCCACTGGCGGATTTGTGCGCCGGTCCGGGCGAGCAGCTGCGTGTCGTCGACATCGAGATTTTTCAGCAGCGCGTTAATGCGCGCGGTAAGGTCGTTGTGTTTGAGGAAGTCGCGAAATGCCAGAGCCGTCGTGGCAAAGCCGCCCGGTACGCGCACGCCGGCATGGGCCAGCTGGCTGATCATTTCGCCGAGCGATGCATTTTTTCCACCCACGGTCTCGACATCGGTCATGCGCAGGTTTTCAAACCAAACGACGTAATTCTGCTCGCTCATTTTCAACGCCCTGTATTGTTCACTTCTAAAGCCCGATATTATAGCCGAAACACCCTGTCAAATTATTACGGAAAAACCCGACCATGAGCCTCAAACGCACTGCAGTTTTCATCTCCGACCGCACCGGCATCACGGTGGAAATGCTCGGCAACAGCCTGTTGTCGCAATTCGACCATGTCCATTTCAACCGGATCACCCTACCGTTTGTCGATACGCTGGAGAAAGCCCACCTCGCGCTGGAGCAAATAAAACAGATCGGACTTAACGAGGGGTCGAGGCCTATTGTGTTTTGCACCCTGGTCAACGATGCCGTGCGCAATGCGATTCATGGCGAAAATGCGTTATTTCTTGATTTATTTGAGATTTTTATTATTCCACTGGAAAAGGAACTGGGCCAGAAATCGTCGCACACGGTGGGAAAGTCGCACAGCGCAGGCAACGTGAAAGATTACAACGCGCGCATCGAAGCAGTGAATTACACCCTCACCCACGACGACGGGCAGTCGCACAAAAATCTGGAGGACGCCGACATCATTCTGGTAGGCGTGTCGCGCAGCGGAAAAACTCCGACCTGCCTGTATCTGGCGCTGCAATTCGGCATCAAGGCGGCGAATTATCCGTTGATCCCGGAAGACCTGGAGAACATGAAGCTGCCTCCGGCGCTGGCGAAAATGAAACACAAGATTTACGGGCTGACCATCACGCCGGAACGTCTGGCGCAGATACGCGCCGAGCGCAGGCCTGACAGCGCCTATGCCTCGATCGCCAATTGCCGGCGCGAATTGTCGGCGGCAGAAGCGCTGATGCGGCAGGCAGGCATTCGCTTTATCGAATCCACCACCAAGTCGATTGAAGAACTGGCCACCACCATCATGCATGAGACGCAACTGGCGCGGCGCGTATTCTGAGGCCTAGTTCCGGGTTTCAAACGCGCCAAAGAGCCAGCTTGTGCAACTTTTCAAACAGGGCTAGTATGCGCAATCAAGCGAGTACCAAGACCCGCACTGCAACATCATTTACTCACAATTATCCTGGAGGATTCATGCGTATTACCAAATTCCTGGCCGCCTCGGCCCTCAGCGTTTTGCTTGCCGCGTGCGGCGCAGGCAGCAGCACATCACCGCAATTCAGCTCGCTGGTTTCGTTCGGCGACAGCCTGAGCGACGTCGGTACCTACAAGGTCGGCACAGTCGAAGCGCTCGGCGGCGGAAAATACACCGTCAATGGGGCAGGCAGCCAAATCTGGATAGAAATCCTCGCGTCGCGCCTGGGCCTCGCGGCGCCATGTGCTGCGGAAACCGGATTGGATGGCGATCCGAGTCAGGGTTTCTCGGTGCCCGCGACCAAGCGCCCCGGTTGTACCGCATATGCACAAGGCGGCGCGCGCGTGACCAACCCCGTCGGCCCCGGCAACAAATTGCTCGGCGGAAGTAACGCTTTGCTGGGTCAATTGACCGTCCCCGTGCTCAAGCAGATGAATAATCATCTTGCGGCAGTGGGCGGGGCCTACACGGGCAGAGAAATGGTGCTGGTTCTTGCCGGCGGCAATGACGTATTCATGAATCTGGGTGCCGTCGGCGCCGGTGCGGCGACGCCGACACAAGCGGTGACCGAGATGGGCAAGGCTGGCGCCGAACTCGCCGGTTACATCAAAGCGTTTGTGATTGGCAAAGGCGCGCAATACGTGACGGTGGTCAATCTGCCCGACGTGAGCAAAACGCCCTACGCCTACTCGCTCGATGCCAACACGCAGGGCCTGATCAATGTCATGTCGTCCACCTTCAACACCCAGCTGAAAAACGGACTGGCCGGTACCAACGTGGCATTCGTCGACGCCTACACCATCAGCCGCGATCAGGCAGCAAAACCCGATGCCTACGGGATTTCCAACAGCACCGGTTTCGCCTGCAACCTGGATCCTGCCGTTAACCCGCTAAGCTCCTCGCTGACCTGCAATGCGTCGAACGTGATCGCCGGCGATATTTCCAAATATCAATTTGCCGACGGCGTGCACCCTTCACCATTCGGCTATCGCTTGTTTGCCGATGCGGCGCAGGTGGAAATTGCGAAAAAAGGCTGGATCAATTAATTATCGCCTTGCCTGATTCAAACAAAAAAAGGCCTGCGGGCCTTTTTTTGTTTTTACGCCTGCCGTGCCGCATACTGAATGCATGAAAAAAGTTTACGTCGCGCAGAATCTCCCCGATGCCCACATCGTGCTCAACCTGCTCGTGCAGGCGGGCATCGATACGCAGGTATTTAACGCCAACGCGCAAAGCGGCATGGGCGAATTGCCGTTTACCGAAACCTATCCGCAGGTATGGGTGATGGATGACGGGCAATTTTTACGCGCGAAAAATATAGTACGGGAATACAAACTCGCGCCGACAGATCATCGCGTCGTGCAATGCCCCGAATGCCGGGAAGAAAATCCAGCCAACTTCGGTGTGTGCTGGAATTGCGGCATCGCGCTGACGCATTTGCAATAAAAATTCAATAAAATCAAATAGTTATATTTATCCGAATATAACCGTTGGCGGACGACACTGCTCCCGCGTGAAAACGACCGGGTCAGACCTGTGTTTGCCGCACCCGCTCAAACAAACAAACCGCTGCCGCCGCCGCGGCATTCAGCGATTCCATTTCCCCCGGCATGGGAATCAACACCTGCATCGTCGCCGCAAGACGCAGCGCGTCGGACAGGCCCGCGCCTTCGTTGCCGATGACCAACGCCAGCGGCCCGCGCAAATCGATCTGGAAAATCGACTGCGTGGCGGCAAGGCTGGTTGCCAGCACGGTTCCCTTGAAGTTTCTCGCGATCTGCAATAAATCCGCAGCCTCATGGACGGATAATAAAAAATGCGCGCCCATGCCGGCGCGGATCACTTTCGGCGACCACGGAAAGGCGCAATGCGCCGACAGGAATACATGCTGCACGCCTGCGGCCGCGGCAGAACGCAAGATCGAGCCGAGGTTACCCGGATCCTGAATGTCCTCCAGCAGCACGCAAAAATCCACATCGCGTGCAAGCTTCGGCTTGGGTGTTTCGACCAGCGCGAGAATACCTGCCGGTGTTTCCACCGACGAAATCCCGGTAAACATGGCGTCGGGCAGCAACAGAACTTCCGCCGCCGCTGATTTTTTCAACAGCGCGGCAATTTCTGCATGCTTCGCACCGCTTTCGCTGACGACGAATGTCTTCGGCGCGCCGTGCTGCGCCTGGTACATCTCGATCAGATGCACGCCTTCGAGCAGCGACAGGCCGAGTTTCTTGCGCCCGCGCGCCGATGCGGCGAGCTTGTGCAGGTCTTTGTAAATGGCGTTGTCGCGGGAGGTTATTTTTTTCATCCGGGTATTTTAACCGCAGCGTCTGCCCGGCGTCGTTTCTTTATTGGCAAGCCTCGTATTGATTGCTACACTGGCGCAGACAATTCATTCCTCTCATAACGGAAAATAATATGCTC
>JBAVXA010000188.1:0-6045 GCA_049698095.1 Burkholderiales bacterium
CGCAGCTTGAGGTTTTGCTGCCGGCCGATCTTTGCCAAACTGCGACGCATTGATCGAACCCTTGGCATCCGGCACGACATAGCGATCGTCGCCAGCGGGAGAGGACAAGCCTGGCGGAACCTCCAGCGGCGCTTGCTTGCTGGCATTCTGGTATTCATTTTTGTCGCCACCAAACCAGCCGGCGCAACCTGCCTGTGTCAGCATGATTACGATCGACATTGCAGGGTAAAACTTTTTTATCATCATCGCAAAACCTTCACAATAAATAAATAGGAAAAGGAGCTTACGCGATGCCTGCATGCTGCATGGCTTCGCGCACAGCGGCATGGTAAGCGGTGCCTAATTCGACCAGCGGCAAACGAATCCCGGATTCAATCAATCCCATTTGTTGCAGTGCCCATTTCACCGGAATCGGATTCGCCTCAATAAATAATTTCTGGTGCAGCGGCAGCAATTTATTGTTTATAATCAATGCGTTATCTATATCGCGCGCAAGCGCGGCGGCGATCATATCGTGCATGAGTTTGGGCGCGACATTGGCGGTAACAGAAATCGAGCCCGCCGCGCCTAGTAAAATCAACGCGAGTTGCGTCCCGTCGTCACCGCTATAAACCGCGAAATGCTTCGGTTTACGTCGCAAAAGATCCGAACCGCGCGTGATGTCGCCCGTCGCGTCCTTAATGCCGACGATGTTCGAAATCTGCGCCAGGCGCAGCACGGTATCGTTATGCATATCAGCTACGGTGCGTCCCGGCACATTATAAAGAATGTGCGGCATGTCGACCGCTTCGGCGATAGTCCTGAAGTGCTGATATAGGCCTTCCTGCGACGGCTTGTTGTAATACGGTACCACGGTCAAGCTGAAATCGGCGCCGGCTTGCTTCGCGAATCGCGCCAGTTCGATGGCTTCGCGCGTCGAATTGGCGCCGGTGCCCGCAACAACGGGAATACGTTTGTCGGCGTATTTCACGGCAGCGGCGATCAAATCGCAATGTTCCTCAGGCGTTACAGTGGGTGATTCGCCGGTAGTACCGACGATGCCGATGGCGTCGGTACCATTCGCGACGTGAAAATCGATCAGGCTTTTAAGACGGGGATAATCCAGCGCGCCATCGTGGAGCATGGGTGTGACAATGGCGACAATACTTCCTTTGAGCATGGATGCAACGACCTCGGCGGGAAAGCCGGTAGTTTACCTGAATAAGCCGACACGATAAACGCTGGCAATGCCTTAAGCCTTGACCGCGCAAATGCGTTGAACCATTGCCGGTTTGGGCAAATCAACGTAGTCATCTTCGTACGCGATCACACGCATGCGCCCATGTACCGTGTCTAGCAGTTCGCCTGACCGCAGAAGAAAATCCGGGTTGCTGGGTTTGCCGAATTTTTCATTGCCGACGGCGAAGGTCTCGTAAATCAATACACCTCCGCTCTTCAGCGCGGCGATGCACGGGGCAAACAACGGCCTGTGCAAATAATTGGTGACAATAATCGCGTCGAACTCCTCATTTCCAAACGGCCACGGCGAATTTTCCAAATCGGCCTCGACGACTTCGATGTTCCGCGGTAATCGCTGTGCGCGAAGCGCCGACGTATCCCGGTCCAAAGCTTTTACCTGCAATCCGAGCGACGCTAGATATAGCGCATGACGACCGGACCCACAGGCGAGGTCAAGTACGCGCGCGTTTTTTTGCAGCCGCGACGCGTACCGGACGACCCACTCGGATGCCGTCGCCAGATTTTGCGGATCAATCATAACTATTTGATTAAATTAATTAATATTTAAAAAAAGCGTTGCTGGGGAAACGACCGCCGCGAAATTATTTTCTTTCAAATGATACCGGCAAACTTGGCGGGCTCGCGGCAAAAATAATACGCCCGTGTCGATTCTCGCGCCGCCGTTTATCGCTGCCGTCGACATCGCGCATCGTTGAAAAAAACACGAACGACGATGACGGGGCGAATGATCGCGCGAGTCGCCGCAGCTGAAAAAAATAAAGCCGGACGCCTGCGCGTTCCGGCTTGATCCGGCAACACCGATCTAGCGCTTCAGCGCCGCGGCTCCGTTTACCAACGCGCCCGTGCCGTTTTTCAGTTCGAAAATGGTCATCAGCCCGCGCGCATCATTTCCGGTAAATAATCCGCGTGCGGTTCCGTCAATCGCAGTGCCGTTTGCGCAGCTGTTACAGGTACCTGCGAGTCCAATTCCCGGCCCGCCCCCGCTGGCGGACGGCCCGTTTGCGGTGAAATTGGTAAAACTGGCAGAAGACGCTTTCGCCGGATCAAGATGCGCATCCCAGACTTGTGCGCCGCTGTCCTTGCCGAATTGCAGGTTCAGGTCGTAGGCCGTAATCATCTGGCTGGAAAAATTCGCCTTTACCGACATGCTGTTCACGCTACCGAGCGCACCATCGCTTCTGCTTGGCGATGTACCACCGACATAATTGTAAGTGGCATTGACTACCTGCGGATTAGCGTTCTCGCCTGAAGCTGCGGCTTTCAACACGGCCAGTTCATCCGTATTGGTGATATGGGTCGAGTACATGACATGGGTATTGCCGGCTGGTGTCGATGCTGCATTGCCGTTTCCGTTCCCGCTTTTACCCGGCGCTGCCCAGCGGCCCCAATATATTCCCGCGTCTGAATTTACCCCCACATCGGTTAACGCGGCTTTGCCTTTATTGAATTTTCCGATCGATACGGATTGGTCTGTGTCGGGAATCCCGACCGTGCCTTTTTTGACAATTCCATTTCCTTTCACTTTGAGTGTTGTGCCGTTGCCTGCGCCGACCACATAAACGCCCGTGCTGGAAGTTGAAACATCGCCGTTTTGATAAACAGTCTGCGCGATAACCGCTCCCGCTCCAACCGGCGCCTTGCCTCCCTTGGACGGAACGGTATCGAACGGCGCTGGCGTTGGTAGAGAATTCGGCAATGGTGTTGGCGTAGCCGTTGGAGCCGCGGTCGGTGATGGAGCCAATGTTGGGGAAGGCACAGGAGATGGTTCCGCCGTCGGGGTTGGGGCCCCCGTCGGCGTAGGTGGCATCGTTGGATTTGGTGTAGCCGTTGGCGTTGCTGCAGGCGTCGGCGTCGGTGTAGCCGTCGGAGTATCAGTTGGTGTGCGCGTTGGCATTGGCGTTGCAGTCGGTATCGCCGTTGGCGAAGCTGTAGGCGCTGGCACTGCCGTCGGAGAGGCCGTCGGCGTGGGTGTCGGTATGTTTGTCGGCAATGCCGTGGGCGCGAGGGTCGGTATAACCGTCGGATTAGCAGTTGGTGAAACGCTTGGCGCGGCAGTCGGGGCAGGCGTTAGCGTTGGTGTTGTCGTCGGTGCAACCGCAGGAACATTGGACGGAGTTATCGTCGGAATTGCCGTCGGGATCACCGAAGGGGTTACCGTCGGCACAGGCGTGCCACGCGGCCCTTCCCCGGAAACCGGTAATGGAACAGGTTTATTCGTATTGTTCGGCGTTGTGTAAGGGTTATCGGCCTGATTATTTGATCTATTGTCGGACTTGATGCTTGACGCGCCGGAACCGTCGCCAGCACCGTTGTTAACGCCTGACGATTGTAAAAAATCCGGCGTCTGCATTAACAACATGGGGGCCGAATCGGCGCCCGCGACAAAACCGGTACGGCCGGGCAACACTACAATTTGCCCCTTTGCGGTTTCGATGAGAACCGCGCCGCTATTCACTTTGTCGTAGGTTCCCGGTACGCCAATTGCTTTTTCGCCCGCGGCGGGAACTGGGATATAGAAAGGCTCGTGGTCGGTTCCGCGAATGCCGATGGTGGCAGTCTGGGTGCGGATTTTATAATTTTGCTTGTTGGTGCGGCCGATTTCGCCCGTAACCGCGCGCAAGCCACCGCGGAATAATGTCAGCAACAGGTGCTCCCTGCCGTCTTCCTTGCCGCTGTATTGAAATGCCTCAATCTGCACCTGGGTGTCGGCTTTAACGGATAATTTGCCGCCATCCTCCATCAATAATTGTGCAAAACTGGATTTTCCCGAGACGATGGTGTCGCCTTCGTTAATTTCTTTGCCTTTTGCCGCGCGAAATTCCTGACTATCTTTACTTTTTACCAACACATTTCCGGTGACAAACTCGAATTTCCCCGCTGCCGCCCAAGTCATTTGCGGCGTAGCGATAACTAACGTCAGAAAAATTGGTGTCAGGTTTAAGAATCGGTACAACACGGTGTTCATATTTTTGATTGTCTTGAGAGAATTAGGCGGCGTTTTTCGATTCCAAAGAATTAACCATTTGAATCGGTCTTAACGCATATTAAGGCCATTGGTCGCAGTAATGCTTACCAAAAAACCCGACCGGAACAATGTTTAACAACCTATTTACCGGCTCCAGAATAGATTAAGGCCGTGCTGAACGCCAGCACGGCCTCAATTATTTAATAAAATCAATTAGTTATATTATCTTTTTAGTGCCGCAGCGCCGTTTACTATGGCTCCGTTAGCGCCGTTTTGCAAATGGAACGAGGTCATCAATCCGCGCGCATCGTTACCGGTAAATAAACCGCGCGCGTTGCCGTTGATCGAATTACCGTTGGCGCAGTTGTTGCAAGTGCCCGCGAGATCGATGCCGGGCGAACCGCCGAATGCCGAGGGGCCGGTGCCGCTGAAATTCGCAAACGAAGCGGACGCAGCTTTCGCGGGATCAAGATGCGCATCCCAAACTTGTGCACTGGCGCCAGCGCCGAACTGCAGGTTGAGGTCGTAGGCAGTAACCATCTGGCTGGAAAAATTGGCCTTCACCGTCATGCTGTTTATGCTGCCCACCGCACCATCGCTGCGCGTTGGGGACGTACCGCCGACATAGGTGTAGGTAGCGTTGACTACTTGCGGGTTGGCATTCGGTCCGGATGCTGCTGCGTATAACACAGCCAATTCCGCCGCAGAAGTGACGTGCGGTGAATACATGACATGGTTTGAACCAGTGCCCGTGGCAATCGTTTTGTTCAACACATCCTTTACAGTGAAGCCATCTTTCAAGTTTTTTCCTTGTGCCCAACGCCCCCAGTAGATACCCGTAGCAGCATCAGAACCGGATTCAAGCAAAGTAGTCTTGCTCCACGTGCTGTAAACAGCCTGAGATTTACTGCCCGCAATATTCACTTCAGTCGCGCCCCCGGTAACAACGCCCTGGCTGTTTACCGTGATAGTGCTGCCTCCGGATCCGACCACATGGGCGCCGATGTTTGATACTGTGACGCCAGGCATGGATGGCGTGTTCATCAATTGACTGTCAACGGCTCCCGCTCCAGCCGGCGCACTTCCTGCAAGCGGAATCGCGAAAGATAACGGAGCAGGCATCGCATTCGGGGTTGGTGGGGATGTCGGCGTCACTGGTACCGGTGCAGGTGTTGGCGTCGCCGGTGCAGGCGCTGGCGTCGGCACCGACGATGACGGGGCTGGGGCCGGGGCCGGAGCTGGAGCTGGAGCCGGAGCTGGCGTCGGGGTTGCTGGTGCTGGCGCCGGCGTCGGCGGTGCTGGTACAGGGACCGGGGTCACTGCTACTGGCGTTGGCGCAACTGACACTGGTGCGGGTGCGGGTGCGGGTGCAGGCGTTGGCGTAACTGACACTGGTGCAGGTACTGGCGTTGCCGACGCCGGTGTTGGCGCAGGCACCGAAGGCGCAGGAGCAGGGGCCGCCATCACGGGCGCTGGGGCGGCGGGCGCCGTCGTCGCAACCGCCGATTGACTAAAACCTAAGGGTTTATTGCTGTTGTTTAACGCATCCGGCGATTGGCTACCCGGCGTTTTGTCGGTGTTTGCCCCGTCGCTGAACTGAGGACGGTTGATAAAGGAATCGTTGCCTTGCACAAAAAAGTCCGGTGTCTGCGGCAATAATATTGGTTTGCTCGCGTCGTCTGAAACAAAACCAGTGCGGCCGGGCTGAATGACAACCTCGCCACGCGCCGTCGACAGCACGGTCGCGCCGCTGTTCACTTTGTCATAGGTGCCCGGCACGCCAAGCGCTGTTTCGCCGGCGGCGGGTACCGGAATGTAATACGGCTCGTGGTCGGTGCCGC
>JBAVXA010000189.1:0-31340 GCA_049698095.1 Burkholderiales bacterium
GTCATCCTGAACGAAGCAAGGCATCTGCAGTTCCGCTTTACCGCTGCTATTTGCAGGCTGAAAGTCGAGAGCAGATTCTGCGCGCAAGCGCTTTGAATCGCATGTTTTGTTAACGACATTATGGCATCACCCGCGCCTGCTTATTATTCAAATATTAAATTAAAGCAAAAGGTTACGATGCGCGGCGTAGATGCGATTCCGACAGAACTTTCTCCCACACAATACGCCACACGCATCGTTGAGGGCTCTGCGTTACTCTTGCTCGGCATCTGGTTGCTGCATGGCTTTCTGATCGCCCTCGCATGGGCCGCCGTCATCGCCATCGCTACCTGGCCAACCTACCTCAAGTTTGCAAACCATTTCCCGGCAAAATCGTCAGGCGTATGGGCGCCGATATTATTTACCCTGCTTGTCAGCGCCTTGTTGATTGTGCCGCTGGCGTATGCAGCGATACAACTTACACGCGAAGCGCAATCATTAGTCCGTATCGCAACGGAAATTCAAACCACCGGCATGGCCGCTCCCGATTGGGTGGCGCGCATTCCTTTCATCGGCGCCAATGCCCTTGAATGGTGGCAGGCAAATCTCGCCAACCCTGCATCGGCGAAGGAATTACTCGGCCAGATCGAGCCAGGCAGGATAATGGAGTGGAGCAAAATATTCGGCGTGCAATTATTGCATCGGAGCGCGATGCTCGGGTTTGCGCTGGTGACCTTATTTTTTCTGTTTCGCGACGGCGGACGCCTGGTCAAAGAACTGGCGCATCTGGCGCATCGCGCGCTCGGCGATGCCAGCGTGCGCTACGGTGAACATACGGTGCGGGCAGTGCAGGCGACGGTGAACGGTTTGGTGTTGGTCGGCTTGGGTGAAGGCGTGCTGCTTGGCATCGCCTATGCCATTTGCGGTTTGCCTCACGCGGCGATGCTCGGCGCAATGACCGGTTTGCTTGCGATGATTCCGTTTGCCGCACCGATTATTTTCGGCGCGGCGGCGCTCGTGTTGTTCGCTCAGGGCAGCGTTGCCTATGCCGTCGGCCTCGCCACATTTGGTGGCGTCGTATTATTTATCGCCGACCATTTTGTCCGTCCGGCGCTGATCGGCGGCGCAGCGCGATTGCCGTTTTTATGGGTGTTGCTGGGTATTCTCGGCGGGCTGGAAACGCTGGGACTGATCGGATTATTTCTCGGTCCGGCAATCATGGCAGCATTAGTGTCCGTATGGCGCGATATGGTGAGTGACGTTTCGTAAGCCGCGCCTGCCCTGCGTGGGCAGTGCGCCGGCATGAATCACGCAGGCATCGGCCGATATTTCGGCTGGCCTTTTACCCGCGCCAGCCATGAGTTGAGGTGAGGGTAGGGGGCAAGATCGAAGCCGCCTTCATGCGCCACATGGGTGTAGGCAAACAAACCGATGTCCGCAATACCATAGCACCCGCCGACAAAAAATTTGTTTGCGGCCAGGTGTTTTTCCATCACATCCAATGCGCCGTAGCCGCGCTGAATTTTCTGCTGTAATTCGGCTTGCCGTTGCGGCGGGTTGCCCAAATATAATTTGATGAACCGCGCCGTGGCGACGTACGGCTCGTGGCTGTATTGCTCGAAAAACAGCCATTGCAAGACCTGCGCCCGCTGGAATCGGTCGCCCGGCAAAAATGCTGTGTCCTCGGCGAGATACCAGAGAATGGCATTTGATTCCGGCAGGTATTGGCCGGGCGAAATTTCCAGCAGCGGGATTTTTCCGTTCGGGTTGATGCTCATGAATTCCGGCTTGCGCGTTTCGCCTTTCATGATATCGATTGGCACGAATTCGTAGGCGGCGTCCAATTGCCCTAGCAGCAATGCGACTTTGTAACAATTGCCCGATTTAAGGTCGCCGTATAGCCTCATGATGTCCCCATTCAGGTCACCAGCACGACTTTCCCCATGACCTTACGGTTCATCATGTCGTTCAAGGCATCCGCCGCGCGCGCCAGCGGATAGGTTGCCGAAATGTGCGGCTTGAGTTTGCCTTGCATGAACCACATGCCGAGTTCGCGCAGGCTGGCAGCATTATTTTTCGGTTCGCGTTTGGTGAAGTCGCCCCAGAATACACCAACGATTGAACAGCCTTTAAGCAAGGTAAGATTCAACGGGATTTTCGGGATGTCGCCGGCGGCGAAACCGACGACCAGCAATCTGCCTTTCCATGCCATGCTGCGCAATGCGGGTTCGGTGTACGGGCCGCCAACGGCGTCGTAAATCACATCGACGCCTTTGCCGCCGGTTATTTCCTTGATGCGCTCGCGCAAGTCCTGCGAGCTGTAGTTGATCATTTCGTCGGCGCCATGCTGTTTGCATACGGCAAGTTTTTCGTCGGTCGACGCGGCGGCGATGACGCGCGCCCCCATGATCTTGCCGAGTTCAACCGCCGCGAGTCCCACGCCGCCTGCTGCGCCAAGCACGAGCAAGGTTTCGCCCGGCAGGATTTGCGCGCGGTCCTTCAGCGCGTGGTGAGAGGTGCCGTAGGTCATGACGAATGCCGACGCAGTGGGGAAGTCCATTCCGTCCGGA
Source organism: Burkholderiales bacterium (assembly GCA_049698095.1). Classification (GTDB taxonomy): domain Bacteria; phylum Pseudomonadota; class Gammaproteobacteria; order Burkholderiales; family JBEEJL01; genus JBEEJL01. The sequence goes on from JBAVXA010000189.1 coordinate 2,550, forward strand.
ATCGGAATCAGGCGTGCGGCATCGGTTACGACTTCTTCGGCAAAACCGCCCCAACCGGTGAACGCAATCACCCGGTCGCCGACTTTCACGCTGGTCACACCTTCGCCGACCTGCTTGACCACACCGGCGACTTCGCCGCCGGGTGAAAATGGAAGCTCAGGCTTGAACTGATATTTGTTCTGGATAATCAGCGTATCGGGAAAATTGACGCCGCAGGCTTTGACGTCGATGACGACTTTATCCTTGTCTGCTTTCAATGCAGGTACTTCTTCCAACACCAACGATTCGGGCGGGCCGAATTGTTTGCACAACATCGCTTTCATATTTTACTTTCCTTGAATACTTCAATATAAACAAATAGTTAATATTTATTACGATTGAATGAACTGGCGAATGGTCTGGTTCACCAGCTCGGGTTTTTCATGGCTGACCCAATGCGATCCGTCCGCAATCTTTTTGACTTGCAAGTCACCCACATATTCGTCAAGGCCGTCAAGATTGCTTGCCAGTAGCGCGCTATCTTTTTCGCCCCAGATGACCAGCGTTGGCACGTTGATACGAAATTGCGCCGGGTCGAGCTTGAGCGCCGTTGGCCCGGGGTCGTTTTCCGTCGGCGGGTACATCGGCGTTGCACGGTAATAATTCAACCCGCCGGTTAGCGCGCCGGGTTGCGACCAGGCTTGGATATATTTTGCTTTCACTTCGTCGTTGAACCACGCCGTGTTGGTTCCCATCTCCATCATTTTGCACAGTCTTGCGTAATTATTCTCCTGCAACGCCGCCTCTGCCTTGTCGGTGCGGAAAAAATTCATGTAACGGCTTGCGGCCTGCTGCGCCGGATTGTTAATCAATTCGCGCATGAAAGTCAGCGGATGCGGCGAGTTGATGATGATGAGTTTTTCCAGCAGTTGCGGGTGCGAAATGGCAAACTGCCAGGCCGCAGCGCCGCCCCAATCGTGCGCAACCAGAATGAACTTCCGGTAGCCAAGCGTTTCGGCCAGCAGGTGCAGGTCCTCAACGATGTGATGCGCGCGATATTGTTTTACTTCAGTCGGCTTGGCGGACAGATTGAATCCGCGCAGATCCGGCGCGACGGCAAAATAGTCTTTGCCGAATTCAAGCAGCTGACTCTCCCATTCGTACCAGAATTCCGGGAAGCCATGCACAAACAAAATCAGCTTGCGGTTTTTCGCCTCGCCGGAAGTGACGTAATGCAGGCGGATGTTATTCACTTCGGCGTAGTGATGTTCGAGCATGTTTGTTTCCTTGGACCGCGCGAGACGAGCGGCGTTATCTTTTCAGTCCCGATTAAAAACCGGCGCACGTTTCTGCAGGAAGGCGGTAATGCCTTCGCCACAATCCGGCGAATGAAGGCTCTCGACAAAATTGTCGCGTTCGCGATTGAGCTGAGCCTGAAAACCATCGCCATAGGCGGCATGCATCAGTTGCTTGATGCGTCCCATGGCGGCGTGCGGACCTTTTGCCAGCTGTTGTGCCCAGTTCAATGCTTCCGTCAACGCCTGTCCCGGCGTGGTCATGCGGTTAATCAAGCCGAGAGAATGCAACGACGGCGTGGAGACGGTGACACCTTCCATCGCCAGCTCGTTGGCAATCTGACGCGGCAGGCACATGGCCAGCGAGGCGGTGCCGCCGCCGTCCGGACTGAGGCCGACTTTGACATACGCCATGCTGAAGCGCGCATTTTCCGCCGCCACAATAAAATCGCAAGCCAATGCAATGGAAAACCCGGCGCCGGCGGCGTTGCCCTCGACCGCGGCGATGACAGGCTTGGGAAATTGTTTGATCGCGTTAATAAAGCCGTGCAATTGCTCGATGCCCTCGGCCGTATGCGATTTCGGCAGAGAACGGCCCTGGGCGATTTGCGACAGATCGCCGCCGCTGCAGAAATTGCCATCGGCGCCCAAGATAATCGCGGCGCCGATGGCGTTGTCGGCAGCCGCCTGTTTTAATTCGCGTGCGCCGATTTCATACATCTCGTGCGACAGGGCGTTGCGCTTTTCCGGATTGCTGATAGTTAGCAATAAAACATGATTGCGGCGTTCAACGAGCAGGGTGGCGGTCATGGCTGGATTCCAGTGGATTAGTCGGGGATGCGTAAGGAGTTGCCGTCAAATGTAATTGCCGCATCGGCTGGCGCGACTGCGACAATCGGCGCGAGATTGGCGACGCCGAGTTCAACGGCCTTGCCGTTCACCAGCTGGCGCGGTGTCGGCCGCACCACCTGGCTTGCGGGCAATGGCACGCCGTTTTTCAGGTGATTCCACATCGCATCGAGAGCGCTGGTGAAATATACGTGGAGCGGAACAAAGCGGCCGTCGAATCCGGCAAACACGTTGAAGGCGTCGAGGTGATGGGCGTTGGCGACTTCGATGTATTTCAGTTTACTCGCCGCGCCCTCTGCGCGCTGGTTGGCGGCAAAGTAGCTGCGTGAGGAGAAGTTCGGTGCCACTACGCCGTCGGCGCGGCCGTTCACAATAATCGCCGGTTTGCCGCGCAAATTGCCGCTGGCTTTCACTTCGCTGATGCCTTGCGCGATGCGCTGGTGCCTGGCGAGTTCGTCGCCGCTGAGCGGCGCGCCGCTGACCGTGTCGACGCCGGTCGCCAGGTTACGCATGCAGATCGCCCCGTCCAGATTCAAATCGGCGCGACCGGTCGACGGCGATACTGCAAAGCGGTCTTCCCTGGCGCCACCCTTGGCGGCGTTATACACCAGACTGATGACGCCAGTGGGCGGAATGCCGCTGCTGCTGGCGAAGATCGGTTCGATGCCAGTCGCCGGGCGCAGGTTGCCGACGCTGAGCGGATCAACGTCTTTACCTGCGGCGACCGTGGCAGCGAAGCTGAATCCGCACAGATGATCTTCCACGCCGAAGCGTCCGTAGCTGTTGGCGTAAGTGACGACGATGGCCTGGTGAACGTTGAATGCGTAATGCGATGGCGCGACAGGATTCTGTTCCGCCAGGAAGCCGTAATCGTTGATAAATTTTTGCGCCTCGGTCGCCTGGTCGAAAGGCGATTCCGACTTGAGCAGGCCTTTTTCCTTGAGCGACGTGCAGCGGCCCTGCATCAGCGCAGGCGGCGTCAGGTTGAATGGCGCGGTCTTGTTGTCGGCAGCAAGATTGGCGCACGGTTGATACAGATTCTGCAAAGTATAGTAGTCGAGCAGGCTGCGGCTTTGCGTGGAAAAGGACTTTCCTCCTTGTACAATCGTGATCGGCTGCGCGAGCAGCGGGAAAACCTGCGGCTCGGATACGGCAATGCCGGAAATCAGGTTTTTCGTATCCTGCTCTGCCGCACGCAGCGCGGCAGAGCCGCCGTTGGAAATGCTCGAGGCAATGACAATCGTATTGCGCGGCGAATATTTGCCTGCACGGGCACCGGTAATTTTCTGGTTGAGCACGTAAAAGGCAAACTCGATCGCGTCGAGGGTGTGCTTGCCCCAATCTTTTTCCGGGTTCTGCCTTGAGTGCACGTGCTTGAAGGCGAATCGGTTCGGCGTTTCCTGCTTGAATTTGACCAGTTGCGCGTTGTTCAGCGGCGCCGTGAAGTTTGCCTGCACGCCTGCGCGCAAGGTTGATACGCGCTCCCCGTCAATCAGGTTTACCGTGTCGTTCTGCAAATCATGTGCGCCGGTGCCGGTGCCCTTGTCGGTGTAGGCGACGGCGCAATTATGTTTCAATCCCCATTCGCCTGCGGTGCCGATGGCGCCGTAAATGCCGCGTGAGCCGGACGAACTGGCCGACACGATGCACGGATTTTTCGGATCGAACCGAGCCGGCACTTGCACCATCAGCGTGACATTCTGCCTGCCAAGGCCATCGTCGACGTAGGTAATGAATTCGTCACCCGCAACCAGCCCTTCGCCCAATGTCGCTTTGCCGCTCGTATCGATATTGGGACCATACAACACGCCGAAGCCGCCGGCTGGGGACGAGTCGTTAAGCGCGCGGTAGTTGGCATGGATGGCGGCAGTGCGCAGTTCAGCTGCTTCGGGGAATTTGGCATCGGCATATGCCGGCGCGGCGGGCTTTTTAAGCCCGCTGATGCCAAGGCCGCCGGTGAGCAGATCATTCTTCACGCCATCGTAGGTTTTTTCGAAAACGACTTTTGTCTGAAACGACTGCAGCGGTACGACTTCAAATCGTTTGGCTTCTTCAACCATGAGCCGTGTCGATGCGCAGCTGGCGAGAGTGAAAGCTGCCGCCGCGGCAAGAGCGATATTTTTGGCGTTCATGTCTTCCCCTGAAAGGTTTTTATTAAGTATTTGATTTTATTAAATAATTTTATTATTGCGCAGAGCCTGTATTTCGTCGTCGCGCATATTCAATAGTGTATGCAAAATTTCTTCCGTGTGCTGGCCTAATAGTGGCGGCGCCTTCTTGTATTCAATGGGCGTGGCGGAAAAATTGATCGGATTTGCCACCGTCGGCAATGGGCCGGCCAGCGGGTGCGGCACTTCAACGCGCACGTTGCGATGTTTGACCTGTGCGTTGTCGAATACCTGCTGCAGGTTGTTAATCGGCCCGCATGGAACGCCGGCGGGCTCAAGCGCGCCAAGCCAAGCGTCGCGCGTGCGTTGTTTCATGATGGTCTGCAACAGCGGTATCAGCAGCTCGCGATGTGTCACCCTTGCGCTGTTGGTGGCAAAGCGCACGTCGTTTTTTATTTCCGTCGCGTTGGCGATGTTGCAGAATTTCGCGAACTGGCTGTCATTGCCGACAGCGAGAATCAAATGCCCGTCGGCACATTCGAATGGCTGGTAGGGGACAATTGTCGCATGCGCATTTCCTAGCCGCTGCGGAACCTTGCCTGCAACCAGATAGTTCGCCGTCAGGTTGGCCAGCATCGCGACCTGCGTGTCGAGCAATGCGAGATCAATGTATTGCCCCTCGCCGCTTTGGTGACGGTGTTCGACCGCCGCGAGAATGGCGACCGTTGCGTACATGCCGGTCATGATGTCGGTCACTGCCACGCCGACTTTCATCGGCCCGCCGCCGGGCTTGTCGTCGCGCTCGCCGGTCACGCTCATCAAACCGCCCATGCCCTGGATCATGATGTCGTAACCGGCGTAATGCGCATACGGCCCTGACTGGCCGAAGCCGGTAATCGAGCAGTAAATCAAACGCGGATTGATCGGTTTCAGCGATGCGTAGTCGAGGCCGTAATGCTTCAGGCCGTCAACCTTGAAATTTTCGATCACGATATCGGATACTGCCGCGAGCTGAAGGATAATCGCCTGTCCCTCCGGCCTGGATATATCCAGCGTCAGAGATTTTTTCGCGCGGTTGGCGGAAAGATAATAGGCGGCTTCGTGCGTATCATTGCCGTTTTTGTCCTTAAGGAACGGCGGGCCCCAATCACGCGTATCGTCGCCCGAGCCGGGGCGTTCGACCTTGATCACCTCTGCGCCCAGGTCGGCGAGAATTTGCGACGACCATGGGCCGGCGAGTACGCGCGAAAGATCGAGAACACGAAGGTGGGATAGGGCAGAAGGCATGAAATATTCTCGCGTCGTGATTATTCATTTTTATACAGGCGCCGGGGTTGCGCGCCAAGGCGCTCAGGTGCGTTCAATCACCATCGCCAATCCCTGCCCGACCCCGATGCAAAGGCTGATCACTGCATATTTTCCCTTACGTCTTTGCAATTCGCGCGACACAGTCAACGCCAGCCGCGCGCCGGAGCAGCCGAGCGGGTGTCCGACGGCAATTGCGCCGCCATTCGGATTGACGCGCTTGTCGGCGAAATCGACTTTGAGCAAATGCAGGCAGCCCAGAACCTGCGCGGCAAAGGCTTCGTTGATTTCGATGATGTCCATGTCCTTCAGCCCGAGTCGCGCGCGTTCGAGTGCTTTCGGGATCGCATAGGCCGGCCCGACGCCCATGATGCGCGGCTCGACGCCGGCCGATGCGGCGGACAGAATTCTCGCCATGGGTTTGACGCCCGCTTGTTCGCCGACGCCTTTGCTGCCAATGAATAAGGCCGCTGCGCCGTCGTTAATGCCCGATGCATTGCCCGCCGTGGTGACGCCGCCGTCGAACAGCGGTTTCATTTTTTGCAGCACCTCGAAGCTGGAATCGGCGCGCGGATGTTCGTCCTCATTCACCACTAGCGGTGGTGCTTTCCTGCCGGTCGAAACGCTGATGGAGTGAATTTCGCCGGCGAAAAATCCGTCAGCTTTGGCGGCAGCGTATTTGGCTTGCGACGCCGCGGCGAAGATATCGGCAGCTTCGCGCGAAATTCCGTATTGCGCCGCCACGTTGTCCGACGTTTCCGGCATGGTATCGCCGCCGTATTGTGCGATGATTTTCGGGTTGGGAAATCGCGCGCCGATGGTGGTGTCGAAAATCTTCATCTCGCGGCTGTAAGCGGATTCGGCTTTTGCCATGGTGAACGGTGCGCGGCTCATGCTTTCGGTGCCGCCTGCGATATACAGCTCGCCTTCGTTGGCAGTGATGGCGCGCGCGGCATCGATGACTGCCTGCAAGCCGCTGGCGCACAAACGATTCACTGTTGCGCCGCCAACAGACGTCGGTAATCCGGCCAGAAGCGCAGCATGACGCGCGACGTTACGCGCGTCTTCGCCTGCCTGGTTCGTGCAACCGAGAATCACGTCTTCGATCCGTTCGGCTTTGAATGCCGAGCGCGCGACCAGGGTCTTGATGACTTCAGCGGCGAGATCGTCCGGGCGCACGCCGGCGAGTTTGCCGCCATGTCGGCCGATCGGGCTGCGCAACCCATCATATATATAAGCGTCAAGCATTAATATTCCTGTTTTTTTGACATCCTTCGCGACGCGCAGGATGCCAAGGTGTGTTTAATTTTCGTCAGTCAGTAGTGAAACATTCAACAACGCACGGCGTTTCAGCCACGGGCTGGCACGATAGCGCGGGTCGCCGTAGAAAGTATATAAATTATTCAATATATTCAATATGTTATGCGATGAAGATTTATCGCCCATGGCGAGTGGGCCGAGCGGATAACCAAGGCCTAACTGCACAGCGCGATCAATGTCGGCGGGCGATGCAATGCGCTGTTGCGCGATGTCGCAGCCGATGTTGACGATGTGCGCGACGACTCTTTGCGCGACGAAACCGGCACTGTCTTTGATAATCGACACCGGAATGCCGTCGCAAGCGAACAAGCCGTGTGCGGCATCGCGCATTTCGTTTGAAGTAATGGGCGAGGTCATCAGGGTGCGGCGCGAAGCTAAACCAAACAACGTGTCAATGGCGACGGTGTTTTTCGCATCGAGACTTTCCGCGACGGCGGCGCTGGTAGCGTCAAGCCCGATCGGCATTACAATGCACAGCGAGTCGGCCGCGGGTTTTGCTGCATCGTCAATGACGCCGCCGAGTTTTATCACCAGTTCGCTCACCGCACGATGCGTCTCCGCGCCGGCTTTGCTCACCCACACTTTTTTCGGTCTGATACCGGGGGCCGCAGGTTCGGGCGTGATCTGTTGCACGCCCTCTTTATATTCATAAAACCCGCGCTGCGTTTTACGTCCGAGCAAACCGGCGGATAAGCGCTGCGCAGTAATGATCGATGGACGAAAGCGCGGCTCCTGATAATATTGGTTATATATCGATTCCATAACCGGATGCGATACATCCAGCGCGGTCAGGTCCATCAAGGCAAATGGGCCGATCTTGAATCCGGCCGCGTCGGTGAGTATGCGGTCTACGGTGGCGAAATCCGTTACGCCCTCGCCGACGATGCGCAATGCTTCGGTACCGAATCCGCGCCCGGCGTGGTTGACGATAAATCCCGGTGTGTCTTTTGCTTTGACCGGTATGTGTCCGGTGCGTCTTGCAAGCTGCATCAATGCGTCGCCGACCCATGGCTCGGTCAATGCGCCGTCAATCACTTCAACCAGTTTCATTACCGGCACCGGATTGAAGAAATGAAATCCGCCGACGCGGCCCGGCAGTTTGCAGCCTGCAGCGATGGATGTGACCTGCAGTGATGAGGTGTTGGTCGCGAGCAGGCAATCCGCGCTGACGATAGTTTCGAGCTGGCGGAACAAATCGCGCTTGGCTTCGAGGTTTTCAACGATCGCTTCAATGACCACATGGCAAGGGGCCAGTTGTTTGAGCTCGTCGGCGATGTGCAGGTTTCTCATCGCGGCGCTTTTTGCTTCAACAGTGATTTTGTTCTTTTCGACGAGCTTGCCGAGCGAGGCGTCAACAGCTTGTTTTGCTTCGGCGGCAGCGCCTGCCCGCGCATCCATCAACCATACTTTAATGTCCGCCTGGGCCGCAATTTGCGCAATTCCGCGTCCCATTGCGCCGGCACCGATAACGCCGAGGGTAAAGCCGGCATGGGAAATATCAAAACGCATCAAAGAATTCCTGATTCAAGGCTTGGTTCCGCGGGCAGCACAATTCTGCATGTGATGCTAACCAAATTACTCTCGCTTGTAAACGCGAATAACCGGCATAATGGTAAACGTCAATCCGGCCTGGAAAAACCGATGAAAAATCCGCGGTGGAAAAACCGTCCCGACGGCTCAACCTGGGGAGACTTCGGCGTTGACGACCAACTCGGTCGCTTGAATCTGCTCACGCCGCAAAAAGTAATGCAAGGCGTGGCGGAAGTCCGCGAAGGGCTGGCGTTCTGTCTGAGTCTGCCGCTGGATTACCCGGGCGGTTCGGTGCTCAACCCCAGCCGCAAACCGCCGCAAATCAGTCCGACGCATTACGCCGACGGCCAGCCGCGCATGAATTTTCCGCTGGCAAAATTCGATCCGAACAGCACCGACATAGTGTGCGACGACCAGGTACTGCTGTCGCTGCAATATTCAACCCAATGGGACAGTCTCGCGCATATCGGCGCGCGCTTCGACGCGGACGGCGACGGCGTCGAAGATATGGTGTATTACAACGGCTATCGGGCGAACGAGCATATCGCCGGGCCGCATGATTACGACGGCGGACATGAATGCGCCGGGCCGTTTGGCGCGAACGCGCTCGGTATTGAGAATATGGCGCAGAAAGCCATTCAGGGCCGCGGCGTGCTGGTCGATCTGCACGCGCACTACGGCCATGCGCGCAAGGCCCTCGGCTACGACGATTTGATGCGCGTGATGCAAGCCGACAAAGTCGACATCGAGACCGGCGACATGTTGGTATTGCATACCGGGTTCACCCATTTAATCATGCAAATGCAGCGGCAGCCGGACAAGGAGACCGTGAAAGCCAGCGGCCTCGGGCTCGACGGACGCGATGAAAAACTGCTGCAGTGGATCACCGATATAGGCATAGCGGCAATTTGCGCGGATAATTACGCAGTGGAGCACTACCCGGCCAATCCACCTTTGCGTCCCGGCAGGGCGCCGTTGCTGCCGTTGCATCAGCACTGCCTGTTCAAGCTCGGCGCGCCGTTAGCCGAATTATGGTGGCTCAAGGATCTGGCCGATTGGCTGCGCAAAAACCGGCGCAATCGCTTTCTGTTGACCGCGCCGCCGTTGCGCCTGCCAGGCGCAGTCGGATCGCCAGTGACGCCGGTTGCGACCGTATAATTTCCGATACTGGAGGACATCGCCATGAATGATAATGTGAAACTTCCGCCGCAGCTCGGCATGAACCTGCCGCAACCGCCGGTTTTTGCCACGGTCGAAGAGGAACGGCAACAGCGCAAACAAAAACTGGCCGGTGCTTTTCGCCTTTTTTCCAAATTCGGGTTCGACGAAGGCGTAGCCGGGCATATTACCGCGCGCGATCCGGAATACACCGATACGTTCTGGGTAAACCCGTTCGGCATGCATTTTTCCCAGATCAAGGCGTCCGACCTGATTCGCGTTTCGCATACCGGCGAAGTGGTCGAAGGCAAACAACCGGTGAATGCCGCAGCGTTCGCGATCCATTCGCAAGTGCACGCGGCGCGACCCGATTGCGTTGCCGCTGCGCATTCGCACTCGCTCTACGGCAAGACCTGGGCCACACTCGGGCGCCTGCTCGACCCTTTGACGCAGGATGCGTGCGCTTTCTATAAATCTCACGCGCTGTTCAACGATTACACCGGCGTGGTGCTCGACACCAGCGAAGGCGCGCGCATCGGCAAAGCCCTCGGGCCGAACAAGGCGGTAATCCTGCAGAATCACGGTTTATTGACGGTTGGCCACACGGTTGATGAAGCGGCGTGGTGGTTCATTACCATGGAACGCTCATGTCAGGCGCAACTGCTCGCCGAAGCAGCCGGGCAACCGATTTCGATTGACGATAAAAACGCTGCGCTGACCTGCTCGCAGGTCGGTTCGCACTTTGCCGGCTGGTTTCAGTTTCAACCGTTGTGGAATAGAATTGTCAAAGAACAGCCGGACCTGCTTTGCTAAAAATATTAATATAATCAAAAAGTTAAAACAAGGCTCGAAATGACCGAAATAATTCTCCATCACTACCCGATGTCGCCCTTCGCGGAGAAAATCCGCCTCATCATGGGCTACAAAAAACTGCAATGGAACAGTGTGATAATTTCTCCCATCATGCCCAAGCCCGATGTGATTGCGCTTACCGGCGGTTACCGCAAAACGCCGGTACTGCAAATCGGCGCAGATATTTATTGCGACACGCAGCTGATTGCCCGGGTACTGGACGAAATAAAATACAGCCCCACTTTGTTTCCGGCACGAAGCGCGATCGCATCGACTGCTGCTGCGGCATGGGCGGATCGCCAGCTATTTTTCGCCTCGGTGATGATCGCCTCGCAGCCTGAAGGGGCCAAAGTCCTGTTCGGCCACATGAGCGAAGCGGAAATGAATGCCTTCCGCGAAGACCGCGCCGCGTTTCGCAAAGGCCCGGCGCAACGCCCCAGCCTGAACGAAGCGCGCCTGCTGTTGCTCAACACTTTGCAGCAAATGGAATCCCAGTTTGAGTCCGGCGTGAAATTCATCATGGGTGACGGGCCATGCATCGCCGATTTCTCTTATTATCATTGTCTGTGGTTTATCCTGCGCGCCGGTCCGGCGGCGGACATTCTCGATCGCTATCCGCGCGTGCATGATTGGCTGGGGCGCATGAAAGCGCTCGGCCATGGCGAATCGCAGGACATGAGCAGCACCGACGCCATCGCCGTCGCGCACAATGCCGAACCGATGGCCGAGGGTACAGTCGCTGTCGAGTTGCCCGAGGGCATTGCGCTCGGCGATATGGTATCGGTCGCGCCCGGCGATTACGGGCAGGATCCGTCGACCGGCAAGCTGGCGCTGGCGCGGCTGGACGAAATCGGCATTCGGCGTCACGATGAGCGCGCCGGAACCGTCGTTATCCATTTCCCCCGCGCGGGCTACCAGATGACAAAAGTCGAAGCCTGATTTGGATACGATTTTGCCTCCAGCGTATCGACCCGTCAGGGCTGCGCGTTCGGAATTCATCGTCGTGCGCGGGTTACGCTATCACGTCCATGTCTGGGGCGCTGCAGCGCAGCCGAAACTGTTTCTGTTCCACGGCTGGATGGACGTCGGCGCATCGTTTCAATTTCTGGTCGATGCATTGATTCAAGACTGGCACGTCATTGCGCCGGACTGGCGCGGCTTCGGTCTGAGCGAATGGCCGCAGGACGGATATTATTTTCCCGACTATATCGGCGATATGGAAGCCGTCATCAAGCATTATTCGCCCGACGCACCGGTCAATCTCGTCGGCCACAGCATGGGCGGCAACGTGGCGGGCTTGTACGCCGGCGCGCGTGCGGAAAGAATCCGCAAATTCATCTCGCTCGAAGGCTTTGGCATGCCCGCGCAGGAGCCGGACAAGGCGCCTGCGCGCTATCGCCAGTGGCTGCATGAATTGCACGAGACGCCGGGCTTCCGGCCGTATAAAGATTTTTCCGAAGTCGCGCAGCGCCTGCAAAAAACTAACCCGCGCCTGGCTACCGATAAGGCATTATTTCTCGCGAAGCATTGGGCCAAGCAGACATCCAACGGCGATGTCATCCTGAATAGCGACCCGCGCCATAAAAACATCAATCCGGTTTTATCTCGCCTCGAAGAAGCAATGGCCTGCTGGCGCGCGATCACGGCGCCGACGCTGTGGGTCATTGCCAGCGAAACCGATATCATCAGCAAGTGGCTGAAGGAAGACGCAACAGCCTTTGCGCAGCGAAAAAAATATTTTGCCCATTATTCCGAAGCCACAGTGCAGAACGCCGGACATATGCTGCACCATGATCAGCCACAGGTGCTGGCGAAAATCATCGAAACCTTCCTCAATCAATAAAGTGCAACCCATGCAAAACCTGAAAAATAAAGTGGCCGTCATCACCGGCGGCGCGAGCGGGCTGGGGCGCGCGATAGCGGATGTGTGCGTGCGCGAAGGCATGAAAATCGTTATTGCCGATATCGAAGACCGCGCGCTGCAGCAGGCGGCGTCAGAACTGAAAAAAATGGGCGCAGAAGTACTGGCGGTGAAATGCGATGTGTCGAAAGCCGTCGATGTACAGGCGCTCGCGGATCGGACCTATGCAGCATTCGGCGCCTGCCATCTATTGTTCAACAATGCAGGGGTCGCTGGCGGCAAGCGAGCGTGGGAAACCACCGAAGCCGACTGGCAATGGGAGCTGGGCGTCAATTTATGGGGCGTAATTAACGGCGTCCGAATCTTCGTGCCGCGCATGCTCGCGCAGGGTGATGAAGGCTACGTCATCAACACCGCCTCGGTCGCTGGCTTGCTTACGCCCACCATGTCCGCGTCGTATAACGTCAGCAAACACGGCGTTGTTGCGCTGACCGAAACCTTGTATCACGACCTGAATGAAGTAGGCGCAAAAATTCATGCCGCCGTTTTATGCCCGGCGTATGTCAACACCGGCATCGGCGAATCGTCGCGCAACCGGCCGGCGGACTTGAAAAACGAGGAAGAAAGCATGTCGGCTGATCAGAAAGCGAGGCATGAGTTATTGAAACAAGCCTTGATCAAGGGTAAGAAAACCGCGGCCGATGTCGCGAACGACCTGTTCGCGGCGATTGCCGAAGACAAATTTTACATCCTCACGCACCCAAGAATTTTGCCGGCAGTGCAAATGCGCTTTGATGAAATCCTGAATCAGCGCAATCCAACCAATCCGATCAATACGAAATGATGTTGTAGGGTGCGCCGTGCGCACGGCGCACCCTACAACATCATTTCGTATTGATCGGATTGGTTGGATTGCGCTGATTCAGGATTTCATCAAAGCGCATTTGCACTGCCGGCAAAATTCTTGGGTGCGTGAGGATGTAAAATTTGTCTTCGGCAATCGCCGCGAACAGGTCGTTCGCGACATCGGCCGCGGTTTTCTTACCCTTGATCAAGGCTTGTTTCAATAACTCATGCCTCGCTTTCTGATCAGCCGACATGCTTTCTTCCTCGTTTTTCAAGTCCGCCGGCCGGTTGCGCGACGATTCGCCGATGCCGGTGTTGACATACGCCGGGCATAAAACGGCGGCATGAATTTTTGCGCCTACTTCATTCAGGTCGTGATACAAGGTTTCGGTCAGCGCAACAACGCCGTGTTTGCTGACGTTATACGACGCGGACATGGTGGGCGTAAGCAAGCCAGCGACCGAGGCGGTGTTGATGACGTAGCCTTCATCACCCTGCGCGAGCATGCGCGGCACGAAGATTCGGACGCCGTTAATTACGCCCCATAAATTGACGCCCAGCTCCCATTGCCAGTCGGCTTCGGTGGTTTCCCACGCTCGCTTGCCGCCAGCGACCCCTGCATTGTTGAACAATAGATGGCAGGCGCCGAATGCTGCATAGGTCCGATCCGCGAGCGCCTGTACATCGACGGCTTTCGACACATCGCATTTCACCGCCAGTACTTCTGCGCCCATTTTTTTCAGTTCTGACGCCGCCTGCTGCAGCGCGCGGTCTTCGATATCGGCAATAACGATTTTCATGCCTTCGCGCACGCACACATCCGCTATCGCGCGCCCCAGCCCGCTCGCGCCGCCGGTGATGACGGCCACTTTATTTTTCAGGTTTTGCATGGGTTGCACTTTATTGATTGAGGAAGGTTTCGATGATTTTCGCCAGCACCTGTGGCTGATCATGGTGCAGCATATGTCCGGCGTTCTGCACTGTGGCTTCGGAATAATGGGCAAAATATTTTTTTCGCTGCGCAAAGGCTGTTGCGTCTTCCTTCAGCCACTTGCTGATGATATCGGTTTCGCTGGCAATGACCCACAGCGTCGGCGCCGTGATCGCGCGCCAGCAGGCCATTGCTTCTTCGAGGCGAGATAAAACCGGATTGATGTTTTTATGGCGCGGGTCGCTATTCAGGATGACATCGCCGTTGGATGTCTGCTTGGCCCAATGCTTCGCGAGAAATAATGCCTTATCGGTAGCCAGGCGCGGGTTAGTTTTTTGCAGGCGCTGCGCGACTTCGGAAAAATCTTTATACGGCCGGAAGCCCGGCGTCTCGTGCAATTCATGCAGCCACTGGCGATAGCGCGCAGGCGCCTTGTCCGGCTCCTGCGCGGGCATGCCAAAGCCTTCGAGCGAGATGAATTTGCGGATTCTTTCCGCACGCGCGCCGGCGTACAAGCCCGCCACGTTGCCGCCCATGCTGTGGCCGACGAGATTGACCGGTGCGTCGGGCGAATAATGCTTGATGACGGCTTCCATATCGCCGATATAGTCGGGAAAATAATATCCGTCCTGCGGCCATTCGCTCAGACCGAAGCCGCGCCAGTCCGGCGCAATGACGTGCCAGTCTTGAATCAATGCATCGACCAGAAATTGAAACGATGCGCCGACGTCCATCCAGCCGTGGAACAGAAACAGTTTCGGCTGCGCTGCAGCGCCCCAGACATGGACGTGATAGCGTAACCCGCGCACGACGATGAATTCCGAACGCGCAGCCCTGACGGGTCGATACGCTGGAGGCAAAATCGTATCCAAATCAGGCTTCGACTTTTGTCATCTGGTAGCCCGCGCGGGGGAAATGGATAACGACGGTTCCGGCGCGCTCATCGTGACGCCGAATGCCGATTTCGTCCAGCCGCGCCAGCGCCAGCTTGCCGGTCGACGGATCCTGCCCGTAATCGCCGGGCGCGACCGATACCATATCGCCGAGCGCAATGCCCTCGGGCAACTCGACAGCGACTGTACCCTCGGCCATCGGTTCGGCATTGTGCGCGACGGCGATGGCGTCGGTGCTGCTCATGTCCTGCGATTCGCCATGGCCGAGCGCTTTCATGCGCCCCAGCCAATCATGCACGCGCGGATAGCGATCGAGAATGTCCGCCGCCGGACCGGCGCGCAGGATAAACCACAGACAATGATAATAAGAGAAATCGGCGATGCATGGCCCGTCACCCATGATGAATTTCACGCCGGACTCAAACTGGGATTCCATTTGCTGCAAAGTGTTGAGCAACAGCAGGCGCGCTTCGTTCAGGCTGGGGCGTTGCGCCGGGCCTTTGCGAAACGCGGCGCGGTCTTCGCGGAAGGCATTCATTTCCGCTTCGCTCATGTGGCCGAACAGGACTTTGGCCCCTTCAGGCTGCGAGGCGATCATCACCGAGGCGAAAAATAGCTGGCGATCCGCCCATGCCGCAGCAGCAGTCGATGCGATCGCGCTTCGTGCCGGAAACAAAGTGGGGCTGTATTTTATTTCGTCCAGTACCCGGGCAATCAGCTGCGTGTCGCAATAAATATCTGCGCCGATTTGCAGTACCGGCGTTTTGCGGTAACCGCCGGTAAGCGCAATCACATCGGGCTTGGGCATGATGGGAGAAATTATCACACTGTTCCATTGCAGTTTTTTGTAGCCCATGATGAGGCGGATTTTCTCCGCGAAGGGCGACATCGGGTAGTGATGGAGAATTATTTCGGTCATTTCGAGCCTTGTTTTAACTTTTTGATTATATTAATATTTTTAGCAAAGCAGGTCCGGCTGTTCTTTGACAATTCTATTCCACAACGGTTGAAACTGAAACCAGCCGGCAAAGTGCGAACCGACCTGCGAGCAGGTCAGCGCAGCGTTTTTATCGTCAATCGAAATCGGTTGCCCGGCTGCTTCGGCGAGCAGTTGCGCCTGACATGAGCGTTCCATGGTAATGAACCACCACGCCGCTTCATCAACCGTGTGGCCAACCGTCAATAAACCGTGATTCTGCAGGATTACCGCCTTGTTCGGCCCGAGGGCTTTGCCGATGCGCGCGCCTTCGCTGGTGTCGAGCACCACGCCGGTGTAATCGTTGAACAGCGCGTGAGATTTATAGAAAGCGCACGCATCCTGCGTCAAAGGGTCGAGCAGGCGCCCGAGTGTGGCCCAGGTCTTGCCGTAGAGCGAGTGCGAATGCGCAGCGGCAACGCAATCGGGTCGCGCCGCGTGCACTTGCGAATGGATCGCGAACGCTGCGGCATTCACCGGTTGTTTGCCTTCGACCACTTCGCCGGTATGCGAAACGCGAATCAGGTCGGACGCCTTGATCTGGGAAAAATGCATGCCGAACGGGTTTACCCAGAACGTATCGGTGTATTCCGGATCGCGCGCGGTAATATGCCCGGCTACGCCTTCGTCGAACCCGAATTTGGAAAAAAGGCGA
The DNA here is from genome assembly GCA_049698095.1 of Burkholderiales bacterium. Classification (GTDB taxonomy): domain Bacteria; phylum Pseudomonadota; class Gammaproteobacteria; order Burkholderiales; family JBEEJL01; genus JBEEJL01. The sequence goes on from JBAVXA010000189.1 coordinate 19,108, forward strand.
AAAGCACCGGCCAGTTTTTGTTTGCGCTGTTGCCGTTCCTCTTCGACCGTGGCAAAAACCGGCGGTTGCGGCAGGTTCATGCCGAGCTGCGGCGGAAGTTTCACATTATCATTCATGGCGATGTCCTCCAGTATCGGAAATTATACGGTCGCAACCGGCGTCACTGGCGATCCGACTGCGCCTGGCAGGCGCAACGGCGGCGCGGTCAACAGAAAGCGATTGCGCCGGTTTTTGCGCAGCCAATCGGCCAGATCCTTGAGCCACCATAATTCGGCTAACGGCGCGCCGAGCTTGAACAGGCAGTGCTGATGCAACGGCAGCAACGGCGCCCTGCCGGGACGCAAAGGTGGATTGGCCGGGTAGTGCTCCACTGCGTAATTATCCGCGCAAATTGCCGCTATGCCTATATCGGTGATCCACTGCAGCAGTTTTTCATCGCGTCCGTCGAGCCCGAGGCCGCTGGCTTTCACGGTCTCCTTGTCCGGCTGCCGCTGCATTTGCATGATTAAATGGGTGAACCCGGTATGCAATACCAACATGTCGCCGGTCTCGATGTCGACTTTGTCGGCTTGCATCACGCGCATCAAATCGTCGTAGCCGAGGGCCTTGCGCGCATGGCCGTAGTGCGCGTGCAGATCGACCAGCACGCCGCGGCCCTGAATGGCTTTCTGCGCCATATTCTCAATACCGAGCGCGTTCGCGCCAAACGGCCCGGCGCATTCATGTCCGCCGTCGTAATCATGCGGCCCGGCGATATGCTCGTTCGCCCGATAGCCGTTGTAATACACCATATCTTCGACGCCGTCGCCGTCCGCGTCGAAGCGCGCGCCGATATGCGCGAGACTGTCCCATTGGGTTGAATATTGCAGCGACAGCAGTACCTGGTCGTCGCACACTATGTCGGTGCTGTTCGGATCGAATTTTGCCAGCGGAAAATTCATGCGCGGCTGGCCGTCGGCGTAATGCGTCGGACTGATTTGCGGCGGTTTGCGGCTGGGGTTGAGCACCGAACCGCCCGGGTAATCCAGCGGCAGACTCAGACAGAACGCCAGCCCTTCGCGGACTTCCGCCACGCCTTGCATTACTTTTTGCGGCGTGAGCAGATTCAAGCGACCGAGTTGGTCGTCAACGCCGAAGTCTCCCCAGGTTGAGCCGTCGGGACGGTTTTTCCACCGCGGATTTTTCATCGGTTTTTCCAGGCCGGATTGACGTTTACCATTATGCCGGTTATTCGCGTTTACAAGCGAGAGTAATTTGGTTAGCATCACATGCAGAATTGTGCTGCCCGCGGAACCAAGCCTTGAATCAGGAATTCTTTGATGCGTTTTGATATTTCCCATGCCGGCTTTACCCTCGGCGTTATCGGTGCCGGCGCAATGGGACGCGGAATTGCGCAAATTGCGGCCCAGGCGGACATTAAAGTATGGTTGATGGATGCGCGGGCAGGCGCTGCCGCCGAAGCAAAACAAGCTGTTGACGCCTCGCTCGGCAAGCTCGTCGAAAAGAACAAAATCACTGTTGAAGCAAAAAGCGCCGCGATGAGAAACCTGCACATCGCCGACGAGCTCAAACAACTGGCCCCTTGCCATGTGGTCATTGAAGCGATCGTTGAAAACCTCGAAGCCAAGCGCGATTTGTTCCGCCAGCTCGAAACTATCGTCAGCGCGGATTGCCTGCTCGCGACCAACACCTCATCACTGCAGGTCACATCCATCGCTGCAGGCTGCAAACTGCCGGGCCGCGTCGGCGGATTTCATTTCTTCAATCCGGTGCCGGTAATGAAACTGGTTGAAGTGATTGACGGCGCATTGACCGAGCCATGGGTCGGCGACGCATTGATGCAGCTTGCAAGACGCACCGGACACATACCGGTCAAAGCAAAAGACACACCGGGATTTATCGTCAACCACGCCGGGCGCGGATTCGGTACCGAAGCATTGCGCATCGTCGGCGAGGGCGTAACGGATTTCGCCACCGTAGACCGCATACTCACCGACGCGGCCGGATTCAAGATCGGCCCATTTGCCTTGATGGACCTGACCGCGCTGGATGTATCGCATCCGGTTATGGAATCGATATATAACCAATATTATCAGGAGCCGCGCTTTCGTCCATCGATCATTACTGCGCAGCGCTTATCCGCCGGTTTGCTCGGACGTAAAACGCAGCGCGGGTTTTATGAATATAAAGAGGGCGTGCAACAGATCACGCCCGAACCTGCGGCCCCCGGTATCAGACCGAAAAAAGTGTGGGTGAGCAAAGCCGGCGCGGAGACGCATCGTGCGGTGAGCGAACTGGTGATAAAACTCGGCGGCGTCATTGACGATGCAGCAAAACCCGCGGCCGACTCGCTGTGCATTGTAATGCCGATCGGGCTTGACGCTACCAGCGCCGCCGTCGCGGAAAGTCTCGATGCGAAAAACACCGTCGCCATTGACACGTTGTTTGGTTTAGCTTCGCGCCGCACCCTGATGACCTCGCCCATTACTTCAAACGAAATGCGCGATGCCGCACACGGCTTGTTCGCTTGCGACGGCATTCCGGTGTCGATTATCAAAGACAGTGCCGGTTTCGTCGCGCAAAGAGTCGTCGCGCACATCGTCAACATCGGCTGCGACATCGCGCAACAGCGCATTGCATCGCCCGCCGACATTGATCGCGCTGTGCAGTTAGGCCTTGGTTATCCGCTCGGCCCACTCGCCATGGGCGATAAATCTTCATCGCATAACATATTGAATATATTGAATAATTTATATACTTTCTACGGCGACCCGCGCTATCGTGCCAGCCCGTGGCTGAAACGCCGTGCGTTGTTGAATGTTTCACTACTGACTGACGAAAATTAAACACACCTTGGCATCCTGCGCGTCGCGAAGGATGTCAAAAAAACAGGAATATTAATGCTTGACGCTTATATATATGATGGGTTGCGCAGCCCGATCGGCCGACATGGCGGCAAACTCGCCGGCGTGCGCCCGGACGATCTCGCCGCTGAAGTCATCAAGACCCTGGTCGCGCGCTCGGCATTCAAAGCCGAACGGATCGAAGACGTGATTCTCGGTTGCACGAACCAGGCAGGCGAAGACGCGCGTAACGTCGCGCGTCATGCTGCGCTTCTGGCCGGATTACCGACGTCTGTTGGCGGCGCAACAGTGAATCGTTTGTGCGCCAGCGGCTTGCAGGCAGTCATCGATGCCGCGCGCGCCATCACTGCCAACGAAGGCGAGCTGTATATCGCAGGCGGCACCGAAAGCATGAGCCGCGCACCGTTCACCATGGCAAAAGCCGAATCCGCTTACAGCCGCGAGATGAAGATTTTCGACACCACCATCGGCGCGCGATTTCCCAACCCGAAAATCATCGCACAATACGGCGGCGATACCATGCCGGAAACGTCGGACAACGTGGCGGCGCAATACGGAATTTCGCGCGAAGCTGCCGATATCTTCGCCGCGGCGTCGCAAGCCAAATACGCTGCCGCCAAAGCTGACGGATTTTTCGCCGGCGAAATTCACTCCATCAGCGTTTCGACCGGCAGGAAAGCACCACCGCTAGTGGTGAATGAGGACGAACATCCGCGCGCCGATTCCAGCTTCGAGGTGCTGCAAAAAATGAAACCGCTGTTCGACGGCGGCGTCACCACGGCGGGCAATGCATCGGGCATTAACGACGGCGCAGCGGCCTTATTCATTGGCAGCAAAGGCGTCGGCGAACAAGCGGGCGTCAAACCCATGGCGAGAATTCTGTCCGCCGCATCGGCCGGCGTCGAGCCGCGCATCATGGGCGTCGGGCCGGCCTATGCGATCCCGAAAGCACTCGAACGCGCGCGACTCGGGCTGAAGGACATGGACATCATCGAAATCAACGAAGCCTTTGCCGCGCAGGTTCTGGGCTGCCTGCATTTGCTCAAAGTCGATTTCGCCGACAAGCGCGTCAATCCGAATGGCGGCGCAATTGCCGTCGGACACCCGCTCGGCTGCTCCGGCGCGCGGCTGGCGTTGACTGTGTCGCGCGAATTGCAAAGACGTAAGGGAAAATATGCAGTGATCAGCCTTTGCATCGGGGTCGGGCAGGGATTGGCGATGGTGATTGAACGCACCTGAGCGCCTTGGCGCGCAACCCCGGCGCCTGTATAAAAATGAATAATCACGACGCGAGAATATTTCATGCCTTCTGCCCTATCCCACCTTCGTGTTCTCGATCTTTCGCGCGTACTCGCCGGCCCATGGTCGTCGCAAATTCTCGCCGACCTGGGCGCAGAGGTGATCAAGGTCGAACGCCCCGGCTCGGGCGACGATACGCGTGATTGGGGCCCGCCGTTCCTTAAGGACAAAAACGGCAATGATACGCACGAAGCCGCCTATTATCTTTCCGCCAACCGCGCGAAAAAATCTCTGACGCTGGATATATCCAGGCCGGAGGGACAGGCGATTATCCTTCAGCTCGCGGCAGTATCCGATATCGTGATCGAAAATTTCAAGGTTGACGGCCTGAAGCATTACGGCCTCGACTACGCATCGCTGAAACCGATCAATCCGCGTTTGATTTACTGCTCGATTACCGGCTTCGGCCAGTCAGGGCCGTATGCGCATTACGCCGGTTACGACATCATGATCCAGGGCATGGGCGGTTTGATGAGCGTGACCGGCGAGCGCGACGACAAGCCCGGCGGCGGGCCGATGAAAGTCGGCGTGGCAGTGACCGACATCATGACCGGCATGTACGCAACGGTCGCCATTCTCGCGGCGGTCGAACACCGTCACCAAAGCGGCGAGGGGCAATACATTGATCTCGCATTGCTCGACACGCAGGTCGCGATGCTGGCCAACCTGACGGCGAACTATCTGGTTGCAGGCAAGGTTCCGCAGCGGCTAGGAAATGCGCATGCGACAATTGTCCCCTACCAGCCATTCGAATGTGCCGACGGGCATTTGATTCTCGCTGTCGGCAATGACAGCCAGTTCGCGAAATTCTGCAACATCGCCAACGCGACGGAAATAAAAAACGACGTGCGCTTTGCCACCAACAGCGCAAGGGTGACACATCGCGAGCTGCTGATACCGCTGTTGCAGACCATCATGAAACAACGCACGCGCGACGCTTGGCTTGGCGCGCTTGAGCCCGCCGGCGTTCCATGCGGGCCGATTAACAACCTGCAGCAGGTATTCGACAACGCACAGGTCAAACATCGCAACGTGCGCGTTGAAGTGCCGCACCCGCTGGCCGGCCCATTGCCGACGGTGGCAAATCCGATCAATTTTTCCGCCACGCCCATTGAATACAAGAAGGCGCCGCCACTATTAGGCCAGCACACGGAAGAAATTTTGCATACACTATTGAATATGCGCGACGACGAAATACAGGCTCTGCGCAATAATAAAATTATTTAATAAAATCAAATACTTAATAAAAACCTTTCAGGGGAAGACATGAACGCCAAAAATATCGCTCTTGCCGCGGCGGCAGCTTTCACTCTCGCCAGCTGCGCATCGACACGGCTCATGGTTGAAGAAGCCAAACGATTTGAAGTCGTACCGCTGCAGTCGTTTCAGACAAAAGTCGTTTTCGAAAAAACCTACGATGGCGTGAAGAATGATCTGCTCACCGGCGGCCTTGGCATCAGCGGGCTTAAAAAGCCCGCCGCGCCGGCATATGCCGATGCCAAATTCCCCGAAGCAGCTGAACTGCGCACTGCCGCCATCCATGCCAACTACCGCGCGCTTAACGACTCGTCCCCAGCCGGCGGCTTCGGCGTGTTGTATGGTCCCAATATCGATACGAGCGGCAAAGCGACATTGGGCGAAGGGCTGGTTGCGGGTGACGAATTCATTACCTACGTCGACGATGGCCTTGGCAGGCAGAATGTCACGCTGATGGTGCAAGTGCCGGCTCGGTTCGATCCGAAAAATCCGTGCATCGTGTCGGCCAGTTCGTCCGGCTCACGCGGCATTTACGGCGCCATCGGCACCGCAGGCGAATGGGGATTGAAACATAATTGCGCCGTCGCCTACACCGACAAGGGCACCGGCACCGGCGCACATGATTTGCAGAACGACACGGTAAACCTGATTGACGGGGAGCGCGTATCAACCTTGCGCGCAGGCGTGCAGGCAAACTTCACGGCGCCGCTGAACAACGCGCAACTGGTCAAATTCAAGCAGGAAACGCCGAACCGATTCGCCTTCAAGCACGTGCACTCAAGGCAGAACCCGGAAAAAGATTGGGGCAAGCACACCCTCGACGCGATCGAGTTTGCCTTTTACGTGCTCAACCAGAAAATTACCGGTGCCCGTGCAGGCAAATATTCGCCGCGCAATACGATTGTCATTGCCTCGAGCATTTCCAACGGCGGCTCTGCCGCGCTGCGTGCGGCAGAGCAGGATACGAAAAACCTGATTTCCGGCATTGCCGTATCCGAGCCGCAGGTTTTCCCGCTGCTCGCGCAGCCGATCACGATTGTACAAGGAGGAAAGTCCTTTTCCACGCAAAGCCGCAGCCTGCTCGACTACTATACTTTGCAGAATCTGTATCAACCGTGCGCCAATCTTGCTGCCGACAACAAGACCGCGCCATTCAACCTGACGCCGCCTGCGCTGATGCAGGGCCGCTGCACGTCGCTCAAGGAAAAAGGCCTGCTCAAGTCGGAATCGCCTTTCGACCAGGCGACCGAGGCGCAAAAATTTATCAACGATTACGGCTTCCTGGCGGAACAGAATCCTGTCGCGCCATCGCATTACGCATTCAACGTTCACCAGGCCATCGTCGTCACTTACGCCAACAGCTACGGACGCTTCGGCGTGGAAGATCATCTGTGCGGATTCAGCTTCGCTGCCACGGTCGCCGCAGGTAAAGACGTTGATCCGCTCAGCGTCGGCAACCTGCGCCCGGCGACTGGCATCGAACCGATCTTCGCCAGCAGCAGCGGCATTCCGCCCACTGGCGTCATCAGTCTGGTGTATAACGCCGCCAAGGGTGGCGCCAGGGAAGACCGCTTTGCAGTATCGCCGTCGACCGGTCGCGCCGATTTGAATCTGGACGGGGCGATCTGCATGCGTAACCTGGCGACCGGCGTCGACACGGTCAGCGGCGCGCCGCTCAGCGGCGACGAACTCGCCAGGCACCAGCGCATCGCGCAAGGCATCAGCGAAGTGAAAGCCAGCGGCAATTTGCGCGGCAAACCGGCGATTATTGTGAACGGCCGCGCCGACGGCGTAGTGGCACCGAACTTCTCCTCACGCAGCTACTTTGCCGCCAACCAGCGCGCAGAGGGCGCGGCGAGTAAACTGAAATACATCGAAGTCGCCAACGCCCATCACCTCGACGCCTTCAACGTGTTTGCCGGATTCGACGGCCGCTTTGTTCCGCTCCACGTATATTTCACCAGCGCTCTCGATGCGATGTGGAATCACCTGAAAAACGGCGTGCCATTGCCCGCAAGCCAGGTGGTGCGGCCGACACCGCGCCAGCTGGTGAACGGCAAGGCCGTTGAACTCGGCGTCGCCAATCTCGCGCCGATTGTCGCAGTCGCGCCAGCCGATGCGGCAATTACATTTGACGGCAACTCCTTACGCATCCCCGACTAATCCACTGGAATCCAGCCATGACCGCCACCCTGCTCGTTGAACGCCGCAATCATGTTTTATTGCTAACTATCAGCAATCCGGAAAAGCGCAACGCCCTGTCGCACGAGATGTATGAAATCGGCGCACGCGAATTAAAACAGGCGGCTGCCGACAACGCCATCGGCGCCGCGATTATCTTGGGCGCCGATGGCAATTTCTGCAGCGGCGGCGATCTGTCGCAAATCGCCCAGGGCCGTTCTCTGCCGAAATCGCATACGGCCGAGGGCATCGAGCAATTGCACGGCTTTATTAACGCGATCAAACAATTTCCCAAGCCTGTCATCGCCGCGGTCGAGGGCAACGCCGCCGGCGCCGGGTTTTCCATTGCATTGGCTTGCGATTTTATTGTGGCGGCGGAAAATGCGCGCTTCAGCATGGCGTATGTCAAAGTCGGCCTCAGTCCGGACGGCGGCGGCACCGCCTCGCTGGCCATGTGCCTGCCGCGTCAGATTGCCAACGAGCTGGCGATGGAAGGTGTCACCGTCTCCACGCCGTCGTTGCATTCTCTCGGCTTGATTAACCGCATGACCACGCCGGGACAGGCGTTGACGGAAGCATTGAACTGGGCACAACAGCTGGCAAAAGGTCCGCACGCCGCCATGGGACGCATCAAGCAACTGATGCATGCCGCCTATGGCGATGGTTTTCAGGCTCAGCTCAATCGCGAACGCGACAATTTTGTCGAGAGCCTTCATTCGCCGGATTGTGGCGAAGGCATTACCGCCTTCCTGCAGAAACGTGCGCCGGTTTTTAATCGGGACTGAAAAGATAACGCCGCTCGTCTCGCGCGGTCCAAGGAAACAAACATGCTCGAACATCACTACGCCGAAGTGAATAACATCCGCCTGCATTACGTCACTTCCGGCGAGGCGAAAAACCGCAAGCTGATTTTGTTTGTGCATGGCTTCCCGGAATTCTGGTACGAATGGGAGAGTCAGCTGCTTGAATTCGGCAAAGACTATTTTGCCGTCGCGCCGGATCTGCGCGGATTCAATCTGTCCGCCAAGCCGACTGAAGTAAAACAATATCGCGCGCATCACATCGTTGAGGACCTGCACCTGCTGGCCGAAACGCTTGGCTACCGGAAGTTCATTCTGGTTGCGCACGATTGGGGCGGCGCTGCGGCCTGGCAGTTTGCCATTTCGCACCCGCAACTGCTGGAAAAACTCATCATCATCAACTCGCCGCATCCGCTGACTTTCATGCGCGAATTGATTAACAATCCGGCGCAGCAGGCCGCAAGCCGTTACATGAATTTTTTCCGCACCGACAAGGCAGAGGCGGCGTTGCAGGAGAATAATTACGCAAGACTGTGCAAAATGATGGAGATGGGAACCAACACGGCGTGGTTCAACGACGAAGTGAAAGCAAAATATATCCAAGCCTGGTCGCAACCCGGCGCGCTAACCGGCGGGTTGAATTATTACCGTGCAACGCCGATGTACCCGCCGACGGAAAACGACCCCGGGCCAACGGCGCTCAAGCTCGACCCGGCGCAATTTCGTATCAACGTGCCAACGCTGGTCATCTGGGGCGAAAAAGATAGCGCGCTACTGGCAAGCAATCTTGACGGCCTTGACGAATATGTGGGTGACTTGCAAGTCAAAAAGATTGCGGACGGATCGCATTGGGTCAGCCATGAAAAACCCGAGCTGGTGAACCAGACCATTCGCCAGTTCATTCAATCGTAATAAATATTAACTATTTGTTTATATTGAAGTATTCAAGGAAAGTAAAATATGAAAGCGATGTTGTGCAAACAATTCGGCCCGCCCGAATCGTTGGTGTTGGAAGAAGTACCTGCATTGAAAGCAGACAAGGATAAAGTCGTCATCGACGTCAAAGCCTGCGGCGTCAATTTTCCCGATACGCTGATTATCCAGAACAAATATCAGTTCAAGCCTGAGCTTCCATTTTCACCCGGCGGCGAAGTCGCCGGTGTGGTCAAGCAGGTCGGCGAAGGTGTGACCAGCGTGAAAGTCGGCGACCGGGTGATTGCGTTCACCGGTTGGGGCGGTTTTGCCGAAGAAGTCGTAACCGATGCCGCACGCCTGATTCCGATTCCGGACGGAATGGACTTCCCCACTGCGTCGGCATTCGTCATGACCTACGGCACCTCTCACCACGCGCTGAAGGACCGCGCGCAAATCCTGCCGGGCGAAACCTTGCTCGTGCTTGGCGCAGCAGGCGGCGTGGGACTCGCGGCGGTTGAACTCGGCAAGATCATGGGGGCGCGCGTCATCGCCGCCGCGTCGACCGACGAAAAACTTGCCGTATGCAAACAGCATGGCGCCGACGAAATGATCAACTACAGCTCGCAGGACTTGCGCGAGCGCATCAAGGAAATAACCGGCGGCAAAGGCGTCGATGTGATTTACGACGCCGTTGGCGGCCCGTACACCGAACCCGCATTGCGCAGCATGGCATGGAAAGGCAGATTGCTGGTCGTCGGTTTCGCCGCCGGCGACATCCCGAAAATCCCGTTGAATCTTACCTTGCTTAAAGGCTGTTCAATCGTTGGTGTATTCTGGGGCGACTTCACCAAACGCGAACCGAAAAATAATGCTGCCAGCCTGCGCGAACTCGGCATGTGGTTCATGCAAGGCAAACTCAAGCCGCACATTTCGGCAACCTATCCGCTGGCGCGCGCGGCGGATGCCTTGAACGACATGATGAACCGTAAGGTCATGGGGAAAGTCGTGCTGGTGACCTGAATGGGGACATCATGAGGCTATACGGCGACCTTAAATCGGGCAATTGTTACAAAGTCGCATTGCTGCTAGGGCAATTGGACGCCGCCTACGAATTCGTGCCAATCGATATCATGAAAGGCGAAACGCGCAAGCCGGAATTCATGAGCATCAACCCGAACGGAAAAATCCCGCTGCTGGAAATTTCGCCCGGCCAATACCTGCCGGAATCAAATGCCATTCTCTGGTATCTCGCCGAGGACACAGCATTTTTGCCGGGCGACCGATTCCAGCGGGCGCAGGTCTTGCAATGGCTGTTTTTCGAGCAATACAGCCACGAGCCGTACGTCGCCACGGCGCGGTTCATCAAATTATATTTGGGCAACCCGCCGCAACGGCAAGCCGAATTACAGCAGAAAATTCAGCGCGGCTACGGCGCATTGGATGTGATGGAAAAACACCTGGCCGCAAACAAATTTTTTGTCGGCGGGTGCTATGGTATTGCGGACATCGGTTTGTTTGCCTACACCCATGTGGCGCATGAAGGCGGCTTCGATCTTGCCCCCTACCCTCACCTCAACTCATGGCTGGCGCGGGTAAAAGGCCAGCCGAAATATCGGCCGATGCCTGCGTGATTCATGCCGGCGCACTGCCCACGCAGGGCAGGCGCGGCTTACGAAACGTCACTCACCATATCGCGCCATACGGACACTAATGCTGCCATGATTGCCGGACCGAGAAATAATCCGATCAGTCCCAGCGTTTCCAGCCCGCCGAGAATACCCAGCAACACCCATAAAAACGGCAATCGCGCTGCGCCGCCGATCAGCGCCGGACGGACAAAATGGTCGGCGATAAATAATACGACGCCACCAAATGTGGCGAGGCCGACGGCATAGGCAACGCTGCCCTGAGCGAACAACACGAGCGCCGCCGCGCCGAAAATAATCGGTGCGGCAAACGGAATCATCGCAAGCAAACCGGTCATTGCGCCGAGCATCGCCGCGTGAGGCAAACCGCAAATGGCATAGGCGATGCCAAGCAGCACGCCTTCACCCAAGCCGACCAACACCAAACCGTTCACCGTCGCCTGCACTGCCCGCACCGTATGTTCACCGTAGCGCACGCTGGCATCGCCGAGCGCGCGATGCGCCAGATGCGCCAGTTCTTTGACCAGGCGTCCGCCGTCGCGAAACAGAAAAAATAAGGTCACCAGCGCAAACCCGAGCATCGCGCTCCGATGCAATAATTGCACGCCGAATATTTTGCTCCACTCCATTATCCTGCCTGGCTCGATCTGGCCGAGTAATTCCTTCGCCGATGCAGGGTTGGCGAGATTTGCCTGCCACCATTCAAGGGCATTGGCGCCGATGAAAGGAATGCGCGCCACCCAATCGGGAGCGGCCATGCCGGTGGTTTGAATTTCCGTTGCGATACGGACTAATGATTGCGCTTCGCGTGTAAGTTGTATCGCTGCATACGCCAGCGGCACAATCAACAAGGCGCTGACAAGCAGGGTAAATAATATCGGCGCCCATACGCCTGACGATTTTGCCGGGAAATGGTTTGCAAACTTGAGGTAGGTTGGCCAGGTAGCGATGGCGATGACGGCGGCCCATGCGAGGGCGATCAGAAAGCCATGCAGCAACCAGATGCCGAGCAAGAGTAACGCAGAGCCCTCAACGATGCGTGTGGCGTATTGTGTGGGAGAAAGTTCTGTCGGAATCGCATCTACGCCGCGCATCGTAACCTTTTGCTTTAATTTAATATTTGAATAATAAGCAGGCGCGGGTGATGCCATAATGTCGTTAACAAAACATGCGATTCAAAGCGCTTGCGCGCAGAATCTGCTCTCGACTTTCAGCCTGCAAATAGCAGCGGTAAAGCGGAACTGCAGATGCCTTGCTTCGTTCAGGATGAC
>JBAVXA010000190.1:0-10934 GCA_049698095.1 Burkholderiales bacterium
ATCATGGGCCGCAAGACCCATGAATCGATCGGCAAGCCTCTGCCGGGACGGCGCAATATTGTCGTCAGCGCGAATAAGGATTTTTCCGCCCCGGGATGCACCGTGGTGCCGTCTCTGCATGCCGCGATCGATGCCTGCGTAAATACGGAGGAAATTTTTTTTATCGGCGGCAATACCCTTTATCAGCAGGCGCTTCCGATTACCGAGCGAATATATTTGACTCGAGTGAATTGCGTTGTGGCGGGAGATACTTTTTTTCCGCCACTGGATTTACGGTCATGGCGTGAAGTCGCGTCGGAATCGCGACCCGCGGACGAAAAGAATATTTATGACTGCCAATTCATCACGCTGGACCGAATTAAACTGCCTAAAACATAACTTTCTGATTATATTGATTTTTCTAATATAGGTATCATGTCGGGGTTGATCATTTTGTCGTGCGTTTGCTGCGCTTTTTTGCCACCGGCTTTTTGCCGGCGGAGGCTTTCTTCTCCTCTGTCGCCGCCTGCATAGGATTCCACGGCCATAAATCCGGATTCAAAAACGGGTTTTCCATCGGCTTGTCTTGAGAAGGTCTTTCGCCTGACGGCGCCAGCAGCATCTTCTGATATTCCAGCGTCTTTATGCTGAGTTGCAGCATCGAGAGATTGCTCGTCAGCCAAAGCTCCACAGTGCGCAGTTCGGATATTTTCTTTTCCAATTCTTCAGGATCCAGCACCGGCATGAATGGGTTTTGCGCCGGCAAGCCCATCGGGTTCATCATCTTGCGGAACAGCTCCATCACTTCGTCCTGGCCGATTATTTTGTCCATGATTTTCTCCTGTTTATTGACCTTAGTTGCAAAACTACGCGCATGTCTTCGGCGCGTCAATAAAAAAAGCCGATGCAACGCATCGGCTTTCCAGGCTGAATTGCCAGCGTCAATCGTATTTGCGAATGAAGGTACGTATATTCGGATATATTTTTTCGCGGAAACGGCGGCCGCTGAAAATGCCGTAATGGCCGCACTGCTCGGCGTCGTAATGGTGCTTGCGCGTGTTGGGGATACCTTTGCACAATTGCTGCGCTGCCGATGTCTGACCGCCGCCGGAAATATCGTCCAGCTCGCCTTCCACGGTCAACAACGCGGTTTTCTTGATGGTTTCGGGTTTGACCAACTCCCCTGCCACACGCATATTGCCTTTGGCTAGGTCAAAATCCTGAAATACCATTTTCACCGTTTCCAGATAATAATCGGCGGGCATATCAAGCACGGCGTTGTATTCGTCGTAAAACTTGCGATGCTCGCTGGCGCTTTCGCCGTCGCCCTGCAACAGGTGATCGAAAAAATCCCAATGCGACTGGATATGCTTGTCCGGATTCATCGCGACAAAACCCATGTGCTGGAGGAAACCCGGATAGACCCGCCGGCCCGCACCGGGGTAACGCATCGGCACGCGTGCGATGACATGTTTCTCGAACCATTGAATCGGTTTTTCGCGCGCATAACTGTTGACACTGGTCGGGCTGCGGCGCGCATCGATCGGACCGCCCATCATGGTCATGCTGCGCGGAGTAATCTTTTCACCTGCCTGCGCCATCAGCGATACCGCCGCCAGAACGGGAACCGTCGGCTGGCACACGGACACGACATGCACGCCGTCGCCGAGATAACGGATAAACTCTTTGACGTAAGAAACGTAATCATCGAAATGGAATGCGCCGTCGTGGATGGGCACCATGCGCGCATCAATCCAGTCGGTGATGTAGACATCGTGGTCGGGCAGAAACGTGCGTACCGTGTCGCGCAATAATGTCGAATGGTGGCCCGACAGCGGCGCCACAATGAGTACCTTAGGATCGTTGTTTTTTACCGCGCGCTGGAAATGCTGTAGATTGCAGAACGGTTTGCTCAGCGCGATGGTTTGCGTGACTGCGACGGTTTTGCCTTTGACGGTGGTTTCGGTGATGCCGAATTCGGGTTTGTCGTAACGCTGAACAATACGGGAAAATAACTCGCAGCTGGCGGCGAAATTGCGGCTTAGGGGTGCGTAAGAAAGCGCGCTGTACGGATGGGAAAAGAGTTTCGATCCAACCTGGCTCCACCAGAGCAACGGAGCGGCCGCGGCGTGGGACATTTCATTCAAGTGATACAACATACACACCCCCAGGATTTAGTTGGGCTTCGCTGGAATGAACTAAAAGCATAAGCGTCAACGGCGTAAAGGTTATGCTGTGATGCAACAACTGTCAAGGAAACGCCACACTGTTTTAAATCACAAGCTTGGCATGTGGTTTTTTTACCAGCCTTGGTTTTCCCGTAAAATACTAATCAATTGTTTTTATTGAATATTCTAACAACCACTTATTTACATTCAAGATGAATATTACTACACCTACTGCAACCGAATTGAATACCTTTTTTCCCCCAATCGAGCCGTACGAGCGCGGTATGTTGCCGTTGGACGGGCGCCATACCATGTATTGGGAAGTATCCGGAAATCCGCGCGGCGTGCCGGTGGTGTTTTTGCATGGCGGCCCTGGCGCGGGTGCCGGACCGTCGCATCGGCAATTTTTTGACCCGGCTTTTTATCGCATTATTATTTTCGACCAGCGCGGCGCCGGACGCTCCAACCCGCTGGGCGAGCTCAGCGACAATACCACGCCACATATCATCGACGACATGGAAGCCTTGCGGCGTCATCTCAAAGTCAATCAGTGGCTGCTGTTCGGCGGGTCGTGGGGCAGCACGCTGGCGCTGGCGTACGCCCAGGCGCACGCCGATAAATGTCTCGGGCTGATTTTGCGCGGCATTTTTCTCTGCCGACCGTCGGAGATCGACTGGTTCCTGTACGGCCTGAAAAATATATTTCCGGAAGCGTGGCGCGAATTCGCGGGACATTTACCCGAAGGCGAGCGGGAGAATATCCTGGATGCGTATTACATGCTACTGAAACACCCCGATCCGACAGTCCATATGCCCGCGGCACGCAGGTGGAGCGTGTATGAAGGTTCGTGCTCGACGCTCCTGCCGAATGCCGACCTGGTCAATCATTTTGCCAGCGACGTCGTGGCGCTGGGGCTCGCGCGCATCGAGGCGCATTATTTCAAGCACGATATCTTTCTGCCGCCCAATTCGCTGCTCGCAAACGCACATAAATTACACGCACTTCCCGGGGTCATCGTGCAAGGCCGCTACGACGCGGTATGCCCGGCGGTGTCCGCTGACGATTTGCATCAAGCGTGGCCGCAGGCGGACTACCGCATAGTGAACGACGCCGGCCACTCCGCGTTCGAGCCGGGTATCCGGAGCGAGCTGATCGCGGCGACGGAACGCTTCAAGCGGGCCCTGGTGCGGGTAGCCTGAGACGAGAATACATAGTTTCCCTATTGCAATAATTTGCCCATGGTTTACAGTGCTTGCATGGTGTGCGGGGGGCACACAGGCAGTGCAGCAGGGGAAAAGTAAAATGAACCGGATGATCGAAAAAGAAATTCTCGAGGAGCGACGGGAGCATCTCGAAAAACTATATCCGATAGCCGAGACAGTAGGCTCGCGCATCACGCGCGTGCTTCAGCTTACCCAGCGCCTGTTCGACACACAGGCAGCGTTGGTACCGGTTCCGGGGCGGGCACCTGCCTGGGCAGTTGCGGCAGGCGGTTTCGTCACTTGCGCGGCCGAACACTGCTTTATCGCCCACACCCTTGAGCGCAACGCGCCGCTGCTGGTGCCGGATGCGACAGCAGACGAACGTTTTGCCGCAAATCCCAACGTGGCAAAACCCACGAGTTTACGATTTTTTGCCGGCTTCCCACTGCACGACATTCATGGCCACCGCATCGGCGTATTCGCCATCTTCAGCACCCAAGCGCGCGAATTATCCGCGGATGAGATGCTGACCTTGCGCGATCTGGTCAGCTGGGCTGAGGCGGAATTGCGCATCAGCAGCCTCGGCGAAGCGCAAATCGAATTAATCGAAGAGCTGAACATCACCCAGCGTGCCGCGCTTTTGCATCCGGGCACGCGCGCGTGGAACCGAAGCGCCATGGAAAATATTCTGGCCAAAGAAATCGATCGCTGCAAGCGTGCAAAGCAACCGATGTCGCTGGCCATCGCCGAATTGGATTACATGGATTTCATTCGTGAAACCTATGGCCACGCCAGCGCCGAATCAGTGGTCAAGCAGGCCGCCACGCGTGTGCTTGGCGTCGTGCGCCCGTACGATTCGGTTGGCTATTGGGGTGATGGAAGATTTCTGATCGTGTTGCCGGGATGCCGGGCGGATGCCGCCTACACAGCTACGGAAAAACTTCGTTACGTCCTTGCGGCCAAACCGTGCGACACCATCCACGGCACGATGCGCACCAGCATGAGCCTCGGTGTTGGGTCATGCGATTATTCCGAGCGTGACCTGGCTGCCGAAATGCTATTGCAGGCGACCGAAATTGCCTTGCAGTCGGCCAAAGACCAAGGCCGCAATCGGGTTATTACCAGCTGACGCACGAAAATGAATGCAGCAAACGCTAATGGCCGCAGAACTTGCGGCCATTTTTTTCCCGTCGATTCGGGACTCGCGCCGGGCTGAGGCCGACTGCTAGCCGCTGTAACCATGAAAAGATATATCGTAACTATTTGTTTTAATTAATATTTTTGCCATCGCGCCGACCGGGATAGTTATTTTGTTTTCTACATGGCCGAACGGCAGATTGGTCAAAATGGGACAGACTATTTTTTCGCCTATGGTTTGCATCACATCATCCATATTGTATGGCTGGCTGGAAAACTGCGTCGGCAGGCACCTGTTGAATTGCCCGAAAACGACGGCCTTTTGTCGGTCCAACACGCCGGCATGCTTGAGTTGCAACAACATGCGTTCAATGTGATACGGCTCTTCATTGACTTCTTCCACGAATAAGATGCCGCCTGCAAGCGTCGGAAAATATTTGGTGCCAAGCAAATGTACCAATACGGAAAGGTTGCCGCCCCACATTACACCATCGATGGCTTGCGGCGAATAATCATGCTTGCAGGCAATATTTTCCAGCGAGTACTCGTCCGCGCCGAACAAACCCCAGAAATGCTTTTCCGTGAAAGCAGCGTTTTCCGGCTTGCAAAAATCGACTGCGGGCATCGGCCCGGCGAAACCGATACCGCCGTGCGCCAGATGTGCCAGATGAAAAATGTCGAAATCGCTGTGGCCGATGAATATTTTTCTCGATGCGGCAACTTCGGCGAAATCAATGCGATCGAGAATGCGTGACAAGCCGTAGCCGCCGCGGGCCGCCATGACCACATCGATATCCGGGTGACGCAGCATGGCATTGAACGCGTCGAGACGCTCAGCGTCGGTCCCGGCAAAATATTTCCACTGGTTGGCGACGCGCTCGTCAAGGAAAACCTGGTGGCCTAAACTTGCAAAATAATGCGCGGCAGCGCCAATCTTGTCCGGATCGGCTACCAGACCAGCCGGGCTGAATATGCCGATGGTGGCTTGTTTGGGAAATTTCTTCGGCAACATTATTTATTGGTGTATGGCAAACAGGGAATCAATTATCCGTGGGAGAAATCATGCTGCCAATGGTGGAGCAATTAGCATCATCGACTTCTATCTGACGACGTGCATCAATTCCGCTTCCAGCTGCATGGTCGCGGTACAGCGCGTCGCAGCATTCGGAAACGTCGCGGATTCGTTATACATGAAGTTGACCGAGTCGGACGTATTGAACGGCGCGCCGCCTTGGGTGGGCGTAACGTATTGATCGCGCGTGACGCCGTAACGGGTATCCGCCCGTGCCGCCGTTCGCGTCGCATCGAGGGCCTGTAAAGTCAATACGATTTGCGCTTCGAGATTCATGCGCCGGTCGACATTGAATACTTTTCCCTGGCTGTTAATCTGATATTGTTGCGACGCGATGGCGGCCGGAAACTCGTAACTGGCTGCACCGGACGGTGGAATCACTTTCACTTTGCCGCAGTCGATATAATTGCGCGGGTCGCCGGCGTAACGCAATTGCATCACCCCCGCCCTGAAATCGACACTGGTCACGGCAAAGCGCGATTGCGACAGCGCAGATGAAACCGAGCGCCACAAATTGTCGCGGCTTTTATTAACAATTTTACTGTTCGGGCCGGTGACGGATTCTGCTGCGCCGCCTGGCGGCGGTGGAATTGTGCGCGCGGTCGGGGCAGGCAACGGCGACGGGTTGTAGCGCACCGGCGCTTGCGCACAGGCCACCAGCAAGAGCAGAAGCGCCAGTGTTACAGAACGTCGATATGTATGCATGTTCTTATTTCCGCATGAGTATTTGCTGCAGCGTGACCAGCATGCCTGCCGTTGCGCCCCAGATGTAACGATCATTGTACGGCATCGCCACATAATAGCGCTCGCGCCCGTCATGCATCAGGTTATGCCTCTGATGGTTGCCGGGGTCGAGAAAGAACGCCAGAGGGACCTCAAATATTTCCGCCACCTCGAATGGATCGGGCTTGAAGCTTACCGGCGCCTCGACCCAACCGACCACGGGCGTCACGCAATATCCCGTCACCGTGAAATAGTCGGGCAACTTTCCGAGCACTTCGACCTGCGCGCTTGCGAGGCCGATTTCTTCTTCCGATTCGCGCAGGGCGGTGTGAATAATATCGCGGTCATGCTCTTCCGCGCGACCGCCGGGAAAACTGATCTGACCGGCGTGGTCGGATAAATGATCAGTGCGCTGGGTCAACACAACGCTGACCCCGTCGTCGCGATTTACCAGTGCCACCAGCACGCCCGCCGGAGTAACGCCGACTCTCGCACTACCGTCTTTATTCGGGAACGGTTTCTCGTGGCCGGAATCACCGGCAGGCGCTGCAACCGCACCTTGAGCAGCGAGCCGCTGCGCGATCCAGTCACGCGAAAATTGGTGTGGCGAAGTGCCAGCCGGTGCGGCCTTTTGACTCATGGCGAAATCGGCATCGTCATTGCATAATCGTCTGTCGGCCGGCTATTCGGCAAAATCAGCATGGCATTTGTCTAAAAAGCACGGCAACGCCCCTAGGCTAAAATGGTACGCATAATACGAATCGGCTTATTATAATCCAACCGCATTTACCGCACGCCAACCATGATTATCTCGAGGAACTATGAAACTATACGATTACTGGCGCTCGTCAGCTGCCTACCGCGTACGCATTGCCTTGAATCTCAAAAACCTTCCTTACGATTCGATCCCGATACATCTGGGCAATGATGAGCAGCGCGAGGCGGCCTATCGCGCCATCAACCCGCAAGGATTTGTGCCGCTGCTCATCGACGGCGACATTTCATTGACCCAATCCCTGGCAATTATCGAGTACCTGGACGAGACACGGCCTGATCCGCCGTTTATGCCGAAAACGCCGGCCGAGCGTGCGCGCGTGCGCGCTATTGCGCTCGTCGTCGCGTGCGATATTCATCCGCTGAATAACAAACGCATATTGGATTATCTACGCGTGCCGTTAGGCCACGACAAAGCGGCAGTTGACGGGTGGTATAAACATTGGGTTGACGAAGGATTGCAGACGCTGGAAAAAATGCTGGCGGGAAGCCGGCAAACGGGCAAATTCTGCCACGGCGAGCAGATTTCCCTGGCGGATATTTGCCTCGTGCCGCAAGTGGCCAACGCAATCCGCTTCGCCTGCTCGCTGCAGGACTACCCTACCGTGCGCAGGATCTACGCCGACTGTCTTGCGTTACCGCCATTCGACAAAGCGCAGCCGGAAAAGCAGGCCGGCGCGCAATAAGTTCATAGCGAGGTCAGTTCTGATTTTGCAATTTCGCAGCCGTTAATCCGCCATTGGAGATCGGCCTGGCGTTGCATTTCATATAACGCAACTTCGACGCTGCCATCCTGCGCGACCAGCCTGACCGGCTGAACCATTTCACCGTTTACCACCGTCACGTCCAGGAATTCCACCATACGCGGCTTATAAAGTGAACTGTAACCACGGCGTACCATGAACAGAAAGCGGTCCGACGTGCCGAAGGTTTCCTGCACACCCGGCGTCGCGAACGCAAACGCCATTTCGGCATCGCTTTTATCGATTGCGGATAATTGCTGCTGGACAACCGAACGGATCTCCGCCATGTCGTGCTCTGACAAACTCGCAGTCTCTGTATTCTGCGCCGAGGCGTGTAAGGCGATAAAGCCACTTAATAGCGCGACTGCTAACTGAAATCGTTTCATGATACGCACTCCTTCATAAGTTGCAGGATGCCGTTTCAATCACTTTAATCTAAGTTCAAATACCCTTGCGTGTCGTGATTCACGCGGCTTGTATGAAGTCTAAAACTCACTTCACTGTCGCTCTCTCCTCAATTTCAGATTACGCCTCACATTTACCAAGCACAGTGCATCAGTTCACAGAGTTCCACATTTTTTCGAGCGTGAAACTGTGTAGATACAAATACAGGGTTTCACCCACCCCGATACCCTGCCAACCCGCATTGAAACTCCTGCCGCGTCTGGCTACACTGGAATCGTACTAATTAACCAGCAATTGCAACCTCATTACCGGTCGCACATAAGCCAGTTTGAATACAACCTTTTGGAGTGGTTCCATGAATTTAAAAATTGTTGCGGTGGGCATGCTGATGACTGGGGTGATATTGACAGGCTTATTGAGCACAGGAAATGCCGAGGCGCAACGGACTGAACCGACAGCAAATATGCAGAATTTCACCGCCGATGAACAACGTGCGGCAATTAACGGCGGTCATGGAACAAGCACTATGGTCGTCGTCGCGGAAGCGCCGCAGGCAGCAAAACCGGTCGTCGTTGCGGCAGCCAGCACCCCAGCAGAAACGTCAAGCTGGAATGTCCCTGCAGCGATCTGGCTGGCGGCGTCGGGTTTGGCGGGCATGGGGCTGCTGCAACGCCGGAAAAAATAGGTGTCGCATCAATCTCGCCACAGGCGGCGGACAGATTTGTGGCAGTAGTGGGTGAAGTAGCAAGTGGTAGATGGGTGGTAGAAGTAAAGCTTCAAAACTGAGTTGTCTCCTTGTTTTAATGGCTTGTTCAGCATCCAAGCTCCTTCCGTGATCATGAGTTATTTGATCGCATCGAAGGAGCTTTTTTTTCGCGGACAAATAATATTATTTAATTAAATCAATTAGTTAAGTAGATTATTTATTTCACTGGGGAAAACTGCATCGCAGCTAAGCGCGCATACAAGCCGTTTTCTGCCACCAGCGACGTATGGGTGCCGACGCCGACGATTTTGCCCCTGTCAATCACCGCAATGCGGTCAACGTTTTGTACCGTTGCCAACCGGTGCGCGATAATCAACGTCGTCCGGTCGCGCATCAGGCCTTCCAGCGCCAACTGCACCATTTTTTCGCTTTCCGCATCGAGGGCGCTGGTCGCCTCATCAAGCAGCAATATCGGTCGCTGCGACAACAAGGCACGCGCGATCGACAGGCGCTGGCGCTGTCCGCCGGACAATCGTACGCCGCGTTCACCCAGAAACGTATCCATTCCCTGCGGCATGCGCCGGATAAATTCCGTGGCATACGCCGCGTCGCACGCCGCCCTGACGTCTTCATCGCTGGCGCCGGGCATGCCGTAGCGCACGTTCTCGGCTACGCTGGCGGCAAAAATTACTGCGTCCTGCGCCACCAGGGCGATGCGCGAGCGTACTTGCAGCGGATCGGCAGTCTTGACTTCAATGCCGTCGATTAATATGCCACCGCTGTCGGCGTCGTAAAAGCGCAACAGCAACTGAAACACTGTGGTTTTGCCCGCGCCCGACGGCCCAACCAGGGCGAGCTTCTCGCCGGGCGACACGCGCAGGGAAAAATCATCCAGCGCCGCGGCATCTGGGCGCGATGGGTAATGAAATACAACATGGTCAAACTCCACCTCGCCGCGCGCCGGCTGGACCAGCGGCTTTGGGTTTGCCGGCGCACGAATCAACGGCTCGGTATGCAAAATTTCCATCAGCCGTTCAGATGCCCCGGCAGCACGCTGCAGGTCGCCATATACCTCCGTCACGGCGTTGACGGCGTTGGCGACCAGCACCGCATAAAAGATGAACGCCGACAAATCACCGGCGCTGATGCGGCCGGCGAGCATGTCGTGGCCACCGATCCAAAGAATGACGCCTACCGCACCGAATACCAGCACGATGACGAGCGCGATCAGGGTTGCCTGGGATCGTGCGCGGCGCACGGCGGTGGCAAATACCGCGTCGACGTATTCGGTAAATTTCTCACTGGCGAGTTTTTCATGGGTATACGCCTGCACCGTGCGTATTTCGTGCAGCGTTTCGTCAATATACGAACTCACGTCGGCAACACGATCCTGGATGGCACGGGAAATTTTACGTACGCGATTTCCATACAGCATGATCGGCAGCAGCACGATCGGTACGCCGGCCAGTACCAGCAGGGTAAGCTTGGGGCTGGTAATCAGCATCATGCTCAGGCCGCCGACAAACAACACCAGATTGCGCAACGCGTAGGAAAACGCCCCGCCGATGACGCTGTCCATCAGCGTCGTATCGTTGGTGAGGCGCGAAATGACTTCGCCGGTGCGGGTAATTTCAAAGAATCCCGGTGACAGTTTCAAGATGTGCGCGTATACCGCGCGGCGCAAATCCGCGATAAAGCGTTCGCTCACCCAGGAAATGAGGTAATAACGGGTAAATGTCGCCGCCCCCAGGACGCTGAGTAGCACCAGCATGGAAAAAAGTGCTGTGTCGAGTTGCGAAGCATCGGCGGCGCTGAAACCACGGTCTACGACCCGCTTTAATCCTTGTCCGATGGAAAGCATCGCTCCGGCGGCGACCGCGAGGGCCACCATCGCCAGAGCAAGACGTTTTCGATAAGGCGAAACAAAGCGCCACAGGGCACGCAATTTGACAAGATTCCGTACATTTCGCGGCGCGACGTCTTTCTCAGATGCAGGAACGGCTTTCGAGTTATACAATGGTAATT
>JBAVXA010000191.1:0-2243 GCA_049698095.1 Burkholderiales bacterium
CGCCGACAATATACGAAGTCGATTGCGCCGCGACAATCCACAGCAAATCGGTGGCCAGGAATTCATCGTTCGCCACGTCGCGTCCGGCCTTGATGACCAGATACGTGGTCGACGCGGCGAGCAGCGACTCGACCACGATCAATGCAACCATGAAATACAGCTGGCGGCACGCGAGCAAGCGGACGAAGTCCCGTCGGGTAAAGGCTGCGCGCGAATCGATAGCCATATAGAAGGTGTGTGTGGACAAGGAAATTCACGCCATCATGGATGAATTTCGTGAATTTATGTAACTATTTGATTATATTATATATTCTATGCGCCGATTGAATCTGGAGCCGCAGCGGCAAAGGCTTTTCCGGCGCGCCAGTTTTCTACCAGCGAGTAAACCGCCGGCACAACGACGAGCGTGAGCAATGTAGAGGAAATCATCCCGCCGATTACCGCGATAGCGAGGGGTTGATTGGTCTCCGAGCCCGCGCCGAAACCAAGCGCCGCGGGAAACAGCGCCAGAATGATTGTCGCCGAAGTCATCAGCACCGGGCGCATGCGCGTGGGACAGGCATCGTTCAGCGCGGCATCCACGCCCATTCCCTCGATGCGCCGTTGGTTGGTGAGGTCCACCAGCAGGATGGAATTCTTCGCCACCAATCCGATCAGCAGCACGAGGCCGATCATGGAATAAATGTTCAGCGTCTGGTTGGTAAGCCAGAGGGCAAACACGCCGCCGATAATCGCCAGCGGTTGCGCCAGCATGATGATAAACGGCTGGATAAACGAATTGAACTGGCTCGCCAGCACCATATATAGAAGAATCAGCGCCAGCGCGAACGCAAAAATCATGTAACCGATGGTTTTGCTGAACTCCTCCGCTTGTCCGGTGAGCTTGAGCGTATAGCCGGGCGATAGTTGTTCTGCCGCAGCTTTGACCTTATTTACTGCGTCGCCGAGCGGGACCGAGGGCGAGCCGAAAAATGTCGCGGCGTATTGCAGGTCGAATTTGCCGATGGTGGCCGGCCCGAGCGTTTGCCGGAACGACGCCAGGTTATCGAGGCGAACCAGCTTGCTGTCTTTGGCACGCAGGAAAATTCGCGTCAGGTCGTCTTCGCTGGCAAATTCGCCCGGCATTCCCTTGACTCGCACGTCGTAGCGCTCGCCATCGCCCGGGTAATCGTTGTATTTACCGATGTCCACGCCGCCGGTCATCATAGTCACGGCAGCGCCGATATCCGCCGAACTGAGGCCGAGCGACGCAGCGCGCGTACGGTCGATGTTCATCACCAATTGTGGCAAGTCGAGTTGTAAATCCATATCGATGCGGCCCATATCCGGATCGGCAGTGAGCTTTTGCTGGATCTGCAGCGCCTGGCGGCCGACCTCCTGCAGGTTGGGCCCGGTGAGGACGAATTGCAGAGGTTCGCTACGCTGGCCTTGCACAATGGAAAACGGCGCTGCGAACACGCGCGCGCCGGGAATCTCAGTCATCTCCTGGCGCACCATCGGGATCAGCTCCTGCTGCTTTAACGTGCGTTCATTTTTTGGAATCATGCGCGCCACGACGGTGCCCTGATTCACCTGCCCCGCCTGGCCGAGGCCGATCAATGCGAACTCAGTCACGATTTCCTTATGTTTCGACAAGGCGGCCTCAACCAATTTCAGCCGGCTGTCGGTGTAATCAATACTCGATCCGAGCGGCGTTTTCAGATTGACCAGAAAGCGGCCTTCATCCTGTTCCGGTGCGAACGCTTTGCCAACCTGCATGAAAAACCAGCTGCTGCATAACATGACAATCAAAGTCAGCACCACCACCAGCCAACGGTGGGACAGGGTCTTTTTCAAGGCATGGCCGTAGAAATCATCCATTCGCGAGAAGAATCGTCCCAACCATTTGTTTACCGCGCCGCGGTGTGGTTCGACTTTGAGATAGCGCGAACACAACATCGGCGTCAGCGTCAACGAGACAAACAGCGACACCAGGACGCCGAAAGTCACGACGACTGCGAACGACTGGAAAAAGCGCCCGATAATGCCGCCGAGAAACATCACCGGCGCGAAGATCGACACCAGCGACAAGGTGGCGGCGAGCACGGCAAACACGACTTCGCGGCTGCCGTTCAGAGCGGCGGAAATCGGGTTGTTGTCAATGGTTTCGCGGTGGCGGAATATATTTTCCAGCACCACAATCGAATCATCGACCACCACGCCGACCAACAGCAGCAATGCCAGCAAAGTAATCGAATTCAGCG
>JBAVXA010000192.1:0-1698 GCA_049698095.1 Burkholderiales bacterium
GCGAGAAGCTCAAAAACAAAAACCTGGTGGCGATAGCCTGCGGCGCGAATATGAATTTCGACCGGCTGCGTTTCGTCGCCGAGCGTGCCGAATTGGGCGAACGGCGCGAGGCGATTCTCGCCGTCACGATCCCCGAAACGCCCGGCAGCTTCAAGCATTTCTGCTCCTTGCTGGGCAAGCGCAATATCACTGAATTTAACTATCGCTATGCCGACGATCGCGAAGCACATGTGTTCGTCGGCGTGTCGGTGCAGCAGGCGGGCGACTGCAAAAAACTGCTGCACGAATTGCGCCGCAACGGATTGAAGGCACTGGATTTGTCCGAAAACGAGATGGCCAAACTGCATGTGCGCCACCTGGTCGGCGGCCGCGCGCCGAATGCGTTGCATGAAATGCTTTATCGTTTTGAATTTCCGGAGCGGCCCGGCGCGCTGATGAATTTCCTCAACAAAATGGGACACAACTGGAATATCAGCCTGTTTCATTACCGCAATCACGGCGCCGATTACGGCCGTGTGCTGGTCGGCCTGCAGGTGCCGCCGAAGGAAAAACCGGCGTTCAGGGAATTTCTCAAGACGCTTGGTTACGCCTATGTCGAGGAAAGCAATAATCCTGCTTACGACATGTTTCTGGGCTGAAACGGCCAGCCCATCTTAACTATTGCCCGTCCGCTTAGCCGCAAAAGATAAAGCGTAAAAAGCCGCCGCGTGAGGCGGGTTCATTCATTTACTCCGTATCGCCGCGGCGCTCCGCATTGCGGCGTTCGCCCTCGCGCCGTTCTCGCTCCGACTTCCCTTCGCGCATCCAGACGGTTTTGGCGTTCACGAATTCGCGGATGCCGTGATACGACAATTCGCGCCCGAAACCCGACGCCTTGATACCGCCGAACGGCAGGCGCGGATCCGACTTGACCAGGCCGTTGATAAAAGTCGCACCGGCCTGGATATGCCGCGCGAATTCTTCAGCGTGGTCGAAGTCGCGGCTCCAGATGCTGCTGGCGAGGCCGAAGCGCGTATCGTTCGCGACCCGCGCCGCTTCGGCTTCGTCGCGCGCACGAATTACAATGGCGACCGGACCGAAAAATTCTTCATGGTATGCCCGCGTTTTTGCCGTCACATGATCGAGGATTGACGGGGCATAAAACGCACCTGGGCGGTCCAGCGGTTCGCATCCGGCGACCGCCACTGCGCCTTGCGCGATGGACGCTTTGACCTGCAAATGCAATTCATCACGCAAGTCTTCGCGCGCCATCGGGCCCATTTGCGTCGCCTCGTCGGCAGGATCGCCGATTTTCAATGCGCTGATTTTCTGTTTAAGCTGCTGCACAAACTGATCGGCGATTTCCGGCACCAAGATAAAGCGCTTGGCAGCGATACACGACTGGCCGCAATTGCTGTAACGCGACTGAACCGCCTGCTCCACCGCGAGGTCGAGATCAGCATCGGCGAGGACGATGAACGGATCCGAGCCGCCGAGTTCCAGCACGCATTTCTTCAGATGCATTCCAGCGGCAGCAGCAACGGATTTGCCGGCAGGCTCGGAGCCCGTCAGTGTGACGGCATGTACATGCGGACTGGCGATAGCGTCGGCAACCTGGTCCGCGCGAATCGGAAGGTGCGTAAAAAGATTCTCCGGGAACCCGGCGTCGCGAAAAACCGATTCGATTGCTTTGGCGCAACGCTGCACGTTGGACGCGTG
>JBAVXA010000193.1:0-2850 GCA_049698095.1 Burkholderiales bacterium
GACTTTCGGCCTGCGGATCGGATTCGCAAATCGCCATCAGCTTCATATATTTCACCCAGCCTTGCGGCTGGAGAAACCGTGTTGCGACGAATGTGGTCGTATCGATCGGGTGCAAAAGCAGGGTAAGCAAATCGCGCCATAAATTGACGCCGGGCTGTTCCATGCGATGCAGCGCCTGCTTGATATGAACCAATGAATACATTGCTGCAGTTCCGTCAGCCGGGAATACCGAGGAAAACCATAGCTGGGAATTGAGTATGCGCTCCTCCTCTTGTACGGAAGAAGCCAACCTAAAGTTACCCGCAACACAAGTTCCATTTGCGGCGACTGCTTTATTAAGATAATGGAATTTATGGTCGTATAGCTTATTTCGGTAGTTGCGATCTTTCGGTGTAACACTTCCCCAATATACGCGAGGATGGTCCATGAAATAGCGCCCGACCAAATCAAGGCTATTGCCAATTCCGTTGGGGGTAATTTTATTGGAAGCCAATAAAAGCCGTGCATTCTCAATTCCACCGGTTGCCAAAATATATTGTTTGGCGCGAGCACTGACTAACCGTCCCGACAAAGTTTTTGCGTGAACCGTTCTGACCGTTTGCCCGCCATCGTCAGTTCTGATATCGACCGCATTCGCATATAGATAAATCCTGACGTGCTTTGCTGAAGACAATTGATCGCGATATGCCTTGCCGAGTCGGGACGGTGGACTGAACTGGCAAATGACGTCGTATATTTTTTGCCGGGTAAATGGCAGACGGCGAACATCGGCGCGATTTATCGCCGCCT
Source organism: Burkholderiales bacterium (assembly GCA_049698095.1). GTDB lineage: Bacteria > Pseudomonadota > Gammaproteobacteria > Burkholderiales > JBEEJL01 > JBEEJL01. The sequence goes on from JBAVXA010000193.1 coordinate 790, forward strand.
CCCAGAATGATGGGTCATAATTAACCGGCCCGAGCTGCAGTAGCTCATGCGCGCGCGCGTAATACGGCGCAACCTCTTCCGCGCCAAACGGCCAACCGCTGTTGGGCACCCAATCACGCTGCTGAAAATCAATGTCTTCGAATGGGCGGCACCAGCCGCCCCAGCAATTACTGCTGCCGCCGAGAAAGCGGCTGCGACAACCATCGGCAAAATCGTACGGAAGCCCGACATTTTCACCGCGATATAAGTCGCGCGTGGCATCGTCGGCTTCGTGGCCGCCGCTCTCCAGTACGATGCAATCTATGCCGCTTTTTTCCAGCTCAAGCGCGATGGTAATGCCGGCTACGCCGCCGCCGATAATGCACACAGTGGTGTCAGCCACGGCGCCGTCGCCTAGCTGCCGAGTATCGATGAACATTTAATTTCCAAACAATGAGGTAATAATGAACCCAATATAAACAGGACGTTGCAGTAAATATTCGTGAGATGCAAGACCCGACAAACCTTAGCATTGCCGCGAAGATCCGGCTAGCAAATTCGGCAGGAAAAAATTAGTTTTCTATGACCTGGGAAGTATCTTCCTAAAATACATTGCGACTGAGACAAATGCGCCGAGCCACCCGAGAAACGCCGACATGCCGGCGATGATGGCGCCGTTGCGCATCGATAGCGGCGCGATGCGAAAATCACTTTCATAGAGTTGCAAAAGTTCGATGAGGTTCGACCCGAGCCAGCGAATGGAGAAGAATACGATGCCAAGTGCACACAGACCGCCGAGCAAGCCTTGCAGCGTGCCGAAATATAGATAAGGCCGACGGATGAATCGGTTGGTTGCGCCGATCAGTTTGCCTACCTCGATTTCATCTTTCTGGGTGAGAATCTGCAGACGGATCGTGTTGCCGGTGATGGCCACCAGCGCGATACCGAGGATCAGCGCGAGTAGAGAGACCATTTTTCGTGCCAGGCTATTCAGGCTGGCGAGCTTTCTTGCCCAGGCAGAATCGAGCTGCACGTGCTCGACCTTCGGCCAGGTCAAAAACTCCTCGCGCATGCCCGCGAGAAATTCCGGTTTGCTGCTTTTGGCGCGCACGATAAACGCGTCGGGCAAGGGATTTTTTTCCAGCGCGGCGAGTACATCGGCAATTCCGGCGCTGTCTTTCATTTCTTTCAGCGCCTGTTCGCGCGCGATGAATCGATAATTCGCCACGTCGCTTCGCGCCTTCAGTTGAGATTCAATTTGCTGCGTTTCGGCTGGCGTCGCGCCGGCAGCCATATAAAGCGACAGCTGCGGCTCGGCATTGATATGCCCCGCGAGTGCGTTGAAATTCTGCAGTGCGACGAACAGCGCAGTCGGCAGGGAAAGCGCGATGCCGATTACCACGACGCTGAAAATACTCACCAGCGGTTGCTGCGCCATACGCCGCCATGCCGCAAAAAATGCGCGCTGATGTTGTCTCAGCCACCCTGTCATGGCGTTTGCATGCCGTGGTCGAGGTGCACCGTGCGCGGCTTGAGTTTTTCGATCATCGCCGCGTCGTGTGTCGCAATAAGCGTAGTAACGCCGACCTGGTTGAAAGATTTGAACAAGTCGACGATTTGCGCCGCGTATTCCGCATCGAGATTGCCGGTCGGCTCGTCGGCGATGAGTATCGAAGGGCGGTTCACGATGGCGCGCGCGATGCATAATCGTTGCTGCTCGCCGCTCGACAAAGTCACCGGATTATTTTTTTCGCGGCCGAGCAGACCGACCTTGTCCAGCGCCGCACGTACGCGTTTGCCGACTTCTGCAGGCGTGTAGTCGCCGATGTAAAGCGGCAAGGCGATATTCTCGAACACGTTGCGATCGAACAACAGTTTGTGATCCTGGAACACCAGACCAATGTTCCTGCGCAACACCGCCAGGGCAGATTCACGCAGCGTACCGACATTTTGTCCGTTCACGTTCACGCTGCCGTGGCTGGCACGTTCGACGCCGGCGATAAGTTTCAGCATAGTGGATTTACCTGCGCCGGAATGGCCGGTAATAAAAACCATTTCGCCTTTATTGACGGAAAGCGAAAT
>JBAVXA010000194.1:0-6323 GCA_049698095.1 Burkholderiales bacterium
GCGGTGCATATCGAATGGCTTAATTACCCGGACGGCGACCTGAATCCGCATTTTATGGACGAGCTGAAACAGGCGGTCAATCCGGAATCGCTGGTATTGTTTATTTGTCGCTCGGGCGTTCGCTCGCACTACGCCGCCGCTGCCGCAACGCAGGCCGGATTCCGCGACAGCTACAACGTGCTCGAGGGATTTGAGGGCGAAAAAGACAGCGCAGGCCATCGCAATAAAAAGGCCGGCTGGCGCGCCGCAGGATTGCCCTGGATGCAGAGTTGACATGCAATGACCGACAACTCCCGCATAAGCGATTTCAAACATGACTGACCGCTACGCCGTAATCGGCCATCCAGTTTCCCACAGCAAATCGCCGCAAATTCACGCCGAATTCGCGAAGCAGACCGGGGAAGATGTTTCCTACGCCGCGGTCCTTGCGCCATTGGGCAGTTTCGAAAAAACCGTCAACGAGTTCATCGCCGGCGGCGGCAAAGGGATGAATGTCACGACCCCGTTCAAGCAGCAGGCGTATGCCATGTGCGACGTGCTGACCGATCGGGCGCAACTTGCCGGCGCAGTGAATACGCTGACCTTCGCCGATGGGAAAATTCTTGGCGATACCACCGACGGCAAGGGGCTGATCCGCGACATCACCGGCAATCTGGGGTTTATCATCGAAGGCAAAAGCGTGCTGGTCATCGGCGCCGGCGGTGCGGCGCGTGGAACGCTTGCACCGCTGTTGCGCAGCAATCCTTTGCGCCTGGTGATTGCCAATCGCACACACTCCAAAGCCGCCGAGCTGGCGCGCCTGATCGCGCCGCTGGATAAAAAACAGAAGCACATCGAAGCCAAGACTTTCGAAGTGTTGTCGAATGAAAAGTTCGACCTGATCATCAATGCCACATCTGCCAGCATGGAAAACAAGCTACCGGAGATTCCAAAAAATATTCAATTTAAACAAGCACTTATATACGATCTGATGTACGCCAAACTGCCTACGGCATTTATGAAGTTTGCCAGCGGACTTGGCGCCGAGCGGGTGAGCGACGGCTTGGGCATGCTGGTGGAGCAAGCGGCGGAATCCTTCTTCGTCTGGCGCGGAGTCCGCCCGGAAACAAAATCAGTGTTGAAAAAAATCCGTGCCGCGCTGTAACAAAATTCAGTCTTCGTTCCTCGCCGCCGCTCCCGCGTCCGTGGCGATAAGGAATGTGCATGCTGCCGCCGTCAATCAAATCTGCTTTGTAAAATTGTTTCCTCGTTGAAGTTAAAAATCAGCCGCAAAAAACTCTGGTATTGGGCCTGGCGCGTCGGTGCACTTTTCTTACTGCTGTTCGCTTTGTATCAGATAAGGGTTTTTGCCCAAGTGTGGTGGTGGGTCGATCACAATCCTTCCTCCAGCGCATTCATGGACCAGCGGCGCATGATCCTGCAGGGCAAAACGCCTGACGCCGAGCTGAGCCATGAATGGGTCGAATACGAGAGCATTTCGAATCATCTCAAGCGCGCCATCATCGCGGCCGAAGATGCGCGTTTCGTCGACCATGAAGGCTTCGATTGGGAAGGTATTCAAAATGCCTTCGACAAGAATCTCAAGCGCGGCAAAATCGTCGCCGGCGGTTCCACCATCTCGCAACAGCTCGCCAAGAATTTATTTCTGTCCAACGCCAAAACCCCATGGCGCAAAGGCGAGGAAGCACTGATCACGCTGATGCTCGAACGCATGATGGACAAGGAGCGCATATTCGAAATTTATTTGAATGTGATCGAGTGGGGCGACGGCGTATTCGGCGCGGAAGCCGCAGCGCAACACTACTACGGCATCAGCGCCGCCAATTTAAGCGCCGCGCAAGCGGCCAAACTCGCCGCCATGATTCCCAACCCGCGCTTCTACGAAAAGAACCGCAGCGCCCGCGGCCTCGCGCGCAAGACGAATATTATTTTGCGTCGGATGGGCGAGGCAGAATTGCCATGAAAATCGTACGAGAGGGGTAAATTTATTAAATCCGTATAAATATACCGATATAATTTAATGGATTCACATCTATATAGGTTAAGCGATGTTTTCATTTAAGGATAAGATTCTTGTTTGCGGGATTTTACTTACTGCAATTGGATTGACTAGCCTGCCATATCCGCGCGTAAATCCTAAGCAAGCGCTAAGTGTATTCGAGGTTTTTGCGCATATGGGATTATTGGGTGTGTTTGGCGTAAGTTTGATAGTTGTCGGTTTGTTATTGGTGGTCGCGTCTTTTTTTCTTAAGAAATAATTATCTTGTTACGAGAGCGGATGAGATGAAATCCGAAGACACTTCCTCCACTATGCTTCTTCCGGTCTGCGGTTTTTGAATTTCCACCTCATTCCCTTGTAAATAAACAAGTTTCAGCCTGCCGCTTATTCGCCTACAATGGCGCATCTCGCGCAAGACGGACGTCATGGCCGAACTCGATACGCTCATTCCGGAAGATATCAGCCTGCAGGAAACACTCAAGCAGGTGACGGACATGCTCGGCCATGAAAAAGACGCGCCGCCGCTGAGCCTCGACGACAACCGCCAGTTGCGCAGCAAGCTCGACGAGCTGCATCCTGCCGACGTGGCGTTCATTCTCGAATCGCTGCCGTTAAACCATCGACTGGTTGTGTGGGACCTGGTCAAGGCCGAGCGCGACGGCGAAATTCTGCTGGAGGTTTCCGACTCGGTGCGCGAGTCGCTGATCAAGTCGATGGACAGCGAAGAGCTGCTCCACGCCGCTGAGACCCTCGATACCGACGAGATCGCCGACCTCGCGCCGGACCTGCCGTACGACGTGATGCAGGAATTGATCGATTCGCTCGACGCGCAAAATCGCGCGCGCCTGCAATCGGCCATGTCTTATCCGGATAATTCCGTCGGCGCGATGATGGATTACGACATGGTCGCCATTCGCGACGATATCAGTCTCGAGGTGGTGCTGCGCTACCTGCGCCGGCGCGGCGAATTACCTGACCAGACGGATCAATTGTTTGTCGTCGACCGCCAGGATAAGTTGCTCGGGACATTGCCGCTGAACAAATTACTCATTCTCGATCCGGAGAAACAGGTCGCCGACGTGATGGAAAAACCGGTGGAAGTTTTCCATCCGGACGGCGAGGCCCGCGAGGCCGCCGGCGCTTTCGAGCGCTATGATTTGATTTCCGCGCCAGTGGTCGATGCGGAAAACAAATTGATCGGCCGCGTCACCGTGAATGAAATGGTCGATTACATTATTGATGAATCGGAAGCGCAATCCTTGAAACGCGCCGGTTTGCGCGACGAGGAGGATTTGTTTGCCCCGGTAAAGGAAAGCACCAAGAACCGCACGTTGTGGCTGGGGATCAATCTGCTCACCGCGTTTGCCGCCTCGGCGGTGACCGGTTTGTTTGCCGCGTCGATTGAAAAAATCGTCGCGCTGGCGGTGTTGATGACTGTCATTCCGAGCATGGGCGGTAATGCGGGGACGCAGACCATGGCGTTGGTGACGCGCGGCATTGCGTTGGACCAGATCAATGCCGGGAATATACGCTATCTGTTTAAGAAAGAATTGCTGGTCGCGTATTTCAATGCGCTGATCTGGGCATTCGTTGTCGGTTTGGTTGCGACGATATTTTATAAGGATTGGAAGTTGTCGCTGGTGTTCGGGGCGGCGATGATTATCGAATTGTTTGTCGCGGCGGCGAGCGGCGTGGCGATTCCGTTGATGCTGAAAAAATATAAACTTGATCCGGCTCTCGGCACGACGGTGATACTCACGACAATAACTGACGTGGTGGGGCTGGGCAGTTTTCTCGGCTTGGCGACGCTCTTTCTGTTGAAATAATGTTCAATATAATCAAATAGTTATATTTATCATTCGTTTTCCGATTGTTCTTTGCTATCAAAACTTGTTACGGAGGTTTTCCATGCGCATCATCTTGACCACACTTTTGCTATCCTTCGTCGCCACGGCGCAAGCCGCGGGCGGATTCAAACTATCCAGTTCCGACATCAAGCCGAACGGAACGATCAGCAACAAACAGGTATACAAGGGTTTCGGTTGCGAGGGCGAAAATATTTCTCCGGCGTTGAGCTGGAGCGGCGCGCCGAGCGGCACCAAGAGTTTTGCGTTACTGGTGCACGATCCCGACGCTCCGACCGGCGGCGCGGGCTGGTGGCATTGGGCCGTGTACAACATTCCGGCCAGTGCGAATGCCATTGCGCAGGGCGCCGGTAGCGCCGACGGCACAAACCTGCCCAAGGGCAGCGTACAACAGAAAACCGATTTCGGTGCCGCCGGCTGGGGCGGCCCATGCCCGCCGCAAGGACACGGCAAGCATCATTATCATTTCACTCTGCACGCGTTGAAAACAGACAAGCTGGATATTCCCGATGGCGCCACGGCATCGTTAGTCGGCTTCATGGTGAACGCCAACAGTATCGGCAAGGCGAAGCTGACCGGTGTATACGGACGTAAATGAGTTAAGCGATTTTCAGAAGAAATAAAAAAACCCCGGCAAGCCGGGGTTTTCTTTTACTTCAGCAAGTAGCGATTAAGCCACTTTGATATTCGAAGCCTGTTTGCCTTTAGGGCCGGTGGTCTCGTCGTACGTTACTTTTTGACCTTCAGACAGGGATTTGAATCCGCTGGACTGAATTGCCGAGAAGTGCGCGAACAAATCATCGCCGCCGTTGTCCGGGGTGATGAAACCAAAACCTTTGGAGTCGTTAAACCATTTTACTGTACCGTTTGCCATTTACTTTATTCCTGATAAAAAAATTAGAGATTGCCGCTGTTGTATCAAGAAAGAAATATCAGGCAAAAACCGTACTATTTGGAACTTGAACTACACCGACGGGTGCAATTACGCGCTAAATCAAAGCGGAAGTCAAGGAATTCCATTTTTCCAGCAACTTATATTTTTTTGCGACTCGGGGGAACAATGGTTGTCAGTCCTGGTCGAGCCATTCGGAATCCCTGTGGGAAATTTCCACAACCAGTGCGCGGCCGGCTAGCTGATTAATCAACGCTGCCGCGGCAGCGCGATTTACCGGGTCGAGATTCGCATCCCACTCATCCAGCAGGTAAATTTCCGCAGAGGTGTGTGTGACAATTTCACGCAGTGATTGTAATTGCCGCTCTCCGGAGGAAAAACCCAATTTCTTTACCGCATTCGATTGCGGCTGGGCCGCGTCCTCGTTTTCGTCCACTTCGTTCTTTTCGCTGCCGGGCACTGCACCGGCGAAGCGAAATGCCAGCCGGTCTGCCGTCGGCCAGTAGTATGCGCGGTTTTTCAGTTCTGCTTTGAGCGCCAATAATAAGGTTGATTTACCGGAGCCGTTGTCTCCGCGTACGTTGATGCGCCCGGATTTTTGCGCGAGGATTTTTGTCATCGCCTGCTCGACCGACGCGCAGGCCACTACATTTTCGTTCTGGCGCAATAACAACCGATCAAAACGAATACGCGCGTTGAATTCGTTGTCCGCCTGCGGGCGCATGTTGTCGACCACGCCTCCCATGCGCGTCCAGATAGCGAGCAGGTCATTCCAGCCTGATGCAAGCAAATGAACGTCGTGTGTCATTTCTATTTGCCGCGGCAGCGTCGCGGCAAGGGCGACCAGCAGCGCGGTATTGCTCAAGTCATTCGAGGCAACCGTCGCCATCGTGGTGAAAATGATTCCAAGCCCGATGATGCCGCTGACGGTGCTGAGGCCTTCGCGCGTCACGATGGCGCGAATTTGCGCGTGCAAGGCATCGCGCAATTTGACCTTGAAACCGCCGTGCCACAAGCGGAAGTTGTATGCATTGCCGCTGAAAATATTATCCCAGGCTGTGTAGCTGTGCGAAGTCATGCGGTTGGTCATGCGCTGGTTGGTAAGGTAGGCGTAGGCGACAGGTTTACGCAACGACCATTGCAGGAATAAAAGAATGGCGAAAACGCCTGCGTAGGCGATCGGCAGGCCGGCGTCGATCTCCAGCCCGATGACCAGCGCGTTGAACACCAGGCCGAAAAATATTTTCAGATCTGCTTCGAGTTCGTACATGAGCTCGAAAAAAATATGAAACGTTTCGCTGGTAAGAAACGGTTCGATCTGTTCGCGCATCGGCTTGTCGTGCAGCAGTTTATTCTGGTACCGGTTGTGACGCGCGAAGCGCAACATATAGCGGCCGTAGGCGCCAAAGCCCGCCTGCTCGGCAAACACCCAGCTTACCGCGCCGACAATATACGAAGTCGATTGCGCCGCGACAATCCACAGCAAATCGGTGGCCAGGAATTCATCGTTCGCCACGTCGCGTCCGGCCTTGATGACCAGATACGTGGTCGACGCGGCGAGCAGCGA
>JBAVXA010000195.1:0-1933 GCA_049698095.1 Burkholderiales bacterium
TCGCGCCGAAACTGGCCGAAGCGTACGCGGCGCTGAACCACGGCGCGGCGCGGCACGCATTCGCGTTTGACCAGACGCAATGTCATTCCCCACTGCCGCGCGCTTACCAATGGGCGGACGGCAGCGCATATGTCAATCACGTCGAGCTGGTGCGCAAGGCGCGCGGTGCCGATATGCCCGCGTCGTTCTGGACCGACCCGCTGATGTATCAGGGCGGATCCGACAGTTTTGTCGGTCCGCGCGATGCGATTGTCGCCGCGTCGCAGGACTGGGGCATCGATCTGGAAGGCGAAGTGGCAGTCATTACCGACGACGTGCCGCTGGGCATTCTGCCCGAACAAGCCGCCGACCACATCAAGTTGATCATGCTCGTGAACGATGTCAGCTTGCGCAATCTGATTCCCGCCGAGTTGGCCAAAGGATTCGGTTTTTTCCAGAGTAAACCGGCGAGCGCATTTTCGCCGGTGGCGGTGACGCCGGACGAGTTGGGCGACACCTGGGACGGAAAAAAACTGCATCTGCCGCTGACGGTCCATCTCAACGGAAAGCCGTTCGGCACGCCCAACGCGGGGACCGACATGACGTTCGACTTTACCCGGCTCATCGCCCATGCCGCCAAAACGCGCGAACTGGAAGCCGGCAGCATTATCGGTTCGGGAACGGTTTCCAACCTCGATCGCAGCAGCGGATCGGCATGCATTGCGGAAAAACGCTGCCTCGAAACCATCGAGCTCGGCAAAGCGGTGACGCCGTTTCTGCAGTTTGGCGACGTGGTGCGCATTGAAATGTTCAACGCAAACAGCGAATCGATTTTCGGCGCCATCGAGCAAACCGTTCGGGCAAGCGCCGCCTGACGGAATGCTTACAAAATCGATAACGGATTGGCGCGTACAAGACGGCTTTTTATGCAGTAGAATGTGCAGCACAAATGCTGTTGATCGAAAAGCATCCGGTTTTATTTATTCAATCATCTTGCCAACTCACGGAGGAGTTAAGTAATGAAGAAATTTGCTGCCCTGTCCGGCCTGCTGGCCGTTTTGCTGTTTTCGCCGGCGCATGCTGATATCAAAGTCGGTATCACCTTGTCCGCCACCGGCCCCGCCGCATCGCTGGGCATTCCGGAAAAGAATACGGTCGAATTTTACCCCGCCACGATCGCCGGACAAAAAATGGAATACATCGTCCTCGACGATGCCAGCGACACGTCGAAGGCGGTCGCCAACGCGAAAAAATTCACCAGCGAAGATAAAGTGGACGTGATCATCGGTTCGAGCACCACGCCGAATTCCCTCGCCATGGTCGATATCGCCGCGGAAGCGAAGACCCCGATGATCAGCATGGCCAACGCGGCACGCATCGTCGAGCCGCAGGATGAAAAACGCCGCTGGATATTCAAGGTTCCGCAGGGTGATTCGCTGATGGCCGACGCCATCGCCGGCCACATGGGAAAATCCGGCGTAAAGACCATGGGCATTATCGGCTATGCCGATCCGTACGGCGAAGGCTGGCTCAAAGAAATGAAGCGCGCGTCCGAAGCCAACGGCGTCAAAATGGTGGCGGAAGAAAAATATAACCGCACCGATACTTCGGTCACCGCGCAGGTATTGAAACTGGTGTCGCTCAACCCGGACGCGATTCTGGTGGCGGGTTCCGGCACCCCCGCCGCGCTGCCGCACACTACATTGGCTGAGCGGAATTACAAGGGCAAGATTTACCAGACCCACGGCGCAGCCAACAACGACTTTTTGCGCGTCGGCGGCAAGGCGCTGGAAAAAGGCCTGCTGCCAGTCGGCCCGCTGCTGGTGGCCGAGCAACTCGACGACAGCCATCCGGCCAAAAAATCCGCGCTCGACTACATTAAAGTGTATGAAGCGAAATACGGCGCCAACACGCGTTCCGGCTTCGGCGGTCATGCATGGGATAGCATCCAGAT
>JBAVXA010000196.1:0-6588 GCA_049698095.1 Burkholderiales bacterium
ATCTCGCGCGCTCTGAACAAGCACAAACCGGCGCGCGCGAACAGTTGACGCGGCTAATGGGTTTGTGGGGTGAGCAAATAAGATTCAGTTTGCCGGAACGCTTGCCTGATTTGCCAAGGACGGTGGACGATTTGCCCGACATTGAGCAGACCGCGCTGGCGCAGCGGCTGGATATTGTCGCGATTAAAACACAAACTGAAGCGCTGGCAAGAAATCTCGGCTTGAGCAGAGCCACGCGCTTTATCAATGTGCTCGAACTGGGCGCCGTGCGTAACTCGTCCAACGAAATGCCGACGCAGCGCGGCTACGAAGTGACTCTGGAACTGCCTCTGTTCGATTGGGGCGGCACCAAAGTTGCCAAGGCTGAGGCACTATACATGCAGGCGCTCGACCGTGTTGCCGAGGCGGCAATCAACGCGCGCTCCGAGGTGCGCGAAGCATATCTTGGCTATCGAAGCAGCTATGACATTGCCAAATACTATCGTAACGAAATCGTTCCGGTCAAAAAACGTATTTCCGATGAGAATCTGTTGCGCTACAACGGCATGCTGATCGGCGTGTTCGATTTGCTGGCAGATGCGCGTTCGCAAATCGGCAGTGTAAATAGTTATATCGAATCGCTACGCGACTTCTGGCTTGCGCAAAGCGATATGCAGATGGCCCTGATCGGAAAGCCTTCGATGAGCGCCGCGACAAAAACCATGCTGCCCGTCGAAGGCGGCATGGCAGGGCATTGAAACAAAGGATAAACCATGACCAGCAGAAGAGATTTTTTTAAGACAGCCGGTATCACTGGCGCGGCGGTCGGCGTCGCGAGCGTTAGCCGCGTTGCGCTGGCGGCGTTGCCCGAGCCAGTGATACAAACCAGGCCGGACACCATGCCGCCCCTGGTGCCGTCCACCGGCCGGCCCTACAACCCCGTCGTGACCCTGAACGGTTGGACTTTACCCTGGCGCATGAATAACGGCGTAAAGGAATTTCATCTGGTCGCAGAACCGGTAGTGCGGGAAATGGCGCCGGGAATGAAAGCCCACCTATGGGGATACAATGGACAGTCGCCCGGCCCCACCATTGAAGTGGTGGAGGGGGACCGGCTGCGGATCTTCGTGACGAATAAATTGCCTGAGCATACGTCGGTGCATTGGCACGGCCAGCGTCTTCCTAACGGCATGGACGGGGTATCGGGCCTGACGCAACCTTCAATCCAGCCGGGCAAAACATTTGTCTATGAATTCATCGCGCGCCGCCCCGGTACATTCATGTACCATCCGCACGCGGACGACATGGTGCAAAATGCCATGGGCATGATGGGTTTCTGGATCACGCATCCGAAAGCGAAACATCCGTTGATTGATGAGGTTGATCGCGATTTTGTATTTTTGCTCAACGCCTATGATATCGACCCGGGTAGCTACACGCCGAAAATTATGACCATGCTCGACTTCAATTTGTGGTCGTGGAATAGCCGCATATTTCCCGGCATTGATACGCTCAACGTGCGCAAGAACGATAAAGTACGCATCCGTATCGGCAACCTGACGATGACCAATCATCCGATTCACATTCATGGGCATGAATTTACCGTAACCGGAACCGACGGCGGGCCGACGCCGAAAAGCGCACGCTGGCCGGAAGTCACCACGGACATCGGGGTCGGACAGATGCGTCAGCTGGAATTTATCGCGGACGAGGAAGGCGACTGGGCGTTTCATTGTCACAAGAGCCACCACACCATGAACGCAATGGGCCACAATGTTCCTACCATGATAGGCGTCGATCATCGCGGCGTCGCAAAACAGATCACCAGCCTGATTCCCGATTATATGGCGATGAGCGAGCGCGGTATGGCGGATATGACAGAAATGGAAATGCCGTTACCCGACAACACGATTCCGATGATGACTGGTGCTGGGCCCTATGGCTCGGTGGAAATGGGCGGCATGTTTACCATGCTGAAAGTGCGCACGGACCAGAAACCCGGCGATTATAAGGATCCCGGGTGGTACAAGCATCCAGAAGGGACGAGAGCATACGAATGGACCGGCCAGCTCGGCGAGCCGGCGCGGTCGATGTCGACATCGCAAACCGGAGCGGGACAATCCATGCCGACGCAAAGCCAGAAAGCCGGCAATTCAGCCGAAATTGAAGTGCAGGTACGTAAACCGGTTGGACACGCCGGGCATTGAAAAACCTAACCAAGCTTTTTTTTCGAAGACAATTAACAGGAGCGACCATGCATACAAAACGATCCCATATTTTTTCGGCGTTGCTATTCGCGGGTTTAGCAACAGGCGCATTGGCGGCGGGAAACCACGCCGCCGGTCATGATCATGCCAGCGCGTCGATCGGCAAACCTGGCAACGCCGCAGATGTAACGCGCACGATTAAGATCAGCATGGGCGATAATATGCGCTACAGCCCGTCGACCATCAAGGTGAAAAACGGTGAAACGGTTCGTTTCATCCTGGAAAACAAAGGCAAGCTGGAACATGAGATGGTGCTGGGATCGGCGAAAGACCTGAAGCAGCATGCCGAGCTGATGAAAAAAAATCCCGGCATGGAACACGACGATCCTAATCAGGTGTCGCTAGAGCCGGGTCAGACAAAAGAACTCATTTGGCAATTTACCCAGCAGGGCACGGTCGATTTTGCCTGTCTCGAGCCGGGCCATATGGAAGCGGGCATGGTGGGAAAAATCCGCGTGGCCGCGTCGCCTTCTGCGGTAAAACCCAATGCTTCAACGACAGCCGGCAAGCCGAAAATCATACTCGCCGCTGCGAGTGGCGCTGATGCCACTGCGGCGGCGAAGCCATCCGGCGAGTCCGTTGCGAACGAAATGGTCGAAGCGGAGGTGCGCAAAATCGATAAAGAGGCGAGCAAAATTACCCTGAAGCACGGCGAAATAAAGAAATTCGACATGCCGGCGATGGCGATGGTGTTTCAGGTGAAAGACCCGGCGATGCTGGATCAGGTCAAGGTCGGCGACAAGGTGAAATTCACTGCCGACAGGATCAATAACGCGTTCGTGGTGACAGCTATCGAACTGCAGAAATAACTGAAATCAAAACGGCGTTTCGCGCACGCTCGCTTGATTGAGTTTTACAAACCGGAAACCGTTCGCGCCTAGCCAGCTAATGCCTTCCGCCAGGCCCTCTGCGCTTGAGGACTTCGGTTTGTTCAAATGCGCGATGATGATATCGCCGGCTTTTACCGCCTTGAGCCGCGCGATGATGCTGCGCTTGGATAATGTTGCGCCTTCGTCAGCATTAACGGAAAAGCCTGCGATTCTAAATCCCATTTTCTTAATCGTATTAATTGCCTCGATGTCGTACAGCGCCGTGGCGCCACGATACCAGCGCGGTTTGCCGCCGCCTGATTTCTCAATCGCCTCTGCGCCGCCTGCCACTTCCTGTCGCAGATGTTCCAGGTCCGGGCTACCCGCGATGTCATAAACCTGGCGGCCGGGGCCGACCACGGCGGGCACATGTCGCGCGCCGTGGTCTTCAATGTCGAATAAATCCCTGCGGGCTTTGAGTTCAGCAAACGCCACAGGGTTTTTGCTCATCCAGCGCTGAGTCACAAAAATGGTGGCCGGGATTTTTTGCGCAGTGAGGTACCGGATGATGTCGGCGTCAAAACTTCCCCCGCAGGCATCGAGCGTCAGCGCGACGATTTTCTCCTGCGGGTTTTGTGTTACCAGCGTTTGACGCACTTCTAATGGATGCTCTGCTCTGGTTGCGTGAGCGAAGCCAGAGGAAAGGAAAACACAGAGCACGACAATGGTTCGATTCATGGGAAATATAACGCGCGAAGTGCAAAAAAGACATCGTTTGAAACTTCATTATAATCAATTGGTTATGCCTGAAGCAAGTTTTCACTCGATATCTTTAGCTCAATCACCTCAGGTGTTGCAGGGTCCGCCTGTAAAATAGCCACCAATTCCGCGCGATGGGTAAGGACGGCGCGTTGGTTGATGTAACCTTTGTAGGTGATTTCGCCGGCATCGATAGACGCCGGTTCGGCCATCAAAAGCGCGCGCGTGGCATAAGTTGACGTCCCGCCGCCGTCGCGCTGCAATGCCTGCAGCCCGCTCGACACCTTATCGCGCACGGCAGAATGTGCAAGCACCTGCGCCGGTGTCGCCTCTCCAGGCAAGTCGGCACACAAGCTGCGGCCGGCTGCTATATTGGCGAAAATCAGGAAACCGATCGTATCGTGATCGTGGCCGGTCAATACGATGTCCTGTGCGATCGGCGCGAGCAGGGCGAGCGCCTTGACACGTAACATGCCGACGTTGACCCACGTCCCGCTGCTGAGTTTGAAATCTTCCGCTACGCGGCCGTCGAACACCAGTCCGCGTTCTGGCTTAGTATCATCAAGAAATCGCACGGCATCGCCGATGCGATAAAAGCCTTCTTCGTCGAACATTTTTGTCGTGAGGTCCGGGCGCTTCCAATAACCCGGCGTCACATTCGCGCCGCGTACGCGAACCTCCAGTTTGTCGCCGTTGCGCAGGAGCTTGAGCGCGGTACCGGGAACCGGCAGGCCAATCACGCCGGATTTTTCCGCCTGAAAATGGCAGTCCGTTGACAGCGGCGCGGTCTCGGTAGAGCCCCACGCCGACACCATGGCGACCTTTTCGCCTATGGTTTCGAGCGAAAGATGCTCGAGTGCGTCCCATAAATTTTGAGGAAGGGCGGCGGCGGCATAAAAAATCACCTGCAGCTTTTTGAAAAAGCTGTGGCGCAGTACCTGGTCGGCGCGCAATGCAGTGACCAGCATGTCATAACCGCGCGGCACGTTGAAATACAAGGTCGGCGATACGTCGCGCAGATTCTTCACTGTTTGCTCGAACAGTCCCGGCATCGGTCGGCCGGCGTCGATATATAAAGTGCCGCCGTTTCTCAGCACCAGATTAAAATTATGATTGGCGCCGAAGGTGTGGTTCCACGGCAGCCAATCGACTATCACCGGTGGCGTATCGCGCAGAAACGGCCACAGCTGCGACTTGGCCTGCTGGCTGGCGCACAGCATGCGTTGCGTATTGATGACTCCCTTCGGTTCGCCGGTGGAGCCGGAAGTGAACAGGAATTTTGCAATTGTATCCGGATTGACTGCGGTGAACGCCCGCTCGACGGCGATATCGTCAATGTATGATAGCAATCGTGAAAAAGTCTGGACGTCGCCCGCCGCGTTCGCTCCGGCGACAAGCGTACCTGTGTGCAAATCCTTTACCGCGCTCAACGCAGGCGAAAATCGCGCATAGTCGGCAACGTAAACCAACCCGGGTTGAAGCAGCGCAAAAATACTCCGCAGCTTGGCGAAATCTTTGGACATTAGTGAATATGCCTGTGAAATCGGTGCAACCGGGACGCCGATATGCATCGCCGCCAGCGTGAGCAATCCGTGTTCGACGCTGTTGTCGGACAAAATCGCGATCGGTCGGTCGTCAGAAAGATTCTGGCGCAGCAGCCAGGCAGCGATTTTCCGAACCTGTTCGCGCGCCTCGCCATACGTCACGCCCTGCCAATGACCTTGTGCGTCGCGCTCCTGCAAGAATTTCTGCTGCGGCGTCAGATTTGCCCAGTGTTCCAGGTATTCACCTACGCAACGCGCGTGGTTTTGCAATGCCTGCGGCGAGCGCAGGATCATGCTGCCGTCCTCGCGCCGATCGACGACGACTGCTGGTTTGGCGAAAAGATCGGCGGGGCTGAGTTGCGGCTCGTTCATGATTCGCTCGTCGCTGTGGTTTACACAACAAGCTAAATGTATCCTCGCGGCTAGTATAATGAACTTCAGCGGTTCTGACATCTTTATCGGTATCAAAAAATATCAATATTAATCAATTAGTTATATTACAACCGTGAACCAGAGAAGATTATGCGGGTAGCCGTTGCGGGCGCTGGAATCGGCGGACTGGTGCTCGCATTGATGCTGCATAAGCGCGGTATCGACGTCGACGTTTATGAAGCCGTGAACGAGCTGAAGCCGCTTGGCGTCGGCATCAATTTACTGCCCCACGCCGTAAAAGAACTCACCGAACTGGATTTGCAGGATGAACTTTCCGCGATTGCCATCGAAACCTCGTCACTGAGTTATTACAATAAATTTGGTCAGCGAATCTGGCAGGAGCCACGCGGCCGGTTGGCCGGCTACGCCTGGCCGCAATTCTCCATCCACCGCGGCGAATTGCAAATGCTGCTGTACCAGATGGCAATGAGGAAACTTGGCGCGCAGCGCCTGCACCTCGGCCATAGTTTTACATCATTCACGCAGAGCGAGCGCAGTGTATGCGCGACGTTCAAAAAACGCGACGATTCAATGATCGAGACGCAATTTGATGTACTGGTCGGCGCAGACGGCATTCATTCCGCGCTACGGCGATGTTTGTATCCCGCCAATGACCCCTTGCACTATTCACAACGCATGCTGTGGCGGGCGATTACCGAGGCCGAGCCTTTCCTCGATGGGCGCAGCATGTTCATGGCCGGGCATCAAGATCAGAAATTCGTTGCCTATCCGATTTCCGAACCGCTGCGTAAAAAGGGCCGTGCGCTGATTAACTGGATCGCAGAGCTGCGCGTTCCC
>JBAVXA010000197.1:0-14188 GCA_049698095.1 Burkholderiales bacterium
CATACAACGTTGGCGCGATTCATCTACGCATTGGGCATTCGCAATGTCGGCGAAGCAACGGCAAAAGATCTGGCGCGGCATTTTGGCAATTTGGACCGATTGATGCGTGCGGACCGGGAGGCATTGATGCAGGTGAAAGACGTCGGTCCTATCGTGGCTGAATCAATAGCGCGATTTTTTTCCGAGCCGCACAATGTCGAGGCCGTGCAACAATTGCGTGCCGCCGGCGTCAGCTGGAAGGAGAGCGACAGTGCCCGGTCGGCGAGCGGCGAATTGGCTGGCAAGACCTTCGTATTGACCGGTACCTTGCCGAGCCTGTCACGCGATGCGGCAAAGGAATTGATCGAATCGCGCGGCGGGAAAGTGTCCGGCAGCGTTTCGAAAAAAACCGATTATGTGGTCGCTGGCGAGGAAGCAGGCAGCAAATTGGAAAAAGCGCAAGAGCTTGGCGTAAAAATTCTCAACGAGCATGAATTAATGCAACTTATTGATTTTTTTAAATAAAAAGGATTTTGGATGACGACGAAAATCACTAAAGCTGTGTTCCCCGTTGCCGGACTCGGTACGCGTTTTTTGCCCGCGACTAAAGCCAGCCCGAAAGAAATGTTGCCGGTCGTCGATAAGCCGCTGATCCAATATGCAGTTGAAGAAGCGATCGCGGCGGGCATTACCGACATGATTTTCATTACCGGCCGGGGCAAGCGACCGATCGAAGATCACTTCGACAAAGCCTATGAACTCGAAGCGGAGCTGCAGGCAGCGGGAAAATTAAAGCTGCTGAAAGAAGTGCGCAACATGATTCCGGCCCATATCAACTGCGTTTATATCCGTCAGGCGCAAGCACTGGGGCTCGGCCATGCGGTGCTTTGCGCCAAGCCGCTGGTCGGCAACGAGCCATTCGCCGTCATTCTCGCGGATGACTTGATTGATGGCGATCCCCCGGTGATGCAACAGATGGTGGAGATATTCGAAAAACATCATAGTTCGGTTCTGGCTGTGCAGAATGTTGCGCGCGAGGATACCAGCAGCTACGGCATAGTCGACAGCGTGCCGATGGGCAAGCATTTGCACAAAGTCAGCGGCATGGTGGAAAAACCCAAGCCCGCCGACGCGCCGTCGACCCTCGCCGTAGTTGGCCGTTACATTCTCAAACCGCGCATTTTCCATTATCTGGAAACCATCGGCGCCGGTAGCGGCGGCGAAATCCAGCTTACCGACGGCATCGCGGCGCTGGTGCACGAAGAGCGCGTGATGGCGTATGAGTTCAAGGGAAAACGCTACGATTGCGGCAGCAAGCTGGGCTACCTGGAAGCGACAATCGCCTTTGCGCTGAAACATCCGGAAATCGGCAAGGATTTCGCCCGGATGCTGAAATCTCTCCAAGTAAAAAACTAGAACATGACGCCGGAAAAAGCTAACGCGATGCTTGCAGACGCCGAGGAAATTGTCACCGCGGTTGAAGTGAATCTCGCGGTGCGGCGCATGGCGGCGGAAATTCGCGCGGGACTGAAAGACAAACACCCGCTGCTACTTTCGGTGATGGGCGGCGCCGTCGTGATTACCGGACAAATTCTGCCGCTATTGCATTTTCCGTTGGAGTTCGACACCATTCATGCCACACGCTATGGCGGAGCCACTCAGGGCGGTGAGCTGATCTGGAAGCTCATGCCGAGGGAAAACGTCGCCGGACGTACAGTCTTGATTCTCGATGATATTCTTGACGCGGGAGAAACGCTCGCTGCGATACGCGACATGGTGGTCAAGCTGGGCGCAAAAGAAGTCTACTCGGCCGTTTTTGCCGACAAGAATATCGGCAGGCCGAAGCCCATCAAGGCTGATTTTGTCGGCGTCACCTTGCCCGACCGTTTTGTGTTCGGTTTCGGCATGGACGTGGATGGCGCCTGGCGCAACCTTCCGTCCATTTATGCCCTTAAAGAAAATCGAGAATGTTAGCAATCATCGGTGGCACCGGCCTGACTAAACTGGCGAATCTGGAAATTACCCACCGTCAGGTGATTCGCACGCCGTATGGCGAGCCCTCCGGCGCGCTGACATTCGGCAGTGTGCAGGGGCAGTCAGTCGTGTTTCTCGCCCGGCACGGCTATGGGCACACCATCCCGCCGCACGAAGTCAATTACCGCGCCAATTTGTGGGCCCTGCACGAACAAGGCGTCAAACAGATCGTAGCAGTGAACTCCGTGGGCGGCATTGCCGCCGAGCTCAAGCCCGGCATGATTGTGGTGCCCGACCAGATAATCGATTACACGCATGGTCGCAAACACACTTTTTTCGAAGGAAGCGAAAAGCCGGTTACCCACGTCGATTTTACCCATCCATATTCCGAGCCGATGCGCTGGCGCATTATGGCCGCGGCAAAATCCGCCAATGAATCGATCATTCATTCAGGCGTTTACGCCGCTACGCAGGGCCCGCGGCTTGAGACGGCAGCGGAAATCAATCGCCTCGAACGCGACGGCGCGGCGATTGTAGGCATGACCGGCATGCCGGAGGCGGGACTCGCACGCGAACTGCGTCTCGAGTACGCGACCGTCGCCGTCATCGCAAACCAGGCGGCGGGTCGCGGCGATAGTCGCGAGACTGTGCATATCGATCAGATTTACAAGACTTTGGAAATGGGCATGGTTCGGGTGAGAAATATTCTCGACAAGCTGGTGGCGCAAAATGGCCGTTAGAGCGGTTTTGAAAATGGGCGATCCGGTATTGCTGCAAGTCGCCAAGCCGATAAAAAAATTCGGTACCGCCGAACTCAAATTATTACTGGTCGACATGCACGATACGATGGATGCGTTGGACGGCGCCGGGCTCGCCGCGCCGCAAATCGGCGTCTCGCTGCAGGTGGTTATATTCGGCGTGAAGAAAAATCGCCGCTACCCGGATGCCGAGGAAGTGCCTTATACCGTGCTGATCAATCCGGTCATCACGCCGTTAGGGAAAGACATTGAAGAAGACTGGGAGGGATGCCTGTCGGTTCCCGGGATGCGCGGCATGGTGCCGCGCTATCACAGCATTCGTTACAAGGGTTTCGACCCTGAAGGCAGGAAAATCGACCGCACGGTCAGCGATTTTCACGCGCGCGTAGTGCAGCACGAATGCGATCATCTGCAGGGGATCCTGTATCCGATGCGCATGCATGACATGCGCCTGTTTGGCTACAATGACGCGTTGTTTCCCGGCGCAGACGTGCGCGACGAATGACATTTAACGAGGAGGTAATAATGGGCAACCCCGAAGCTGTAGATTCAGCGCGCGATCTATCGCGCGAAATTAAACTCACGCATATCATTTACGCTTTATACGCCTTGAGCATCGTGGTCGGATTGACCGCAATCGCCGCGATTATCATCAACTACATCAAGCGCGACGAAGTAAAGGGCACTTTCCTCGAATCCCATTTTAACTGGCAGATGCGTACCTTCTGGTGGGGATTGCTATGGGGTGTGATCGGCATGATAACCATGGTGATCGGCATCGGATTTATCATTCTGATTGTTGACGGCATCTGGGTCCTTTACCGCATAATCAAAGGCTGGCTGAACTTGAACGATAACAAGCCGATTGCATGAATCGATCGGTAGCCAATAAAAAAGGACGCGGTTGCGTCCCTTTTTGTTTGCGCAAAAAACTGCATCACTTCACGATATCGTGCGGCTCGGTGGCAAAGGCAATCGACAATCCGCCCGGGCCTACGTTGACGGCGGCCGTGGTGCTCATGACCGAGCGCAGGATGGTGACGCCTTTTTTTCTCGCCGCGATACGCAGGTCATCGTATCCCGGTAATGTCGTAATGGCGTCCGGGTCGCCGCCGTAGCTGATGCAGATAATGTTGCATTTCAACCCGCGCTCCAACTCGGCGATGGCGGTTTTGAAAAGACGCTCGACGCCGTTTTTGAAGCCGCGCACTTTTTCCACCGGCCCGGTCTCGCCGTCGTGGCCAAGCAGAATCGGTTTGATGTCCAGCGCAGTACCGAGTGCATAACTGAAAAAACTCACGCTATTGTCGCCTTTTTTCTTGGCGTTACTGCGCAAGTGCGACAGCTCCGCTGGCATCAGGTACGCGTAAGTCGTCGCGGTAAGTTGTTCCAGTCGACGATAAATCTCCATTGTGTTGGCGCCGCGTCTCAGCATTTCCGCCGCCTCGGCGACCATGACGCCTTGCCCGGTGAAAAAATTCTTGCTGTCCACGACGCGCAGCATGAATGGTCCGACAATATTCGCGGCCTTGCGTATTGCCTTGTATTTGCTGAGAATTTTAAATGAGGCCTGCATCGCATTTTCGTGAATCTTGCTGCGCGTGCTCGACACCGTGATGCAAAAGACATAATCGAAATCCGTCACCAGCCTGGTTAGGAATAATTCTTCGATTTGCAGAGCGGAGAAAGGAATCGATTCGTGCGTGTTGGCCGGATCTGCCAGGTGCTGTTCATAAAACTCCAGCGTTTCCACCGGGTCACGCCGGTCAGTCAATAGCGAGTCGCCGCTTCGAATAGAAATCGGCATGATGACAATATTGTGGTCCTGAATAAACTGCTTTGGTAAATCGCAGGCTGAGTCGGTGACAATACCAATTCTCATCGTTTTTCCCCGTTCAAATCTTATGCAGACGTATGCTGGCGCTTGCCGCCGGTGCTGTCAACCACCGGCCGCCATCAGGTACGCAGTACTTCCAGCAGCTCGGACTGGATTTCTTGCCGAGCGCCCGCGTCGGCCAGATCATCGCCGCTGATCACCAGCGTATCCTCCACCCGTTCGCCCAGGGTCACGATACGCGCATCCTGCAAACTGATATTGTGGCGCAATAACACCTGCGATATTTGCGACAATAAGCCCGGACGGTCACCGGCAATGATCGACAGCTGGTAGTTCGCGCGGCGCTCGTCCGCCTCAATCACAACCACAGGCTCGATCGGAAACGCACGCAGATGGCGGCTGATGCGGGCCTTGCCCGGCGTATCGATCGGTGGGCGATTGGCAATGCGCTCCGCCAGCGAGCTTTCGATAAAACTGAGTATGTCGCGGTAATGCGTCGCCGACGCGTCGTTGGTGTCCATGATCTGAAAACTGTCGAGAGCATAGCCATGCCGCGTAGTGTAAATTTTCGCGTTGACGATGTCGTAGCGCTGGCGCTCGAAGAAGGCGCAAATGCGCGCAAACAGGCCGTGCTGATCGGGCGTATAAATCATCACTTGAATGCCTTCGCCGACGGGCGACAGCCGGGCCTTCACCCATGTGTCGGCAGCCGATCGTTTCCCCAGCAGGTTGCGCGTGTGCCAGGCGATTTCGCCGGCCTCAAAGCGCTGGAAATAGCGCTCATCCAGTTGCTCCCACAATTTCAGCGCCGCCGGGTCCTGGATGGCGTATTGGCGCAGGATGCGCAACGACTCCTCTTTTTTTTCCGCGTTCGCATCCGCAGGTATTTCTTCTCCACCTCGTAATACGCGTAACGACGCGCGATACAAATCCTCCAGCAGTTTGGCTTTCCACGCATTCCACACTTTGGGGCTGGTGCCGCGTATGTCGGCAACGGTCAGCAGGTAAAGCCCCGTTAGTCTGCGTTCGCTCGCGGCGAATTCGGCGAACGCACGGATCACCTCAGGGTCGGAAAGATCCTGCTTCTGCGCGACCGACGACATTTTCAAGTGGCTGGCGACCAGCCACACCACCAGCTGCCAATCCTCTTCCGGCAACCCATGGCGTTTCGCGAAACGTCGCACGTCGACCATGCCAAGCTCGGAGTGATCGCCACCGCGGCCTTTGGCGATGTCGTGAAACAGCGCGGCAATCAGCAATAATTCGGGCTTGTCGAATAAGTTATAAAGCTTGCTGCAAAAAGGGAACTCGTGCGCAAACTTTGGCACGCTGAATCGGCGCAGATTGCGCAGCACCATGAGGATATGTTCGTCGACAGTGTAAACATGAAACAGATCATGCTGCATCTGGCCGACAATTTTTCCGAACGCCGGAATGTAGCGGCCGAGAATGCCGTACTGGTTCATCCTCCGCAGGACAAACGTGACGCGCTGCGGCTGGCGCAAAATCTGCATGAACAACGCCTGGTTTTTGGCGTCGCTGCGAAACTCGAAATTGATCTTATTTTTAGCGCGCCAGATCGCTCGTAAGGTTTCGGCTGAAATCCCTTTTAAATCAATATATTGCTGCAAAAGTAAAAAAGCTTCGAGGATTGCGGCGGGACGCCGGCTGAAAATATCGATGTTGTTTGCCTGCAGCAGACTATTTTGCACCTGAAAGTCGTCGTTGATCGGCGTCGCCGGCGACTGCACGGCCGGTTCAATCCGCGCAGAAAGGTTTTGTAGCAGAATGGTATTGAGCTGGCCGATGACTTTTGCGTTGCGGTAGTACGCGCGCATCAGACCTTCGCTGGGTCGCTGGCCGTGCCTCGCCTTTACATGCATTTCGCCGGCGAGTTCGTTCTGATAATCGTAGAGCAGCCGATCTTCGCGGCGACTAGCGAGGTAGTGCAGGCGAATGCGAATGTTCTGCAACAAACGTTCGCGCCGCGCCAATACGCGCGCCTCAAACGGAGTGATGAGATTCTGCTGCGCCAATTCCGGCCAGCTTGCGCCGCACTGCGCCGCCTGCGCCAGCCACAAAATATTCTGCAAATCGCGCAAACCGCCGGGGCTCTCCTTAACGTTCGGCTCCAGGTTAAAAGCGGTATCCTGAAAACGCGCGTGGCGCTGCGCCTGCTCATTCAATTTCGCTGCGAAAAACCCCCGCACATCCCGGCCTGCTTCGAGAGAGCTTCGCAAATGCGCAAATAATTCTTCATCGCCATGAATCAGGCGCGCCTCCATCAGCGTGGTTTCGATGGTGACATCTTTTTTGCATTCTTCGACGCACTCGGGCACCGAGCGCACACTGTGGCCGACTTCAAGTCCGCAATCCCATAACGTGCCGACCAGTTTCTCGATTTTGGAAAGAGTGGAATCCAGTACGGTTTGCGGGATAAGCAGCAGCAAATCGATATCGGAAAATGGATATAGTTGCCTGCGGCCAAAGCCGCCGACCGCCACCAGGCAGGCATCGGCAGGCATCTCCGCCTCTTGCCAGAGTTCGATCAGCAATCGGTCGATTATGCCCGCGTGGTGCGCAAGCAGATGCAGCGCGTCGGCGTCGGCGAAATATGCTTTTTTGAGTTCCGCGCGCTCGGTTTGCAGCCAAACACGCAATCGGGAGGAGGGGGAGGTTGCGGCGGCGGGCGAAATTCCGGACATGAATCAGGCCGGCGCGGGGGTGCCCGCCGATACGGTCAATACCTCGTAACCGCTGTCGGTGACCAGAACCGTGTGTTCCCATTGCGCGGAAAGGGAATGATCGCTGGTGACTACTGTCCAGCCGTCTGCCAGCATGCGGATATCCCGTTTGCCGGCGTTGACCATCGGCTCGATGGTGAAGATCATTCCTGCGATCAGCTTAAGGCCGCTGCCGGCGCGGCCGTAATGCAACACCTGCGGTTCTTCGTGGAAAGTTTTGCCGATACCGTGGCCGCAGAATTCACGCACGATGCTGAAGCCGTTAGTCTCCGCATACTGTTGAATCGCCGCGCCGATGTCGCCCAAATACGCGCCCGGTTTCACTTGCTTAATGCCGCGCCACATGCATTCGTAGGTAATGTTCGACAGACGTCTGGCTTGGATCGACGTTTCGCCGACGAAAAACATGCGGCTGGTATCGCCGTGATACCCGTCTTTGATGACGGTCACGTCGATATTCACCACATCGCCATTCTTCAATACCTTGTCGCCGGGGATGCCGTGGCAAACCTGATGGTTCACAGACGTGCAAACCGATTTCGGATAAGGCTTGTGCCCCGCGGGCGCGTAATTCAGCGGCGCGGGGATAGTACCTGGTACATCAACCATGGAATCGTGACAGAGCTTATCCAGCGCGCCCGTGGTGATGCCGGGCTTTACATGCGGGGTAATGAAGTCGAGTACCTCGGAAGCGAGCTTGCCCGCGACGCGCATTTTGGCAATATCTTCAGGTGTTTTGATAATAACGGCGGACATAAGCATGGTGATTTCTGCGGCGCAATTCGATGCGACAGTATAGCAATTTGCCCGAACGTACGTCTTGAAGAAAATAAAGGCCGTACAAAATATACAATGTAACTATATGATTATATTTAATTTATTGAAATTAACCATTACGCGTTTTTGGTTGGACACAGTTAGCCAACAGCATTGGGTACCTGCTCGTAATGCAATACAGTTGGGAACGGATCATAGAAATGATGTAGGAGTTTTTTCCATTCCTGATATTGGGCAGACTGACGAAAAACTTGTTCGTGGTCTGCAAGTGTCTGCCAACGGACTAGCAAAACATAATGATTTGCTTGTTCAACACAGCTCAGCAATTCATGTGAAATATAACCCGGCATGGAGGCGATAATCGCTTGCGCCTGTCGAAAAGCAGCTTCAAAGTTTTATGACTGCCCGTCACGAATATATCGCGGAGCGATTTCGAGGATCATTAAGTGGGCTTTCAATTGAAAGGTTTATATTCATACAAAATATCAGCCGCACGCTCTTCACTATTCGCGCCATCGCTAAATTCAATCGCCACAAAACCATGCCGCTGATAAAAGCGACTTGCACTGTCATTGGCTTGAAAAGTGTAAAGCCGAATCGGCGGCGGAAGTTTTTGCAATGCGTACATCAGTAAAGCTGTCCCCGCTCCTTGACCTATATGCTGTGGAACAATATAAAGTTGATCAATCCAACCGAAGCCGCCGTGCCACGATGTCGCACTCATGCCAATAATTTTATTTTCTATTAACGCGACAGTGACGCCGCCGCTAGGGATTAAACTATTTTCAATCCAATCAAAAATGTTTTTATCCGAATGCATGAGCGGCGCGTAGGCGCTCAGCAGTTTCCGCGAGGCCAGATATAAGGCGGCAATCTCAGCGGCGTCAAATTTTTCTGCGGCGCGAATGGAAAGCATCAATGCAAACTAAACCCATCTCGCGCCTTATCCGCCGGATAACGCAATCCCCATTGCTCGCGCAGGGCATCCATGGTTTTGATAATGGTGAGTGTTTCGTCCAGCGGCATGGCGATGCTTTCGATTTTGCCTGCGCGGATGCAGTTCATCACTTCTTCCGCCTCATAGCCGTACCCGTAGCCATCGACGGGCATGTGGATGATTTTGTCGGGACTTCCGTCGACGCTCAATGTCAGGCGCTCCGGGTGGTGCATCAGTCGGTGCAGGCGGATGCTGCCTTTGCTGCCCATGATGACGGCTTCCACCGGCGAGTCGATGCGGTTGCTGCTGTATAGCGCCGCCATGCGCCCGCCGCTGTAACCGATAAGAATGGCATTCTGTTCATCGATGCCGGATTTGCCGAGGTGCGCCATGCCGGTCAGTCGCTCGGGCGCGCCGAAAATCATCGATGCGAGGTTGAGCGGGTAGACGCCGATGTCGAGCAGAGCGCCCCCGCCAAGCGCCGGATTGAACAATCGCCCGGCGGGATTGAACGGAGCGTTAAAACAAAAATCCGCCTGCAGCATGCGCACGTCGCCGATCACGTTTTGCGCCAGTATGGCGCGCAGTTTTACCACCAGCGGAATGAAGCGCGTCCACATCGCTTCCATCAAGAACAATTTTTTTGCGCGTGCCGTGCTGATCATCAAGCCGGCCTGATGCGCATTCATGGCGAAAGCTTTTTCGCACAGTACATGCTTGCCGCCGTTGAGGCACATCAGAGCATTCTCGCAATGCAGCGGGTGCGGCGTGGCAATGTAAACCACGTCGACTTTCGTGTCGTGTGCCAGCGCAGCGTAGCTCGCATGCCGCTTCGGAATATCGAATCTTGCGCCGAACGCATCGGCGCCGCGCTGCGTGCGCGAGCCTACGGCGACCAGCTCGGTATCGTCGAGCAATTGCAGGTCGGTGGCAAATGCCGCAGCAATCTTGCCGGTGCCGATGACACCCCAGCGGATTTTCTTAGCCATTGAATTGCTTCGCTGAGTGGACCAGCGCATCGACGTCCTGCTGGGTGGTTTTCCACGAGCAGACAAAGCGCGCACCGCCGCCTATGAAATCGTAAAACGCCCAGCCTGCGCCGCGCAAATGCGCGGCCAGCGGCGCGGGCAGGTCGACGAATACCTCGTTGCCGTCGGACGGGTGGACCAATTGACAACCGGGAACTTGCGCAAACTGTTTAGATAGCGACGCCGCACAGGCGTTTGCATTGCGAGCGTGTTTGAGCCATACGTCGTCCTGCAGCATGGCGACCCACGGCGCGGCGAGAAAACGCATTTTCGACGCAAGCTGTCCGGCTTGTTTACAGCGGTAGGCAAATTCTTCGGACAATTTCTTATCGAAAAACACCACGGCGTCGCCGATCGGCATGCCGTTCTTGGTTCCGCCGAAACACAATACATCGACGCCAGCTTTCCACGTCATCTCTTTCGGCGGGACACCAAGCGCAGCGACAGCGTTGGCGAAACGCGCGCCGTCCATATGGACTTTCAATTGATTGCTTTTTGCGATTTCACATAACTCATTGATTTTATTAATTTTATATGCTGTCCCGGCTTCGGTCAGTTGCGTGATCGAGAGCACGCGTGGTTTGGGGAAGTGCATGTCGCTACGCGAAGCGATGAGTTGTTTGACCGCGTTTACCTCAAGTAATCCGTGCGCGCCAGGCGTGGTGAGAATTTTCGAACCATTGGAAAAAAATTCCGGCGCACCGCATTCGTCAACCATGATGTGCGCGTGTTCATGCGCGATGACGCTGTGATACGACTGACACAAGGTCGCCAAGGCGAGCGAGTTGGCCGCCGTGCCGTTGAAGACGAAATACACATCGCAATCGGTTTCAAAAATCTCGCGAATGAGATTGGCCGCTCGCGCGGTGTGGTCGTCGGCGCCGTAGGATGGCATATAGTGTTGGTTTGCCTCGATCAGGGCCTGCATGACTTCGGGGCATGCCCCCGAAGTATTGTCGCTGGCGAAGTGGTAATTCATGTCGCGATCCTCTTTATTTGTCTTATGCAGCCGACTATGCTACCGCAAATTATTTTGTTCGATAATGCTTTCGTCGAATTCCAGCGCTTTTGGTATTTGAAAATAGCAGATTCTGTCACCTCTCCTGCAACGCCAAGGCTGACAAAACAGTTACGAGACAACATGGAAAATACATCCCGCAGGCAATCGCTCAAAGAGAGCGCCCTGTTGACGACGGGAGCGGTCGCAGGCTGCGTGGTGCCCATATTCGAATTTACTGAAATTTCCAATCACGAATTTCCGGCATGTCCTCGCCGTGTTGCTCGATGTATTGCTTATGCTCGATGAGCTTGTCTTGAAGTTGCTGCTTGAGTCGAACACCCTTACTGCCTGTCTGCGGCAAGCGATCAATGGTGTCCATGGCCAGATGAAAACGGTCCAAATCGTTCAAAACCGTCATGTCAAAGGCGGTGGTGACCGTGCCTTCCTCCTTGTAGCCGCGCACATGAATATTGTCGTGATTGGTACGCCGATAGGTGAGCCGGTGGATCAACCACGGATAGCCATGGAAGGCGAAGATGACAGGCTGGGATTTGGTGAAAATATTATCGAAATCCATATCGCTCAGTCCATGCGGATGTTCAATAACTGGCTGTAACTTCATGAGATTGACGATATTGACCACCCGTATTTTCAGCTCGGGTAAATGCTGCCGCAGTATGGAAACCGCCGCGAGGGTCTCCAGCGTGGGTGCGTCTCCACAGCAAGCCATGACCACATCGGGGACGGCGCCCTGGTCGTTGCTGGCCCAGTGCCAAATACTGATACCAGCGGCGCAATGCTTAACGGCGGCATCCATCGTCAACCATTGCGGGGATGGATGCTTGCCCGCGATCACCACGTTGACATAATGGCGGCTGCGCAAGCAATGATCCATGACAGATAGCAGGCAGTTTGCATCTGGCGGCAGATAGACCCGCACAATCTCCGCCTTTTTGTTTACCACATGGTCGATAAATCCGGGATCCTGATGGGTAAAACCATTATGGTCCTGACGCCAGACGTGCGACGCCAACAGATAATTTAAGGAAGCGATCTTTCGCCGCCACGGCAGATGCGATGTGACCTTAAGCCACTTGGCATGTTGATTGAACATTGAGTCGACGATATGAATAAAAGCTTCGTAGCAATTAAACAGCCCATGCCGTCCAGTGAGTAGATAGCCCTCAAGCCAGCCTTGACATTGATGCTCGCTGAGCATCTCCATCACGCGCCCTGTGTGCGCAAGAAATTCGTCGTTTGGTAAAGTTGTCGCTTCCCATTGCCGGTTAGTCGCATCGAAAATCGCCTCCAGGCCGTTGGATAAGGTCTCGTCCGGGCCGAACACGCGAAAATTTCGCTGCTCATCGTTCAGTTTTGCAACGTCGCGCAAGAAGGGTCCAAGCACATGAGTGTCGCCTATACCGCGCACGCCCGGCAACGGCACGTCGATCGCGTAATTGCGGAAATCAGGCATGATCAAATCGCGCAACAGCAAGCCGCCATTAGCATGAGGGTTCGCCCCCATCCGTCGTTCACCCATCGGCGCAAGTTCTGCCAGTTCTGGCTTTAAACGTCCCTGCTTATCGAATAGTTCATCAGGCCGGTAACTCTTCAACCAGTCTTCCAGCAATTGAAGATGCTCGGGATGCGCGGCTGGGTCGGACAGCGGTACCTGGTGGGAACGGAAAGTCCCTTCAATCTGTTGTCCATCCACTATCTTCGGGCCGGTCCAACCTTTGGGTGAGTTGAGCACGATCATCGGCCAGTGTGGACGAGCATAATTACGCTCCACACGAGCCTTCTGTTGGATTTCCTTGATACGCTCCACGACGATGTCGAGCGTGGACGCCATCGCTTCATGCATCAGCTCAGGCTCGTGCCCCTCAACGAAGAAAGGCATCCAGCCATAGCCGCGCAACAGTTGTTCCAGCTCCTCGCGGCTGATGCGCGCGAGCAGCGCCGGGTTGGCAATTTTATAACCGTTGAGATGCAAAATCGGCAGCACCGCACCGTCGTTGATCGGGTCGAGAAACTTATTCGAATGCCACGCCGTGGCCAGCGGACCGGTTTCTGCTTCGCCATCGCCGATGACACATGCAACAATCAAATCGGGGTTATCGAATACCGCCCCAAATGCATGACTGAGGGAATAGCCCAACTCGCCGCCCTCGTGTATCGACCCCGGACATTCGGGCGAGGCATGGCTGGGAATGCCGCCCGGAAAAGAAAACTGTCGAAACAACTTCTTGAGCCCGGCATGGTCTTGACTGATATTGGGATACACCTCGCTATAAGTCCCCTCGAGGTAAGTATTTGCTACCACCGCAGGACCGCCGTGACCCGGGCCGGAGATGTAAATCATATTGAGATCGTATTTTTTGATGACGCGATTC
The DNA here is from genome assembly GCA_049698095.1 of Burkholderiales bacterium. Taxonomy (GTDB): domain Bacteria; phylum Pseudomonadota; class Gammaproteobacteria; order Burkholderiales; family JBEEJL01; genus JBEEJL01. The sequence continues at coordinate 13,428 of JBAVXA010000197.1, forward strand.
AGATGCACGTATATAAAATTTTGCCCCGGCGTCGTTCCCCAATGCCCAAGCAATTTGCGCTTTACATGCTCCAATTTTAGCGGCTCCTGCAACAATGGATTGTCGCAGAGATAAATCTGACCGACCGAAAGAAAGTTTGCGGCGCGCCAATAGGCGTCCATCTTATTCAACAGGTCCGGAATTGGGGAATTCATCTTGGCTTTCGGATTCATGGGTACATTTGCGTTAGCGAATCATGCGGGTGAGGCTCGGATAAGATCGTGAAGTAACATTATCGGCCGGAAAAATTAACTCCCGGCTCATGCCTGCATGGCAAATCGGAACTTTTGCTTTTGTATTTTGCCTCCGGCAGACGCGGGTCGATTGCAATCAATGACCGCAGTATCATGCGCGACAGAAATGCCCTTCGCTAGCCGGTTATTTGCATGGTTCTTTTTTATACGCGTCCATACTTTCCTCGATGCTTTCGACGGCATCTTCGCGCATGTCCATAGTAAGGCTGTTGTCATTCAATACCTCTTCCGTCAACAGCCAGGCGCGGCACGGTGTCTTGCCGATTTGTTGCTGCGCTTTTACCAGATTCAAAATCATGGCGACCGTGAAGCTGTCGGGTTTCAGCGCTTTGGCTTTTTCCAGCATCGGTATCGCTCTTTGCGATTGTGCGGGGTCATCCAGCGCGGTCAGGTATCCGAGGGCGAATTGTTCGTCGCCGCCGAGCGAGTCGGCATTAAACGTGCCTCCGGCATTTTTTGCCAGATAGT
>JBAVXA010000198.1:0-10949 GCA_049698095.1 Burkholderiales bacterium
ACGCGGTGTTCGCGTTGACATCAATCAGGAGTTTTGAAATGGCTGACATCACCGCAAGTATGGTGAAAGAACTGCGCGAGACAACCGGTCTCGGCATGATGGAATGTAAAAACGCTTTGGTGGAAACGAAGGGCGACATGAAAGCCGCCGAGGATTTGCTGCGCATTAAGAGCGGCGCCAAGGCAAACAAGGCGGCGGGACGCGTCGCGGCCGAAGGCGTGGTTGCGGTATTCATCGCGCCCGACGCCAAGTCCGGCGCAATGGTCGAAGTGAATTGCGAAACCGATTTTGTCGCCAAGAACGACGATTTTCTTGCCATGGCCAAAGGCGTGGCGCAGCTTATCGCGCAGGGCAAAGCAGCGGATGTGGCAGCCCTTGCGAATGAAAAACTCCCCGGCGGCAGCAGCGTCGAAGATACGCGTAAGGCATTGGTTATGAAACTGGGCGAGAACATGACGGTGCGCCGCTTTCAACGTTTTAACGCTGAGGGCAAGCTGGTTGCTTACCTGCATCCGCCGGCAAACAAGATAGGCGTGGTGGTCGATTTCTCCGGCCCCGACGCGCAACTCGGCAAGGATATCGCGATGCACATTGCTGCGATCAAACCGATATGTCTCAGCAAAGAGCAAGTGCCAACGGAAACCATTGCGCGCGAGCGCGATATCGCCGCCGCACGCGCTGCGGAATCGGGCAAGCCCGCCAATATAGTTGAAAAAATGGTGGAAGGCAGTATTACCAAATTCCTTGCCGAAGTGTCATTGCTTAGCCAACCGTTTGTCAAAGGCGACGGCAAGGAGTCGGTGGAAAAAGTTCTTGCGGGCAAAGGCGCCAAAGTCCATTCATTCACCATGTTCGTGGTGGGCGAGGGGATTGAGAAAGTCACCACGGATTTCGCTGCCGAAGTTGCCGCGATGACGAAAAAAGACTAGTTAAAAACTCTATATTAAGCAAATAGTTAAATGACACCCAAATATAATCGTATTCTGCTTAAACTCTCCGGCGAAGCCCTCATGGGCGACGATGCTTACGGCATTAATCGCGCGACCATTGAACGCATGGTGCGCGAAATTGCCGGCGTATCGGCGCTGGGCGTGCAGATTGCGGTGGTAATTGGCGGCGGTAACATTTTTCGCGGTGTAGCGCCTGGCGCCGAGGGAATGGACCGCGCCACCGCCGATTACATGGGCATGTTGGCGACGGTGATGAATGCGCTGGCGCTGCAGGACGCGATGCGCAAGCAGGGACTCGTCTCGCGCGTGCAATCGGCGCTGAACATCGAACAGGTAGCCGAGCCTTACATTCGCGGCAAGGCGATGCGTTATCTCGAAGAAGGCAAGATCGTGATTTTTGCGGCGGGGACCGGCAATCCGTTTTTCACTACCGATACCGCCGCGGCATTGCGCGGCATGGAAATGAATGTGCAGATTGTGTTGAAGGCGACAAAGGTGGATGGCGTTTATACCGCCGACCCGAAAACCGATGCCGCCGCAACGCGCTACAAAACAATTACGTTTGACGAAGCCATCGTTAAAAACCTCAAGGTGATGGATGCGACTGCGCTGACGCTCTGCCGCGATCAGAAATTGCCGATCAAGGTATTCAGCATATTCAAGGACGGCGCGTTGAAACGCGTGGTAATGGGCGAAGACGAAGGAACCCTGGTCAGCATGGCGTAATTTCGCTGTTGATGCAGTAGCGCAACAATCTAGGTGCGGTAAATTTTTTACTGATTTTATTCAATGGATGGTTGGAATTCTCATGACACCTGCCGATATTAAAAAAACCGCTGAACAAAAAATGCAAAAAAGCCTTGAGTCGTTGAAAGTCGATCTGAGCAAAGTCCGCACCGGCCGCGCCCATACCGGCCTGCTGGACCATGTGATGGTCGATTATTACGGCACGCCGACGCCGATCAAGGGCGTGGCGAATATCAATCTGGCCGATGCGCGGACGATTACCGTGCAACCGTTCGAAAAGAAATTGGCCAGCGCGATAGAAAAGGCGATTCGCGATTCCGACCTCGGCTTGAACCCTTCTTCTCAAGGCGACCTGGTGCGCGTGCCGATGCCCGCGTTGACCGAGGAACGCCGCCGAGATCTGGCGAAAGTGGTAAAAAGCGAAGCCGAAGGCGCGCGCGTCGCGGTACGCAATATTCGCCGCGATGCCAACGCGCATTTGAAGGATCTGCTTAAGGCAAAAACGATTTCCGAGGACGACGACCGTCGCGCTCAGGAAGACATCCAGAAACTCACCGACCGCTGTATTGCCGAAATCGACAAGCAGGTGCAGGCTAAAGAAGCGGAATTGATGGCGGTTTGACCGCCGCTCGGGAGAAACCTTGTCCCTGTTCAAGAGTTCAACCCAGCAAGTGCCAGAGGCGCCAGCCGTGCCGCACCATGTGGCAATCATCATGGACGGCAACGGGCGCTGGGCGAAAAAGCGCTTTCTGCCGCGCTTCGAGGGCCATCGCCGCGGCGTCGAAACCGTGCGTGAGATCATTCTTGCCTGCCTCGATCAAGGTGTCGACTATCTGACGCTGTTTGCATTCAGCAGCGAAAACTGGCGCCGACCCGAAGAAGAAGTGTCGGTGTTGATGAAACTGTTCATGATGGTGCTGCAAAAAGAAGTAAAAAAATTGCAGGAGAAGAATGTGCGCCTCAAGCTGGTCGGCGATATGACCGCGTTCAGCCCGGAAATCAACCGGCTCATTGTCGAATCCGAGCAACTCACGCGTAACAACACGGCGCTAACCTTAAGCATTTGCGCCAACTACGGCGGTCGCTGGGATATAGTGAATGCGACCCATCGTTTGCTCGCCGACAAACCGCAACTGGCGCAGAGTTTTACCGAGCAGGATCTAGGCCCGTTTCTCGCCATGGCGCACGCGCCGGAACCGGACCTGTTCATCCGCACAGGCGGCGAGCAACGCATCAGCAATTTTTTGTTGTGGCAGCTTGCATATTCGGAAATGTATTTCAGCGATGTGTTGTGGCCCGACTTCGACGCAGCCGAATTGGCCAAGGCGATTGCATCGTACCAACAGCGCGAGCGGCGTTTCGGCCGGACCAGCGAGCAACTGAAGAGCAAACAGGATTTCAACGCCGAAACGAAATGACAAGGCCGTACACATTGAAAAAATATTCAATTAAAACAAATAGTTACCATTATTCGCGCATCGCCGGTCAAGCGGTAATCGGCTGATGCTGGGTCAGCGCATCATTACCGCCGTTGTGTTGGTGGCGTTGCTGTTGGCAGCGTTGTTCCTGCTGCCGCAGGACGCCTGGGTACTGTTGGTCGCGCTGCTGGCGCTTGCTGCAGGATTTGAATGGGCGCGCCTGTCTGCATACAACGCCGGCATGACGGTAATGTTTCTCGCCGGCACGCTGTTCGTGTTCTGGCTTGCAATCTCATACCAATCTGCGAATAAATATGCGCATGGTTTAGCGCTGTATGGCGTGGCGGCATTATTCTGGTTTCTCGTCGCGCCGCTTTGGCTCGCCAAGAGTTTCCAAAATAAAAATTCATTGCTCATGGCGCTGACCGGTTGGGTAGTGATCATACCGACTGCGCTGGCCATGGTTTTTCTGCCGCGGCCTTTCGAATTGCTCGCGTTGATGGCGACGGTGTGGGTGTCCGACATCGCCGCTTACTTTGCCGGACGCACCTTCGGCAAGCACAAATTAGCGCCTTCAATCAGCCCGGGCAAAACCTGGGAAGGCGTCGCTGGCGCATTGATTGCAACATTGATCTACGCGGAAGGATTGCAGCGCATGGGGTTTTCTTTTTCGCACATACAGCCGCAAGGATACTCGCTGAAAATCACTGCGCTGTTCATGCTGCTCGCCTGCCTCGGCATACTCGGCGACCTATTCGAATCGTGGATGAAGCGATGCGCTGGCGTCAAAGACAGCGGCCATATTTTGCCTGGCCATGGCGGCGTGCTCGACCGTATCGATGCGCTCACCTCTTCGCTGCCGATTGCGGCATTGGTGCTCGCGCTGATGGGGAGCCGGAATTGAAAAACCTCACCGTCCTCGGCTCGACCGGCAGTATCGGCGTGAGTACGCTGGACGTGGTCGCGCGGCATCCGGATAAATTCACTGTTGTCGCGCTGTCGGCGCATTCCAGAACCGAAGAATTGTTCAGGCAGTGTTTTCGCTTCAAGCCGAAGTTCGCCGTAATGCATGATGCGGATAACGCCGAACTTCTAAGAAAAAAAATCACGCAGGCAGGCTTGCCGACTGAAGTGATGGCGGGACCAGCAGCGCTGGAGCAGATTGCGTCATTGCCAGAAGTGCACGCCGTTATGGCGGCGATTGTTGGCGCCGCCGGCCTGCAGCCCACGCTGGCGGCGGCGCGAGCCGGCAAAACAGTGATGCTGGCGAATAAGGAAGCGCTGGTCATGTCCGGCGGCATCATGATGGATTTGGTCAAGCAACGCGGCGCAACCTTATTGCCCATCGACAGCGAACACAATGCCGTATTCCAGTCCTTACCGCACAACTTCGCCGATGGCATGGGCAAAGCCGGCGTGCGCAAAATTGTGCTTACCGCATCAGGCGGACCATTCCGTCAGGCCGACGCGGCGACGATGGCCCGGGTAACGCCGGAGCAAGCCTGCGCGCATCCGAATTGGGTCATGGGACGCAAAATTTCGGTCGATTCCGCCACCATGATGAACAAGGGCCTTGAGGTGATCGAGGCGCATTGGCTGTTTAATTGCGGCGCCGATCAAATTGATATCGTCATCCATCCGCAAAGCGTAATCCACTCGATGGTGCAATACACCGACGGCTCCGTCATCGCGCAACTCGGCAATCCCGACATGCGCACGCCGATTGCTTATGCGCTCGGTTATCCCGAGCGCATCGATGCAGGGGTGGATATGCTCGATTTGATCAAGACCGCGCGGCTGGATTTCGAGCCATGTGATCGCTCGCGTTTTCCCTGCGTGGAACTGGCCTATCAGGCATTGAATCGCGGCGGTACCGCACCAGCAATCCTGAATGCCGCCAACGAAATTGCCGTGGAGCAATTTCTTCAGCACAAGCTCGCGTTCATTAGTATCGCGAAATTAATTGAAGCCACACTTGAACGCGTCAGCGTCTCGCCTGTCCATATCTTGCAGGACGTTCTGAACGCCGACGACACGGCGCGTCGCACTGCAGCCGAATTGTCGCGGAAAATGAATGCGACCGTCTGAAACACCCGATAGCGAAACGGATTAGAAATGGCACAGAATTTTTTCATCACCATCCTGTCGTTCGTTGCAGCGCTCGGTATTCTGATCTTCTTCCACGAGCTGGGACATTACCTCGTAGCGCGTTGGTGCGGCGTAAAAGTACTGCGTTTTTCACTCGGATTCGGAAAAGTCATCGCGTCCAAACGTATCGGCGTCGACCGGACCGAGTGGTCATTGTCGGCGTTTCCGCTAGGCGGATATGTCAAGATGCTGGATGAGCGGGAAGGGGAAGTCCTACCGCAGGACGTCGGTCGCGCATTCAACCGCCAATCGGTATGGAAGCGCATCGCCATCGTGGCTGCAGGCCCCGCTGCAAATTTCCTGCTGGCAATTTTCTTTTACTGGGTGCTGTTCGTGGTCGGCGCGCCCGGCGTCAAGCCTATACTCGCGCAGCCAGCCAACGGTACGGCCGCATATTCTGCTGGACTGCAAGCGGGCGAACGTATTCTGACTATCAACGGCGCAGCCATTCAGACATGGCAGGACGTTCATCTCGCTCTGCTGGGCGAGGCGGTGGAAAGCAAAAAAGCACGGCTGGAAGTGGAAAACAGCAAGGGCCATTTGAGCGAGCGCAGGCTGGATCTGGAGGGACTGAGCGCGTCCGACCTTGAAGGCGACTTCCTCGGAAAGCTTGGGCTTTTGTTGTTCCGTCCGCCCACCAAACCCGTATTCGGAGAATTGATAAGAGGCGGCGCAGCGCAAATCGCCGGAATTCAAGTCGGCGATGAAATCATTGCTATAGACGATAAGGCAATTGGCGATTGGGAAGAACTGGTTAGACAGGTCGTCGACAATCCGGGCAGTGAATTGCGCTTTACCGTCAAACGCGGAGCGCAGCGCATGGAAATCAATGTCACCCCGAAAATCGACCAAACCGGCAAAAAAACCGTCGGTCGCATCGGCGCCAGGCCGAAAATCGACCAGGCTCAGTTTGACAAAATGATGACGGAGGTTCGTTACGGTCCCCTCATTTCGGTCGGCAAAGCAGTGCAAAAAACCTGGGAAATGTCGATTTTCTCCCTGAAAATGATGGGCAAGATGCTAACCGGAAATCTTTCACTCAAGAATATCAGCGGCCCGATTACCATTGCCGATTATGCCGGTCAGTCCGCCAAAGCGGGCAGCCTGCCGTTTATCACTTTTCTCGCAATGATCAGTATTAGCCTCGGTGTGCTGAACCTGCTGCCCATCCCATTATTAGATGGCGGACATTTGCTGTATTATGTCGCGGAAATCATCAAAGGTAGTCCGGTGTCGGAAAGAGTAATGCAAATGGGCCAGCCGGTGGGGATGGTATTACTGGGCTGCCTGATGGTAGTTGCCTTTTATAACGACATTCTTCGCGTCATTAACAGCGTCATTTCAGGTTGATTTTATGTTTTTGAAAGTATTTGTCGGCATCTTGCTTGCCGTGGGTCTGTTGAGCCCGGTTTGGGCTATCGAGCCCTTCATGGTCAAAGACATCCGGGTCGAAGGCCTGCAACGCACGGAGGCGGGCACCGTATTCAGTTATTTGCCGATCAAAGTCAACGATACCGTGGACGATGCCAAGGCCACCTCGGCAATCAAGGCATTATATGCCACCGGTTTTTATTCCGACGTGCGTGTCGAGGTGGACGATAACGTCCTGATTGTCGTTATTCAGGAACGGCCCGCTATTGCCAGCGTTGAAATCAACGGCGCCAAGGAATTCCCCAAAGACCAATTGAAAGACGGCCTGAAGCAGATCGGCCTGTCTGAAGCGAAAACCTACGACAAGTCGTTGCTCGACCGGGCGGAAAAAGAACTCAAGCGCCAATACATCAGCCGCGGCCGCTACTCGGTCGATGTAACCACCACCGTTACGCCGCTGGAGCGCAACCGCGTCGCGTTGGTGTTTAATATTGAAGAAGGGGAAGTGTCGCAAATTCGCAGCATCAATATCATCGGCAATCAGGCGGTAAGCGAAAAAACCTTGCTCGATCTGTTCACTCTCAGAACACCCGGTCTTTTCACCTGGTTCAGCAAGAATGACCAATATTCGAAACAAAAACTGTCGGCAGACCTGGAAAATCTCAAGTCGTATTATTTGAATCGCGGCTTTCTCGAGTTCAATATCGATTCCACCAACGTGTCGATTACGCCCGACAAGGAAAGCGTCTTCATCACGATCAATCTCACTGAAGGGCCGGTTTATACAGTCAGTGACGTGAAATTGGCAGGCGACTTAAAAGTCCCCGAGGCGGATCTGAAGCGCCTGATCAGTATCAAGCCGGGCGAAGTATTTTCGCGCGAGCGCTTTACCGAAACCAGCAAACGGTTATCCGACAGACTGGCTGACGACGGTTATTTGTTTGCCAACGTCAATCCAATCCCGGAGCTCGATAAGGACAAGCGCTCGGCCGCTTTTACCTTCAATGTCGACCCGGGCAAGCGCGCTTACGTCCGACGTATTAATATCACCGGCAATTCCCGTACCCGCGACGAAGTAATTCGGCGCGAGCTGCGTCAGATGGAAGGCAGTGTTTTTTCCTCTGAGAAAGTAAGGCGCTCGAAGGAACGCGTTGACCGGTTGGGATTCTTCTCCGAAGTGAACGTCGAAACGCCCGCGGTTCCAGGCACCCCCGATCAGGTCGATGTAAACCTTGATGTGAAGGAAAAATCGACCGGCAGCCTCTTGTTCGGCGCCGGATTTTCCAAAGTAGAAAAACTCACCATCAATGCCTCGGTTTCCGAGAATAATATTTTCGGCAGCGGGAATTCTCTCACCGCACAAATCAATAGCGGCACCGTCAACCGAACGCTGGTGCTTTCGTACACCAATCCTTATGTCAACGAGGATGGCTTGGGAAGAGGTTTTGACATTTACCAGCGCAACCTTGACGTCAGCACGCTGAGCACCGGCGCCTACAAAACCGTCACCCGCGGCGGCGGCATACGCTTTATCCTCCCGGTAACCGAGACTGATTCAGTTAGTCTCGGTACCGCGTACGAAAAAACCGCGCTGACTATTTTTACTACCAGCCCGCAGCAGTACAAGGCCTTTGCAGAAAAGTTTGGCGAAAAATATGACACGTGGCGCGGCGACCTTGGCTGGGCGCGCGATACCCGCGACAGCATTATTTATCCCACAAGGGGTCGATTGCAGCGGCTGTATGGCGACATCGGATTGCCGGGGGCGGATCTGACCTACTTCCGCATCAATTATCAACAGCAATGGCTGACGCCGCTCTACGGCGACATAGCGCTATCTCTTAACGGCGAAGCCGGATATGCCAAAGGCTACCGTGGCAAAGAACTGCCGTTTTTCAAGAATTTCTATGCCGGCGGCGTAGGTTCAATTCGTGGTTTCCAGACCAGTTCGCTCGGTCCGCGCGGCTCGGTTTCCGACGGACGAACAGGGCTGCCGCTTTCCGGCACCGACGGCCTTGGCGAGTCGGTTGGCGGAAACCGCCGCGTCATCGGCAATCTCGAGGTGCTGTTCCCCATGCCGGGCGTCAAAGACAAGTCGGTGCGGCCGTCGATCTTTATCGATGGCGGCAATGTTTTTGGCCCTGAGCAGAAAGTCTCCGCAAAAGACTTCCGCTACTCTGTCGGCGTTGCCATGAGTTGGCTATCCCCCGTGGGACCGCTGAAGTTCAGCCTGGCTCGGCCGTTAAAGAAGGAACCGGGCGACCGGGAAGAGCGCTTCCAGTTCCAGCTGGGCACCGTATTCTGACGGTGATGCGCAACCCCAGTCAGCCTGCCGGGATTAATGCGCGTTTACCTTCAGGGCAAGTTAATCTATAGTAGCGGTTACATAGGGTTTTTCAGGAGAAATTCAGTTGAAGATATTGATCAGATTATTATTGGCGGCGAGCATTTTTTCGGCAACGGCGGCCGTCAATGCAGTTGAGTTGAAAATCGGCTACGTCGATACCGCGCGGGTTCTGCGCGAATCCGCACCGGCGCAACGCGCGGAAAAGAAATTGCAGAAGGACTTCGCAGCGCGCGAGGCGGAAATCAAGAAAATGGAGAAGCAGGGACGTGATTTGCAGACGTGGCTGGAAAAAGAAGGCTTGACTGCGCCTGAAGCCGAGCGCGCCAACAAGGATCGCGAATTCACCAACCTGAATCGGGATTATCAGCGCATTCTGCGTGAATTCCGCGAGGACGTGAATCTGCGCCGTAATGAAGAGTTCGCCGGTTTGCAGGAGCGATTCAACAAGGCCGTAGCCGATATCGCCCAAAGCGAAAAATTCGATCTCATTCTGCAGGAGGCACTTTTCTATAGCAAGAGCGTGGATGTGACCGATAAAGTGCTGAAAGCACTAGCCGATAAGTAATGTGACCGACGCTGTTTCTTTCACCCTCAAAGACATCGCCGCCCAATTGGGCGGCGAAGTCATTGGTGGCAGTGATATTCGCTTCACCGGCATCGCGCCGTTGCAGGAAGCGACACCCGGGCAACTCGCATTTCTCGCCAACCGCAAATACCGCAAGCAGCTCGCGATGACCCATGCCGGTGCAGTCATTCTCGGCGAGGCCGAGCGAGACGCCACTGCATTGCCGCGCATCGTTACGCCGAATCCCTATGCCTATTACTCTCGTGTGGTCGGTCTGTTCCATCCCGAACGCCGACCGGTCGCGGGCGTGCATGAGCAGGCTGTGATCGACCCGTCCGCTAAAATAGGCGCAGGCGCAAGCATTGGCGCGTTTGCTGTGCTCGGCAAAAATACAATTGTTGGCGCAGGCACGATTATCGCTGAAGGGTGTGTGCTGGGGGAAAATGTCGTTATTGGCGACGCCAGCCGTTTATATCCGCGCGTGGTCGTTTACGCTGATTGCCTTGTCGGCAATCATTGCATTGTTCATTCCGGCGCGGTGATCGGCGCCGACGGGTTCGGCCTTGCCAACGAAGACGGCCGCTGGCTGAAAATTCCGCAGGTGGGGCGCGTGGTCATCGGCGACGATGTGGAAGTCGGTGCCAACACCACTATTGACCGCGGAGCCATGGGCGACACGGTGATCGAGGAGGGCGTGAAGCTCGATAACCAGATTCAAATCGGCCACAACTGTCGCATCGGTGCGCATACCGCCATCGCCGGTTGCGCCGGCATCGCCGGCAGCACCAAAATCGGCAAGCGCTGCACCATTGGTGGCTCGGCGGGCATCGTCGGCCATATCGAGATCGGCGATGATGTGCACATCTCCGGGTTTACGCTGGTAAGTAAATCGATTACTCAGCCAGGCACCTACACGTCCATATCCTCGACGCCGTTTACCTCGCACGCCGATTGGCTTAAGCTGGCAGCACAATTGCGTAATCTCGATACCTTTGCGGAAAAACTGCGCGCCATGCAGGACAAGATCAAACAACTGGAACAAGACAAATGAGCCAAATGGACATCCATGAAATTCTGGAATATTTGCCGCATCGTTATCCGTTTTTGCTGATTGATCGCGTGCTCGAATGCGACGCGGGCAAGCGCATCGTCGCTTTGAAAAACGTGAGCATCAACGAGCCGTTTTTCAGCGGACATTTTCCGCACCATCCGGTCATGCCCGGCGTGCTGGTAATCGAGGCGCTGGCGCAGGCGGCGGCAATATTGTCGTTCAAGACCGCCAATACCAAACCGGATGACAAATCGGTTTATTATTTTGTTGGTATCGACGGTTGCCGTTTCAAAAAACCGGTCAGCGCGGGCGACCAGATTCATCTTGAAGTCGAAATGCTGGTGTTCAAAAA
>JBAVXA010000199.1:0-2125 GCA_049698095.1 Burkholderiales bacterium
ATTGAAGACCGTACGTTGCAACAAACCACCTCTGAAATACAAGCGATGGGCGCAGAAGTCGTCGGCGTGAAATGCGATGTGTCCAAAGCCGCCGACGTGCAACGCCTCGCCGACAAAACCTACGAAGCCTTCGGCGCCTGCCATTTGCTCTTCAACAACGCGGGCGTGGCGGGCGGCAAACGCGCATGGGAAACCACCGAAGCAGATTGGCGATGGGAGTTGGGCGTCAATTTATGGGGCGTAATCCATGGCGTCAGGATTTTTGTGCCGCGCATGCTGGCGCAGGGCGATGAGTGTTACGTCATCAATACCGCATCAGTGGCAGGGTTGCTTAATCCCACCATGTCTGCATCGTATAACGTTACCAAGCACGGCGTCGTGGCGCTGAGCGAAACTTTGTACCATGACCTGAACGAAGTCGGTGCGAAAATCCATGCGGCGGTGTTATGCCCCGCGTATGTCAACACCGGCATCGGCGAATCCTCACGCAATCGCCCAGGTGATTTACAAAACTCAAACGAAACCATTTCTGCCGACCAACAAGCGCGACATGAGTCGTTGAAGCAAGCATTAATCAAAGGCAAGAAAACCGCAGCCGACGTCGCGAACGATGTCTTCGCTGCAATCGCAGAAGACAAGTTTTACATCCTCACCCACCCAAGAATTTTGCCGTCCGTGCAGATGCGCTTTGATGAGATATTGCATCAGCGTAATCCAAGCAATCCGATGCAGACGAAATAATGTTGTAGGGTGCGCCGCGCGCACGCGTAAAGCCTGATTCGGCGAGCGCAGATGTCATTCAGAGGGTAACGCGTGCGCACGGCGCACCCTACCTCCACTGTCATCCTGAGCTTTGCGAAGGACCTGCTTTTCGTTTTTGATTTGTCGCGCGTAACAGCAGATTCTTCGCTTCGCTCAGAATGAGAGTAAATGTTAATTCGAAGAAAGAAAAGCTCACCCATTTGCGCCGCCGCTATTTTTGCTGCCTATCGGGGGGTAATCCCCCCACAAAAAGAAAGCGTTTAGAAGTAGAATTTTCTTATTAAGGAAAGTTCTATATGAAGAAATCAAGATTTACCGATAGCCAGATCATGGCGGCACTGAAGCAGGCGGAATCGGGGGTATCGCCGCCCGATGTGTGCCGCGAGCTGGGCATTAGCAGCGCCACCTTTTACAAATGGCGCGCCAAGTTTAGCGGCATGGACACCTCCATGATGTCGCGCATGAAAGAGCTGGAAGACGAAAACCGACGGCTCAAAAAAATGTACTTGGAGGAGAAGCTCAAGGCCGAGATTGTCGCGGAGGCCCTGGCAAAAAAGTGGTGAGGCCATCATTGAGGCGCATGATGGCCGTTGAAGCAGTCAATAGTAAAGCGGTCAGCATTGCCTTGGCCTGCAAGTTATTTCGGGTCAGTGAATCCTGCTATCGCTACGTCCCTAAGCTGAGCGACGAGAACCAAACCATCGCGGACTGGCTACTTCGCCTCACGGCTAATCAGCGTAATTGGGGCTTTGGCTTGTGCTACCTGTATTTGCGTAACGTCAAGGGTTTTGGCTGGAACCATAAACGTGTTTACCGGATTTACCGCGAGTTGGAATTGAACCTGCGCATCAAACCGCGCAAGCGTCTCGTGCGCGATCAACCTGAAGCGCTGGTGGTGCCCCTGCAGCCGAATCTCGTGTGGTCGATGGACTTTATGCACGATCAACTGAGCGATGGCCGTAGCTTCCGCTTATTCAACGTGATCGACGATCACAACCGCGAAGCCTTGACGATGGAAGTGGATTTTAGTTTACCGAGCGAGCGGGTGATTCGCGCGCTCAAGCAATTGATCCAGTGGCGCGGTAAACCGTTAGTCATTCGCAGTGACAACGGTCCCGAATACATCAGCCAGATCATGAAGGATTGGTCGGCTGAGTCAGGTATCCAGTTGCACTATATCCAACCAGGTAATCCGCAGCAAAACGCCTACGTGGAAAGATTCAACCGCACGGTGCGCTATGAATGGCTGTCACAGTACCTGTGGCAGGACATTGAAGAAGTACAAAACTTTGCCACCCTCTGGCAGTGGCAATACAATAACGACCGCCCAAACATGGCCTTGGGCGGCTACACCCCCAAGCAG
>JBAVXA010000200.1:0-1557 GCA_049698095.1 Burkholderiales bacterium
GCCTTCGCGTTTTTCGGGAAGCGCGCTGCGCGCCACCAATGCAAGCCGCACGGCCTTGATCCTTCTCAATTTCGCAGAAGCATTAAACGAACCGTCTGTCAGGGCTGCATAGCTCCATGTGCCGGTCGCCGGTACCCAGGCATCAATAATGCTGTCTTCAGCTGTTTTTCCGCCGCTACCGTCATCTACTCCATAGAGCGCCTGCAGGTTTACGATATTGTCGGCAATCGCGGTAACGGGCCCGGCGGTCAGAAAGTCATAGGAAACCAGTTCGAAGCGATCCGCCGCCGTGCTGCTTATGCCAAAGCCGAGAAAGCCAGCCTGCCCCAGGTTAATTCCATCAAACGGGTACCCTGTAGACGTGATCCCGCCGGCCGAATTGTAGTTGTTTGCCGCGGGTGTCAACTCAATGGTCTCTACCGCCGGACCAGGTGCGTTCGTCATCTGGCCGATAAAGCAATCTCCCGGCGGTTCAAACAGGGTGGTTTTAAACGGGGTGGATGCCAGGACGATGTCGCCAGTAGCAAAACCCACGGTGTTGGGCACCGACACAGAATCGCCAAATGCAGTCATATCGATTGCTACTCCGGCTAAAGCCGAATTACCGTACATCACAACAACGTTGTCGGGATTCGAGCCGCCGCCATCCTGAATAAGTAGCGGTGCGGCGCGCAGTTGGCCGTTCAGCGTTGCAAATGGCGCGGGGAAGGCGGCGGCGGCAGGCAAAACCACGGCGCCGTTGAAAGATGCCCGGATAAGGCAGCCCATGGTATTTTTTTCGTTGATCAGGCCGCCGCCACCCATCCTTAAGTGGCGCTCGAGCGTATACAGCGCAAAAACACCGCTCTGATTTGCGTCATTTCCAGACGTGGTGGTTCGTTTTTGCCCTTCGCTGATGGAAAAAACCTGAAAGATCACAATCGTGCCGAGTAAACCGATCAGCAGCCCGACCATCACCTCTACCAGACTGAAACCCGATTGTTTATCAGCTCGCAGGGTTCGATATTTAGTCATGTAGTTAATCATGGTCATGGCGCCGGAGGAGGGTTTTTGATAATCGAAGTTCTCGTCGTGTAGTTATGCCAGTTATTCAGCGGTTCGCCGGGCATTCTCCAACAAAGACTGATTTCTACAACATTGCCCGCCAGCACTGAAACGCGTTGTCTGTCTAACGTGGCATTGGGCAATGCGGGCAATACATTGTTAGTAAGCCAGGTGGAAATTGCTGCGCTGGCGGGGCCACCGCTCGGACTACATGGGTCCGCGTTTACGGTTGCGTTGTTGGCCCAATTCGGCAGGTTTACAGGATCTTCCGTCCACAATTGGGAAATAAGGTTATTGGCCAGAAATGCTGCGTCGGTGCGACCTTTGGCGTCGCCGGATAGCCTTATGGCGGCAGCTTGCAGGGCCATCAGCGCGAGAATGCCCAGAGAGAAAATAAGGATGGCAATCATCGCTTCGAGAACCATCACGCCGCGCTGCGCGGACTGCTTTCCTGCAGTTGCTGAAATTTGATCAAGCTTAATTTTTTTCATGATGATTCAGGTGCATCGTCTG
>JBAVXA010000201.1:0-8738 GCA_049698095.1 Burkholderiales bacterium
CTGGTAGCGCCTGGAATTCCCTCACCCCACGACGGAACCGTCGCGGTAATCGAAACGGCGGTTCCCGGCATGGCGGACCGAATCATATTGCCGGTTACGCATACGCAAATGCTGTTTTCACGACAGGTTATGAAACAGATAGTGGCATTTTTTCGCCGCGGAAAATTCGAGCATAAATCATAAATGATGCGCGGAATTTCTTTACGTCAAGTCATTTCTGCCGCGCTGATCGCTTGCGCTGTCGCCGGTTGTGCGCAACTAAGCTACTACGCCCAGTCTGCCGGCGGGCAGATGGAGATTATCAATAAGCGCCGGCCGATCGCCGACGTCATCGCCGACCCGGCCACCGCTGCGACACTGAGAAAAAAACTGGAAATTGTTTTACGCATTCGCGATTTCGCCAGCCGGGAACTGGGCCTGCCGGATAACGATAGCTACCGTGGCTATGCCGATCTGGAGCGGCCCTACGTCGTATGGAATATTTTTGCCACGGAAGAATTTTCGCTCAAACCGCGCGAGTGGTGCTTTCCAGTGGCGGGTTGCGTCGGCTATCGAGGCTATTTCGCCGAAGCCGATGCGAAAGCGTTTGCCGAACAGCAAAAACGCGACGGGCTGGATGTCTTTATCGGCGCGGTGCCCGCTTATTCCACGCTGGGTTACTTCCATGATCCGGTCCTGAACACTTTCGTTCATTATCCCGATTGGGAATTGGCACGGCTGATTTTTCACGAGTTGGCGCATCATGTCGTCTACGTAAAGGACGATAGCGAATTTAACGAATCGTTTGCCGCGGCTGTCGAGAAAGAAGGCCTGCGCCGCTGGCTGGCAAAAAATGGTGACGCCGCACCGGAAAAACATATCGCACAAGGGGAATTCAGAAAAAATCAATTTAATCAATTACTTAATGATACGAAACAAAAACTGGAGTTGCTCTATAAAAGTGAATTCGATGCAAGCGCCAAGCGCGTACGAAAAAACGAAATTTTCCGCGCGTTGCTGGAAGCCTACAACGACAAGAAATTGTCATGGGGAAATCACGCCGGTTTTGATCGCTGGATCAACCCGGCGACCAATAATGCGGTAGTCGCGGCATTCAATATTTACACCCGGCTGGAGCCAGTATTCAGCGCAATGATAGTTGCACAGCAACATGATCTGCCGCATTTTTTCGCGCAGGTGAAAGAAATAGCCAAGCTGAAGAGGACCGAACGGCGCGCACAACTCGAGGCGATTTCCGCCTCGCAGAAAAAATAAGGGCGTACCGTCGGCACGCCCTGATGACCAGCCTAGGCCCGTTACTAATAGTAAGGCCAGAACGGGCTGCGATGCCAGAACGGTGAGTAATAGGGATAGGGGTACCAAGGTCCGTAGCCGCGATTGCGTTCTTCGCGCCGCGCTTGTTCGACAGCCGTGGCCTGCATGTAATCCAGCACTTTCGGATCCACGCCTTCCTTGCTGAGCTTGACGATTTCTGAAGCGCTCACCAGATAAACGGTGCGTGATTCTTTCATTTTGCGCACGATTTCATCCGGCGGCGTATTTGCCTTGGAAAGCTGCACGACATCGTCAATCGATAGAGTCGGGACTGCGGGCGTGGTGGCGCAACCGCCAAGCAAGCCCAGCGCAGCCAGAGACAACAAAACAATTAAGCGTTTCATAAAAAATCCTTTCCAGAAATCCGTACTTAATACATTTTACATCCGCTCCCGGCGTGCGCTGTAACAATTTGTGAATCCTGTCTGCGACAGCTTAACGCGCGAAAGCGGAAAAGGTTGACGCATCTGTGCAGCAGCGACTCCCGCTATCGGTGTTCTCCGCGCAGATTAAGTACGACGTCCTGCAGATGTTCCGGCGTGGCATCCGCGGCGGCAACCGGTGAAGCACCAATCAAGATGATTTTGGAAAACAAACCGCGGCGCAGCGGGCGCGTCATCGCTGCGCCGTCCTTGCGCGAAAAAAAGCTTCCCCATAATCCGCGTAACGCCAGCGGAACGACGGGGACCGGCGTACTGGCGAGTATCCGGCTGATACCGGGCTTGAACGGATAAATTTCACCGTTGTCGGTGATGCGTCCCTCGGGGAAAATGCATACCAAATCGCCATCCCTCAACGCTTTGTCTATTTCCACGAACGATTTTTCCAACATCGCCGGATTTTCCCGGCGCGACGCGATCGGAATCGCCTTGCCGGTTTTGAACACGAAATTCAAAACCGGCAAGTTGAAAATATTGTGGTCCATGACGAACCTGACCGGTCGCTGCACTACCCCACCGATAATTAACGCGTCGACAAAACTGACGTGGTTACACACCAGCACCGCGGCGCCTTCGGCGGGTATGTGTTCAAGTCCGTGTTTTTCAATACGGTATACGCTGTGAATCAACATCCAGGTGATAAAGCGCATCAGGAATTCCGGCACCAGGGTATAGATATAAACGGCGACCAGCGCATTGAGAATGCCGGTGACCAGAAAAATCTGCGGCAGAGTGAAGCCGGCCATCGCGAGCGCAGCGGCCATGATGGATGCTGCAACCATGAAGATGGCGCCGAGAATATTATTCGCCGCGATGACCCGCGCGCGGTACGCCGGCTCGCAGCGCTGCTGGATCAGCGCATACAACGGCACACTGAAAAATCCGCCGAACATCGCCAGCAAGAATAAGTCGGCCATCACGCGCAGGTGCGGCCATTGCATGATGAATTCCGCCGCACCGATCACCGCAACGGGCTGCAGGTTACGGCTGGCGAAATATAAATCCACGGCGAACACAGTCATGCCGATGGAACCGAAGGGAACCAGTCCGATTTCAACTTTGCTGCCGGAGAGTTTTTCGCATAACAAGGAGCCGATGCCGATGCCGATGGAAAACAGGGCGAGTAGCAACGTCACGACGCTTTCCGAGCCGCCGAGAACCGTTTTCGCAAAGCCGGTAAACGACGTCAGAAAGATAGAGCCGAAAAACCACAGCCAGGAAATCCCCAGCAACGACAAAAACACTGTGCGATTTTGTTTCGCAATGTGTAAATTGCGCCAGGTTTCGGAAAACGGATTCCAATTGATTTTCAGCGCCGGATCGGAAGCCGGCGAGTGAGGCACGAGGCCGGCGGATACACGACCGATAATCGCAACGAACACCGACACTGCAGCGACGTAATGTGCGCCGGTTTCGGGAATCGCGACCAGCGCGCCGCCTAACATCGTGCCGAGCAGAATCGCCACGAAAGTTCCCATCTCGACCATGCCGTTGCCGCCGGTCAATTCGTGCTCGCGCAAATGCTGCGGCAAATAAGCGTATTTCACCGGGCCGAACAAGGTCGAATGCAGACCCATGAGGAAAACGCCTGTAAACAGTAAGTATATGTTTTTATTGAAAAAACCTAGAGCAATAATCGCCATGACGGCTATTTCAAAATTCTTCACAAAACGAATCAGCGAAGATTTTTCCAGTTTGTCGGCGAGCTGACCCGATGTCGCCGAGAAAAAAACAAACGGCAGAATAAAAACGCCGCCGATAATTGCGCCGGCACTTTTCGGATCCAAATTTCCCCACTCGGCCGCATGGTAGGTTGCCAGCACGGTAAAGGCAAACTTGAAGATATTGTCATTTCCCGCACCGAAAAATTGCGTCCAGAAAAACGGTGCAAAGCGCTTCTGTGCGAGCAAGGAGAATTGGTTGGGTCGGCTCATGTAATGCTTTCGAAAAATGGACGGGTTTCGAATATGCGCGCCGACAATTGCTTGCCATTCGATTGTAAATGGCGTTTGAGCACAAAGTCGAACAGCAAAGGATTGTGTTTACGAATTTCGCGCAAAACGGGCGCAATTGGCTTGGTGATCATTTTTTCCTGCAGCATATTTTCGATCGAATATAAGGGCATGACGCCGGGAATCGGATAGTCGGAACCGTTCAGTAAGCGGCCATGCCAATCGCTGCGTTCAATGATCCTCTTTAATACGTCGATGGCGCGGTTAAGCTGCGTTACGGCGGAAATATCGCCATGCAGGGTCTTGCCGTACTTTGCGTCGTCCATCAGGCGAGCGAATAATTCGAAGCTGTTCACGTAAGGGCCGTTTGCGCCGAGGTCGAGATCGCGATCCTGGCCGAGGGATGCGCAATGGGCAACCACTACACGCACGCCATGGTCGAGCGCGCGGCGCAACAGTAACGGATTGCCGTACGCCTGGGTGTCGCCGCCATGCACGGCTTTTTCTTCTCCCGCATGGGTGATCAGCGGCAACTTGTGCCGGACCAAGGCGGAAAAAAACTTGTCGCATAAGGCTGAAGACGGATTCATGCCCTGAGCGGCAGGCAACCATTTCACCGCACGCGCGCGCTGTTTGACCGCTTGTTCCAAAGCTTCAACACAATCTTTGCGATAAGGATGGATCGACGCTGCCCATTCAAAATATTGTGGATACAGCGCGGCGGTCTTTGCGGCGTATTCGTTGGGTAAGTAAAAAGTGGAATGATCACGCGAGATGTCGCCCGTTTCCGTATATTGGTAATCAAATGCGAACAACAGCAGTTTCGCACCGGGCCGTAGACCGTCGAGTAGATTGTGCAGCCGCTCGATATAGCTCTGGTCGACGCGTGTTTTCGCTTCGTGGGTGCAGCCGGCGTTGAGGTAGAACAACCGCTGCACATATTGTTTGGTATTGAGCAGGCTTTCCATCGACGGATTGACCCATGCGCCCGAGCCGCTGTCGCCCACGCCGACCAGATGCGCGTGGCTGTCCCACATTTTTGCCGCGTCAATGCCGCTCCACGCTGCTTTGACGAAATCGTTATCCGTTATGTGTTTGGGCAGGCGGGCGAGGCATGGATTAAAAAACCCGTCCTCGAAGGAGTAGTCGCAGCCTGAGATGCCGGCCGCCAAAAGGCTGGAAATTCCAGCGGCATGCAAAAATTCGCGCCGGTTCATACTGTACGTTCCCCCGACGCAGACCTATGTATGAATGTCATTGAAAGCGATCATGGCAAGTAATAGTTCTGCCTTTTCTGGATTGAAACCGCCGCTGGCGGTGAATCATTGCGGGTTCTCGTAAGGTTCGAAAAGCATATCTCACCGCACTATATCGTCGTAATTATTCTTACGGCGGTTACATAAATGATGGATGCGTTGCATTTCCGGACGCTGGAAAAAGTAACCGATCCGTCGAGGGGCAATCAGGTATTTCGTCTTATGTATTCCAAAACTGTGGCAAGCGATTCGATGAGTAGGTCTTTGTTGAGGCTAAAATACACCTCCTTGCCGACTTTAACGCTATCGAGAACACCGGATTCGCGCAAAACCCGAAGGTGATGAGACACCGCGGTACGCGATAATGTTGAAACATCGACGATTTCCGAAATGTTGAGTCGCTCTCCCGGCTCGAACGTTAGCAGAATTCGCTGTCTATGTTCGTCACCCAGCGCGGTGAATAACTTGGCGATATTTCGCCATTCCCTTGGAATAGCGCGCATATAGTTTTTATTCATGCCTATAAGACTAGTCACATAGTTATGTGATGTCAAGCAGTAATTATCATTTACAAATTATTTAATATAAATCATCCAGTTATATTGCTAGGCGGAATGGCGCCTTGCAAGTAAAATGCAATCAAATTACTGGCGCGCCACCTGTCAAATGACATCAACTCACGCTGTTCATTACGTAATCGTTCCGAAGAATCCGGAGGCGCACCTGTTTGCGGTGACCTGCACGGTTGCCAGACCGGCCGCGCGCGGACAGGTATTATCTCTGCCCGCGTGGATACCCGGCAGTTACCTGATACGCGAATTTGCCCGGCATGTTGTCACGCTCAAAGCCAGCTGCCAGGGCAAAGCGGTAAAAGTGATCAAACTGGATAAACATACCTGGCAATGTGCGCCATGCAAAGGCGCATTAACGCTGACCTATGAAGTATATGCGTGGGATTTGTCGGTACGCGGGGCGCATCTGGACACGACGCATGGATTTTTTAACGGCACCAGCGTATTTCTCATGGCGCACGGATTTGAGCACCAGGTTCATACAGTTGAAATTGAGCCGCCAGCAGGGAAGCAATATAAACCGTGGCGCGTCGCAACGGCCATGGCGCGCGACGGCGCAAAGGAATTCGGCTTTGGCGCATACAAGGCGGAAAGCTACGACGAACTGATCGACCATCCGGTTGAGATGGGAGATTTTGACCTGGTGAGTTTCCGTGCCGGCGGCGTGGCGCACCATATCGCCGTCACCGGGGTCCACGATGCCGATCTGGATCGTCTGGCGCGCGATGTAAAAAAGATCTGCGAATATCAGATCGATTTTTTCCATGACGGTGAAAAACCCCCGATGAGCCGCTATATATTTATGGTGACCGCTGTGGGTGAGGGTTACGGCGGGCTGGAGCACCGCGCCAGTACCGCGCTGATTTGCAGCCGCGATGACCTGCCACAAAAGGATCAGCAAGAAATCAGCGAACAGTATCGCAATTTACTTGGACTGGTGAGCCACGAATATTTTCACACCTGGAATGTCAAGCGTATAATGCCCGCCGCGTTTCAGCCCTACGACCTGACGCGCGAAAATTACACCAGCCTGCTCTGGATGTTCGAAGGCTTTACTTCTTACTACGACGATCTGGTGCTGGTACGCTGCGGCTTGATTTCGCCGCAAGTCTATCTGCAATTGATTGGAGAGACGATCACGCGTGTGCTGCGCACTCACGGTCGATTTAAACAAAGCTTGGCAGAATCGTCGTTCGACGCATGGACGAAATTCTATCGTCCGGACGAAAACTCCCTGAACGCCGGAGTGAGCTATTACGCCAAAGGCTCGCTGGTAGGATTGTCGCTCGACTTGCTGATCCGACATGAAACCAGGAACAGAAAATCGCTCGATGACGTGATGCGCACGCTGTGGGATGATTTCGGCACAAAAGGTATCGGTGTGCCGGAGGATGGATTTGAGAAACTGGCGCAAAAAGTGACCGGCCTGAACCTGAAAGCGTTTTTCGAAAACGCAGTTCGCGGAACGGGCGATTTGCCGCTGGAGAAATGGTTGTCCGAATTCGGTGTGGACTACGAATTGCGTGCCGCGGACAGCGACGGCGACAAAGGCGGAAAACCGGTAAGTAAAGATCCGCGGGTTCGCGTCTCGCTTGGCGCAAAAATTTCCGGCAGCAATGAAGCGCGGCTGCAACAGGTCTACGAAGGCGGCGCTGCACAAAAAGCCGGGCTGTCTGCAGACGATAGTATTATCGCCGTCGACGGCTTGCGCGTTCAAGCCAAGTCGCTGGAAAAGGTCCTCGGACGAAAAGCGCCGGGCGACACCGTCGTCATGCTGGCGTTCCGCCGCGACGAACTCATGGCCTTCGATGTCACACTTCAAGCTGCGCCAAAAGATACCTGCACGCTCAATCTGGAAGAAAAGCCGGCCGGCCAAAGCGCAAAATGGCGTGATGCATGGCTTAAAGGATAAGTTGATGGAGGGTAAAAATGGGCGCGCTCTAGCGTGCGTGCTTCTGTTCGCATGCATCGCGCCCGCCACAGCAAGAGATTTGCCCCAAGCGCCGGAATCCGCAACCGGCCGTCAAGACAAGCAAGCGGTTACGGCAAAAAAATTCATGGTCGTTGCCGCCAATCCGCTGGCGGTCGACGCCGGATATAGAATATTGTTGCGCGGCGGAAGCGCAGTCGATGCCGCCATCGCCGTACAGATGGTGCTGAATCTGGTCGAACCGCAATCCTCCGGTATTGGCGGCGGAGCGTTTTTGCTTCACTACGATGCCAAGACCAAAAATCTTGTCGCATACGACGGGCGCGAAACTGCGCCACAGGCAGCAACCGCCGATATGTTCCTCGACGCCGACGGCAAGCCCGCGAAATTTTATGATGCGGTGGTCGGCGGCAAAGCCGTAGGCGTGCCCGGATTATTGCGCATGCTGGAAATGGCGCATGCACGCCACGGAAAATTGCCCTGGGGAAAATTATTTCAGCCAGCAATCCGTTTAGCGCGGCACGGCTTCGCCGTTTCGCCGCGGCTGCATCAACTGATTGCAAAAGATAATTTTCTTGCAGGCAATGAAGCGGCGCGGCGCTATTTCTTTACACCCGACGGCGCACCACTCCCGATTAAAAAACAACAATATAATCAAATACTTAGCGAAACTCTGCGCGAGCTGGCGAGGTACGGCGTCGGTGATTTTTATGGCGGCAATATTGCGCGCGATATTGTGCAGGCGGTAACCAATGCCAAACAGAATCCCGGCGCCTTGTCGCTCGACGATTTGCGTAACTACCGCGCAATAGAACGCGAGCCGGTATGCGCCAGGTATCGTGCATACAGGATTTGCAGCATGCCGCCGCCGAGTTCCGGCGGGATCGCGCTGTTGCAATTGCTCGGCATATTGGAAAGATTTGATCTCGCTTCCGTGCGGCCCGCTTCTTCAGGCGCAGTCCATTTGATAAGTGAAGCAGGGCGACTCGCGTATGCCGACCGTGCGCGTTACGCGGCCGATGGCGACTTCGTCAAGGTGCCGGTAGCCAGCTTACTCGACCCTGCGTATCTGGCGCAGCGCGCGGCGTTGATACAGCCTGAGAAATCCATGGGTAATGCACAACCGGGCGATGTCGCTGCAGAAAAAATTTCCCGTGCCGACGATAATGCGCTGGAATTCAATTCCACCAGCCATATCAGTATCGTCGATGGCGCCGGAAATGCTGTATCGATGACGACAACGATCGAAGACGCATTCGGTAGCCGGCAAATGG